>NZ_JASBOG010000003.1:0-192815 GCF_039907185.1 Corynebacterium sp. c8Ua_99
ACCATTTTTCGAGCCATTTTTGACATAAACGCAGTCAGTAACTCGCATCCACCCAACGCCATCAGCCATAAACGCAGTCAGTAACTCGCACTGGGGTAAGTGGCGAAAGGTGCCCACCGGCGACGCACCGCCCAGACACGCTTTTCCGACTTTCCTAGGGCTTGGATTATTTTCTGTCTGTTTTTGTCTTCTTCGTCTTCTTAAACGAAAACCAGGCCAGAGAAAAACTCTCTGACCTGGCTTAATTGCTCCTCCAGCTGGACTCGAACCAGCAACCCTTCGATTAACAGTCGAATGCTCTGCCATTGAGCTATGGAGGAATATCCACCGCACAGAACCGGCTAAACCGAACTTCGGCCATGCCGTTCCTTGCGACGGATAGATACTTTACCCAGACCCCTTGAAACTCACAAATCGCCAGGTCAAAGGTCAATTTATACCTTCTTTTCCCACACGTCATGACACCGTTGTGAGTTCTCAGAGCCACGCAATCCACACAATCCACGCAACCTCACACAGCGCCCACAAAGCTCCTACCAGTACTGAAAATGCTTTCCATCATGCACTTTTCATACCGCGCTCATACGATGGGGCTTATGTCTGAACAAACCAACGGAACCGAAAACACCGAGCAAACCGCACGCGTTGTGCGCGGCGTTATCGCCCGCGAAAAAGGCGCACCTGTAGAACTTACTGATATCCACATCCCGTCCCCGGGCCCGAACGATGTCATTGTCGACATCCAGGCCTGCGGCGTCTGCCATACAGACCTGGCTTACCGCGACGGCGATATCACCGACGAGTACCCGTTCTTCCTCGGCCACGAGGCCGCAGGCGTGGTCTCCGAGATTGGCGAAGAGGTCACGCATGTTGCCGTCGGCGATTTCGTTGTCCTCAATTGGCGCGCCGTCTGTGGCGAGTGCCGCGCCTGCAAGCGCGGTGAGCCACAGTACTGCTTTAGCACTTTCAACGCCTCCAAGCCCATGACGCTTGCCGACGGCACCGTCCTCACCCCGGCACTTGGAATCGGCGCTTTTGCGGATGCCACCCTCGTCCACGAGGGCCAGTGCACCAAGGTCGATTCGGCAGCCGATCCGGCCGTTGCGGGCCTGCTGGGCTGCGGTGTCATGGCCGGCATCGGTGCGGCTATTAACACCGGCGAGGTTAAGCGCGGTGAATCGGTAGCCGTCATCGGCTGCGGTGGCGTTGGTACGGCCGCTATCGCCGGTGCCAAGCTGGCCGGCGCTAGCAAGATTATTGCCATCGACATCTCGGACGAGAAGCTGGATACCGCCCGCGAATTCGGCGCGACCGAGACCATTAACTCTGCGGAGCTGGCTAAGAGCGATAAGGGCACCGGGGAAGAGGATCCCGTCGTTAAGCGAGTGCGTGAGCTGACCGACGGTTTCGGTGCTGATGTCGTGATTGATGCGGTCGGCCGTCCGGAAACCTACAAGCAGGCGTTCTACGCCCGTGACCTGGCTGGACGCGTTGTTCTGGTCGGTGTTCCGGCGCCGACAATGGAGCTGGACATCCCGCTGGCGGATGTGTTTAGCCGCGGTGGTGCGTTGAAGTCGTCCTGGTACGGCGACTGCCTACCAGAGCGCGACTTCCCGATGCTGGTGGATCTGTCGTTGCAGAACCGCCTGCCATTAGAGGGCTTCGTGACGGAGCGCATTGGCATTGAGGATGTTGACGAGGCCTTCGAAACCATGAAGGCCGGTAAGGTACTGCGATCGGTGGTGACGCTGTGAACAAGGGTTTGAGGGTCGACCACGTTCTCACGTCGGGCACGTTCTCGCTCGATGGTGGCACGTGGGACGTAGACAACAACGTATGGGTGCTCGGCGATGACCGTGAGGTCATTGTCATCGATGCGGCGCATGAGGCGCAGCCGATTATTGACGCGGTGGATGGCCGCAAGGTAAAGGCGATTGTATGCACCCACGCGCACAACGACCACATCACTGTGGCCCCTGAACTGCAGGAGAAGCTCGACGCTCCCCTGCTCGTCCACCCGGGCGACCAGATGCTGTGGGAGCAGTCCTGGCCGGACCTGGCGCACGAGGACCTCGCGCACGGTCAGCGCCTGGAGATTGCAGGCACGGAGGTTGTCATTATTAACACTCCGGGCCACTCCCCTGGCTCGTGCTGTCTGTACGTACCGGAGGCCGCGGAGCTGTTCTCTGGTGACACGCTGTTTTCCGGCGGTCCGGGGGCGACCGGTCGGTCCTACTCGGATTTCGACACGATTATTAACTCCATCCGCGACAATCTGCTGACTCTGCCTGCGGAAACGACTGTCCGCACGGGTCATGGCGACCACACGACGATTGGCCGCGAGGCTCCGCACTTGGAAGAGTGGATTCGCCGCGGCTACTAGTCGCTAGCCACTAGCTACTCAAACACGACCTTGACCGCCTCTGCTTGCAGTTCGCGGCGGTACTGCTCCATCGCGAGCAGGTCCGCGAACAGCGAGTTGTAGGCGGTTTCGTCGTCTGAGGGGCGCATTCGTGAGAGCATCGCCTTCAGCTGTGCAATTTGGTCACCGACCCACACCTCCTGCAACCGCGCCAGAATCGCCTGCGCATACGGGCGCAGCGTCTCTGCATCGACGGCGATTTGCTCCACGCCCAGCTCAGTCACGAGATGCTTGACGACGTCCTCCCGCGCCTGATCCATAATTGCGGTCGCCCAACTATGTGGCTGTGTGGCCGCTTCCCCGCAGGCACCACCTGCAGCCATGATGGCATCGAATACCGCCCGGTAGGTCGGATGCCCAAAGGTCTCGGGTGCGAGCGCATCGAATACCGGGCCGGTGGTGGCGGGCTCTTGAATTGCCAGCTTGAGGGCCTCACGCTGCGCATAAAGCACAGGGTCCCGCGGGTTTGGATACGGCAGTGCCGGGTTGCGCCGGCGCCGCGCTTCCTCCGCCTCTTCACGGGCCCGGGCCTCTTCTTGGCGACGCTGGTAGGGAGTGCGCTTTTCATTCTGTGGCCGACTGGCCTCCTCGCGGACGCGCTGCACAAGCTCGGCTTCATCATTCCAGCCAATCCAGCCGGCAACTTCGCGGGCATACTCATCGCGCAGCGCCGCGTCCTTGAGCTGGGCCAGGACAGGCACCACTCGGCGCAGCCCGGAGACCCTGCCATTAGCGGTGGTCAGGTCATAGTCGGCCAGAAGTGTGCGGAGGACAAATTCGATCAATGGCCGTCGTGAAGCAACGAGATCGCGCACTGCGGCCTCGCCCTTCTTCTGGCGCAGATCGCACGGATCCATGCCGTCCGGCGCGACCGCGACGTAGGACTGGCCGGTGAAGTTCTGCTCCCCCTCGAAGGCGCGCATGGCGGCCTTCTGTCCTGCCTCGTCGCCGTCGAAGGTGTAGATGAGTTCGCCGCGGAAGAAGTTGTCGTCGAGCATGAGACGGCGCAGCAGCTGGAGGTGTTCCTCGCCGAAAGCGGTACCGCAGGACGCGACGGCCGTGGTCACGCCTGAGGCGTGCATGGCCATGACGTCAGTGTAGCCCTCCACGATTACAGCCTGATGACCAGTGGCAATGTCCTTCTTTGCCAGATCCAAGCCGAAAAGGACCTTGGACTTCTTGTACAGCATGGTCTCGGGCGTGTTCATGTACTTGCCCAGATTGTCATCGTCGAAAAGCTTGCGGGCACCAAAACCGATGACATCGCCGGACATATTGCGGATCGGCCACATGAGACGACGGTGAAAACGATCGATCGGCCCCATGCGCCCCATCTTGGAAAGACCCGCCTTATCCAGCTCCTCGAAGCTAAAGCCCAGGCGCTGCAGGTGCTTGGTTAGAGTGTCCCAGCCGGCTGGCGAGTAACCACAGCCGAACTGGGCCGCGTGCTCGGCGGTGAAGCCGCGGTTTTCCAGAAACTCGCGCGCGGGCGCTGCCGCTGGCGTGGAGAACTGTTCGCGGTAGAACTTCTGTGCCTCGCGGTTTGCGGCGATGAGACGCTGTCGGGTTCCCGGTTCCTCGCGACGGCCCGTGCCGCCGCCCTCATAGTTAATGTGGAAGCCAATTTTCTCCGCACAGGCTTCGACAGCCTCCGGGAAAGACAGGTGTTCCATCTCCATGAGGAAGCTGAATACATCACCGCCCTTGCCGGTGGAAAAGCAGTGGTAGTAGCCATGATTGGGGCGTACGTGGAACGACGGCGTGCGCTCGTCTTTAAAAGGCGATAGCCCTTTCAGAGAATCCGCGCCAGCCGGTTTGAGGTTCACGTATTCTGCAACGATCTCCTCAATCGGAGTCCGTTCGCGGATTGCCGCGATATCGGAGTCCGGAATTCTTCCCCTAGCCATGAAAATAACCTTACCCAACCCGTCCAATCGACTCCGCCGTAGAGGTTTCGCTTGCCGACGAGCCGCCCGCGCTCAACCCAAAAACGTGCCGGCGGCGACCGATATGGAAAGATACTAGCCATGGCTGAGTGGAAGAAGATTGCGAGCGGCGTAGGCGCTGCCGCCCTGGTGCTGGCTGGTAGTTATTTCGGGCTCGATGGCGGAGACCAGAACTCTACGGCATCCGAGAACTCACAGGGGTCGCAGGATTCCACTGCCTCCAGCGCGAAACCAGGCCCTAAACCTGGCCCCAACTCGGGCAGCAACAAGGCTGGCACAAAGGGTGCCACCTGCGCAGTAGATACCCTGCCGCAGGAGGCCGACGATGTTATCGACCGCATCCTGACCGACCAGGACCACATCTACTCGCAGCACGACGGCAAGCACTTCGGCAACTACGAGGGACGCCTGCCGAAGGAGCGCGGTGACTACTACCGCGAATACACCGTGACCACCCCGGGCAATTCCAGCCGCGGTGCACGCCGCATCGTTGTCGGCGGCGGTTCCGAAAACGATCCGGATGTCTGGTACTACACCGACGACCACTACGAGAGCTTCTGCGAAATTCCTGACGCGGAGGACTGAGCCAAAGTATTACTGCGGAATCAGCGCTACCCGATAAAACCGAGTTGATTTGCGCTCCGGGCAACAAGAACGATGCCAATTATTGCTGCCACCCACAAAACAGTGACCTTTGTTTCATATTCCAACCGGGGGATAACGTTCACTACCCGGTTGTAGACCTTATCTCCGAAGGCCGCGAAGAGCACTCCAACGATGACTGCGGGCGAAATCATCACTACACAGTAGAGCGCGAGGATAAGCAGTTGCACTGCGAAAGGCACTGCCATCGATTCAATGATTCCGATTGCCGCCAAGTACGGCAACATCGTACCGACCTCGACAACTGCTGCTGCTAAGGCTAAACCCACCATCGCGGGGAGGCCGGCAGAACCTTTCTTCGTGTCCTCCGACCGAGATTCAAGTACCTCTTCGACAGTCCGTTTCTTGGGATTCGGTGCCAGGATTCCGTAAGCAGCTAACAAAATACCCAACACCATCATCACCCAACTGAACCAAGTGTTGGATGCAATGCCCGAGACTGCGTCTAAAGCCTGACGCAGGCCGAAAAAGAGCGCGATGCCAACCGCAAAGTAGGACAAGACAATTGTCCCTAAATAAGTAACGTATTCGGCACCCCTCATCCTCCGCCAGACGATGAGCAGCACTACTGGAATCAGCAGGGTTCCAGCACTGAGACTGTCAAGAAGCGCAAGCCCCACAAGAACAAGATAGTCCATCTCCATCACTTCCTCGTACATTCGTATAGTAAACTATCATACAGTCGTACGGGAAGTGGCGCGAATGAAACCCCAAAGGAGTTTTAGGATATGAGCATGATGTCACCTCAAGAAAAAGCCATTTCCGATGCAGCAATCAAAGTAATTGTTAACCAGGGGTTCGACGTTGTCAGCGTTCGAAAAGTGGCTCAACAGGCGGGCGTAGCCCCTGGAACAGTGCAGTATTTTATGGGCACGAAAGACGAACTACTCAGCAGGGCACTTCTGCGCTCGGCAGCACGACAGCATGAAAGAGTCTCGTCGCTACGCTTTCAATCGAATACCTCGCCGCTAGAACAGCTCCACCGCTCCCTGCTCGAACTACTCCCCATCGGCCCAATACAGCGCGAAGACGCAGCACTGTGGGTTATCCTCGGTGCCGCTGCATCAACACGCAAAGTTCTGGCCCAGGAGTACCAGAACGAACTCAGTAGATTCCAGGACCATCTCATTTCAGCACTGTCCGCCGCAGACGTCCCTGGAGATATAGCTCAGACGGCCCGGCTCATCACAGCTATCGTAAATGGACTAGCCCTCGATTACATGCATGCGAAGCCCGACGCAGAGACTACGAAGGCGCTTTCCGATGACCTCAGTAGTAGCCTTCAGCGGATACTTCAAAAATAGTAATCGCTGACAGCACTACCCCCACGCCGCAGCCACACCAGCAATCTGGCGATCAAGCCGCTCTACACGCGATTCCGTCATCGACGCTAGCTGATCAACGATAACCCGCAGCCGCGCTTGGTCACTCTCCGCCCGGGAATAGAGCCACTGGAACATCGGATCAAGCGTCCCTGGAGCACCTTCCTGCAGATACTCGGCCACCCGGAAAAGACGATCGCGTTCACGCTCCTGACGGCGAATATGACGCGGAAGATCCATCACATACAGCACGGCGATGGTCTTCAGCATGGTGACCTCCGCCAGAATCGAGCTGGGCACGGCGAGGTCCGCGTCGTAACGCCCGAGCGGAAGCGTCGACCCGGAGGCAGCACGCGTACCCGCGACGGAAGCCGTGACGAAACGGCCGACCAGCTCCGAGGTCATCCGTTTCAGCGCGACCAGCGAGCGCAGCGAACCATCATAGGACGCCGCAGCTGATACCACCGGCAAGCTGGCAAGACGCCCGGCAGCCTCGACGAGCTCCGCTGGATCGCCACCAAATGCGGCAGCGCCCTTGTCAGCGAGCGCGGCCAGTTCCACCGTGTCCCACAGAACACCCAGGTCAACGCGGCCAGAGACGATGCCATCCTCGACATCGTGGACGGAATAGGCGACATCGTCAGACCAGTCCATAATCTGCGCCTCAAGACACTGCTTGCCGTGCGGAACGCCCTGGCGAATCCACTGCAGAATCGCAGCATCTTCCTGGTAAGCCCCGTACTTGTGGCGGAGCTGACCATCGGGACCGATCGGTGTCCACGGGTACTTACAAGCCGCATCGAGCGCCGCCCGAGTGAGATTGAGTCCGCAGGGCTCACCTGTACCATCGAGCGCCTTCGGCTCGAGGCGAGTGAGAATACGCAGCGTCTGCGCGTTGCCCTCAAACCCGCCGCACCCAGCGGCAATCTCGTTGAGGGCGCGCTCGCCGTTGTGGCCATACGGCGGATGCCCGATGTCATGGGTCAGGCCGGCCAGCTCTGCGAGATCCTCATCTGCACCCAACTCGCTGGCGATTCCGCGGGAAATCTGCGCGACCTCCAGCGAGTGAGTCAGGCGTGTGCGCGGAGTATCGCCCTCCCCTGGCCCCACAACCTGGGTTTTGTCAGCCAGCCTGCGCAGCGCTGCGGAGTGCAGGACGCGGGCGCGATCTCGTGCAAACGCCGCCCGGTGGGTTTCCAAGGACTGCACCCCGGGCAGCAATGACTGCTTCGGAGACTCCTCGACAATACGGGCGAGTTCAAAAGATGAATACGAAAATTTACCGGCCACGTGATTATTGTTACGTATCCTTGTAGATATGTCTGACAGGAATCGCGTGTTTCGCCCCCTTTACCTTGCTGCATCGGGTGCTTTCCTCGGCCTGAGCATGCCGCTAATTACTGCCGCGCTACCGGCACAGCCACCGGTTCACGCACCTGCTTCGCTGCTGGCACTCGCACCGTCAGCACCACTGTCGCACGCCGAGGCACCGACAGATGTGTCGGGCGAGGTGGCTGATCTCGCAGGTGTGCTGAGCGGCGGCGATGAAGCTCGTCTGAAGGAGCAGATTCAGCAACTCAAGACCGACAAGCGACTCCTGTTCTCGGTGTTTTATATCAAGAGCTTCGACGGCATTCAGGGCCAGCAGTGGGCACAGCAGGCCTGGGAACACCTCGGAGCTGCCGACAACCGCGGTGTCATCGTCGTCGCTGTGGAAGACCGAAACCTCGGCGCTTTCGTCGGAGACTCCTTCCCCCGCAACGCGGAGGCCATCAACAGGGCAGCTCAAGGGCAGTTGTTAGAGGATGACAACTGGGCAGCTGCGGGTGAAGCTGCCATCGCCGAGGCAGGCGGTGGCAGCGGCTCCGCCGGTGGGTGGGCGCTCGGTGCCGGCCTCGGTGGTGCCGCCGTTGTCGGTGGCGCCACCTGGGCCGTGGGCCGTCGCAATAAGAAGAAGCGCGATGAGGAGGAGATCGCTCGTGGCCGCAACATCGACCCCAGGGATGTCTCTTCGCTGGACTCGCTGAGCACCAGCTCGCTCGATGTTCTTGCGCACGATGAGATTGTCAGTACCGATGAGTCCATTCGCAAGGCCAACACCGAGCTCGACCTCGCTCGCGCTGAGTTCGGCACCGAACGCATCCGCAGCTTCGACAACGCACTGAAGCACTCTCAGTCCACGCTCGAGCGCGCGTTTGCACTTCGCCAACAGCTTGACGACGGCTCCGTGACCGACGAAATCGAGCGCCGCAGTGTCCTACTGGAGATTATCTCCACCTGTGGTGTTGCGGATGACCAGCTCGACGGCGAGGCCGCAAACTTCCAGAAACTCCGCCAGGAGTTAATGAATGCTGAAGCGACCATTTCAAAGCTCACTCAGCGAAGCGTCGAGCTGCGCTCACGTATGCCGCGTGCCGGCGAAATTCTCGACGGTCTGCGCGCACGTTACGAAGAGCAGATGCTCAGCTCTGTGACCGACAATATCGACATGGCCACGGAGCACCTGAATCAGGCTGACCAGTCAATGACTGAGGCCCGCCGCATCGCGGACCTACCCGCCGGTGAGCAAGGTGGTCTGATTGATGCACTGTCGGCCACCGACTTTGCGCTCACACAGGCAGAGAGTCTTCTGGAGGCCATTGAACACGCCGATAGCGATATTCACGCTGCAGTCGCGGGGCTGGCTTCCCTTATCGCCGAGGTCCGGGGTGAAATCGATGAGGCCTCGCACCTGATGTCGGCACCGCAAGGCGCCAACATCAACCGCGAGCGTCTCAATGCAGCCATCGAAGCAGGCCGCGAAGCACTCGGTGTGGCAGCCAATAAGTCCGAAGTGGATCCACTGAGTTCCTGGACCGCACTGACCGATGCCGATGAGCTGCTCGACGAAGCCCTCGACTCCGCTCGAGATAAGGCCGCGTCGTTCGCCCGCGCTACCGCTACTTTGCAGCACAGCATGCAGGATGCCGACAATCACATTCGCGCCGCGGCTGACTTAATTGCTACCCGCCGCCGTGTGGTTGGCGCTGAGGCTCGCACTCGCCTCGCAGAGGCGCAGCGTGCTTACGGCTCTGCTCAGGGCTTCGCCAACGACGATCCGCGAAAGGCTTTGGCCTACGCACGTCGTGCGCGCAAGCTCGCGGCTGAGGCCGCTGACTTGGCCCGCCGTGACATCCGCCGCTACCAGGATCAGCGCCGCGGTGGCGGCAGCAACGGTTCGATGGTCGCCGGCATGGTGCTAGGCAGCATGCTCAGCAACAACAGCGGCTTTGGTGGCAGTATCGGCGGATTCGGCGGTTTCGGCGGAGGTTCGAGCCGACCAGGCGGCTCCGGCAGCACAATGGGCTTCTAGATTCCCGCCTAAATTCGCATCTGGCGTGGTCCATCCACAGACCACGTCGCCAGAGCGGCGGCAATCAGCCAGTCTTCGAAACTCCCCCGGAAGTCTCCTTTCTGGGCATAGACACCAAATACCCCTCGGCCTAGGCTGTCCTCTCTGACGATTCGGGCGAGCTCATAGCCTGGCCGTTCGATGTCGAAGACCGTGCGAATTCCCCGTCCTTCTCTGTTTAGGACGAAAGAATCCCCCTCATCCGGATTCGTCATCACTAGCGCGTTCGTGCTAAAAAAGCGGGCTTTCACCTGCCAGCCACGCCCTTGTGGCGAGGTGATCCAGAAAGCACTAAAGACCCCGACCTGACAGCTCCAGCCGTCGGACAGGGTCTTTTTGTACTCGTCGTAAACGACGCCGTCTGCAATAGTTGCTACACGATCCACACCCAAATCATATAGGCAATCAGCAAGAGCAAGCAGACAGTGAGAATCCAGGTAGAGGAAACCATGCGGGACTCCAGCACTCGACGAGCACTGTAGACCAGGAAGATCTTCTCCTCTTCCGGCAGCGCACGGCCCTCATCGGTGTCGAACTGCACCTCTGCGTGGCGCACGCCACGGGACGCACCGGTAAACTGGCCCCACTTCTCGCCGGTCTTCGCATTCTCGATGACGTAGTTCGTCGATCCCTCGCACACCAGCTTGCCTTCAGGACGCTCCGGCCCAAAGGTCACTGAAAGCTGCTTGGCTCGCGAAATCTTGTCACGGTCAGCAGCAACGGTCGAGAACACGCGGCCGTCGGGAAGCGTGGCGGAAACACGGTGATTAGCAGAGGCGTCAATGACCCACTCCCCTTCCGGGGTGTTGAGGCGATCGCCCTGCTCATCACGGATGTACGTGCCGACTTCGGTGCTTTCCTTCAGAATCGGCCAGGTTTGCTCGGATTTTTCCCGAGAACCGTCGCCGAGACTATAGGATTCCCAAAAAACTTCTTCGGCCATTAGCAGCCCACCAGGCGAGCTGCGAGGTAGCCTTCCAGCTCGTCAATCTTGACGCGCTCCTGCTCCATGGTGTCGCGGTCACGGACGGTCACAGCGTTGTCCTCGAGAGTATCGAAGTCAACGGTGACACAGAACGGAGTACCGATCTCATCCTGGCGACGGTAACGACGGCCGATAGCACCGGAGGTGTCGTAATCGACGGCCCAGTACTGGCGCAGCTTGTCGGCGACAGCCTCAGCAGTCGGAGTCAGGGTGTCCTTCTTCGACAGCGGCAAAACAGCAACCTTAACCGGCGACAGACGCGGGTCCAGCTTCAGCACAGTACGGGTGTCGGTGCCGCCCTTTGCGTTCGGCACCTCTTCCTCGGTGTAGGCATCACACAGGAAGGCCATCAGGGCGCGGGTCAGACCGAAGGACGGCTCAATGACGTACGGAACGTACTTTTCGCCGGTGACCTGGTCGTGGTAACGCAGGTCTTCCTTGGAGTGCTCGATGTGGCAGCCGAGGTCGTAGTCCGTACGGTTGGCGACACCCATCAGCTCGCCCCACTCGTTGCCCTGGAAGTGGAAGCGGTACTCGAAGTCAATCGTGCGTGCAGAGTAGTGAGCGCGCTCGTCCTTCGGAACGTCGAACTGACGCATGTTCTCCGGGTTAACGCCCAGGTCAATGAACCAGTTCCAGCAGGCGTCGACCCACTCATCGAACTTCTCTTCCGCCTGGTCCGGTGCGACGAAGTACTCGATCTCCATCTGTTCGAACTCGCGGGTACGGAAGATGAAGTTACCCGGGGTGATCTCGTTGCGGAATGCCTTACCGGTCTGGCCGATACCGAACGGTGGCTTCAGGCGAGCCGTGGTCATAACGTTCTTGAAGTTGACGAAGATACCCTGAGCGGTCTCCGGGCGCATGTAGTGCAGGCCCTGCTCATTGTCGACCGGGCCGAGGAAGGTCTTCATCAGACCGGAGAACATCTGCGGCTCGGTCCAGTTGCCCGGCTGACCGGTCTCCGGGTCCGGAACGTCTGCCAAACCATTGGCCGGCGGGTGACCGTGCTTGGCCTCGTAGGCCTCCAGCAGGTGGTCAGCGCGGTAGCGCTTGTGGGTGTGCAGGGACTCCACCAGCGGGTCGGTGAAGGTAGCGACGTGGCCGGAAGCTTCCCAGACCTGGCGCGGCAGGATAATGGAGGAATCCAGGCCGACGACATCCTTACGGCCGGTGACGAAGGTCTTCCACCACTGGCGCTTGATGTTTTCCTTCAGCTCCACACCCAGGGGACCGTAATCCCATGCCGAGCGGGTACCGCCGTAAATTTCACCACACGGGTAAACGAACCCCCTGCGCTTACACAGGTTGGCGACGGTATCGACAACTGACTTAGGTGCCACGGTCTAGACCACTCCTTATAAATGGCTTCGCATCGCACACCACACGCCTTTTCCGGGCACACAATTCAGCCCGTTCCGTGCGGCGAACGACATAATGAAAAGCAAAATGTACTGACCCCAACAGGCCAGTTAAAAGTTCCCCTATACTCTAGCGCATCTTGTCCAACCGATACCGGGTAGTGTCGGTTACATGGCTGGCGAAGATATGCACGAAGTTAGTTCTGGCGAAAACCCACGTGGTACGGGCTCCCCCGCTAGCACCGGGGCACACGCCTCCGCGCGGCCGGCCGCAACCCGCATCGGCCAGCGCAGTACTCGCCAACGCCGCGCCGTCGTGTCGATTATGAGTGAGGCCCCTAATTTTCGCTCCGCTGCTGACATTCATAAGTCGCTGACGGAACGTGGGGACAAGGTCGGCTTGACGACGGTCTATCGGACGCTCCAGTCCCTTGCAGAAATGGACATTGTCGATGTTCTGCACAATGCCTCCGGAGAGGCTCTCTACCGGCTGTGCGGTGACCACCACCATCATCACCTGGTCTGCACCGATTGCGGCAGCACCGTTGAAGTCGCCGGCGGCCCTGTCGAGCAGTGGGCTCACAGCCTTGCGGAGGAGCACGGTTTTAATCTGACCGGGCACACTGCTGAGGTCTTCGGCCTGTGCAGGGACTGCCAGAAGAAGTAGCCCGGGCTCCCTCCCCCCCCCTAAAAAATATCGGCTCTAGGCCTTGCCGAACCTACGGTCGCGCTTGGCGTACTCCACCACTGCGGCGCGCATGTCATCCCGACCGAAATCCGGGAAAAGCTTGTCCTGATAGACCATCTCCGCATAGGCGGACTGCCAGATTAAGAAGTTGGACGTGCGCTGCTCGCCCGATGGACGCAGGAACAGATCAACATCCGGCATAGTCGGCTCATCCAGGAACTGTGCGAAAGACTTCTCGGTCAAGTCATATTCGCTGAGCTCCCCCGCTGCTGCCTGACGAGCAATCTCTCTAGCAGCATCAACAATTTCAGCGCGACCACCGTAGTTGACGCACATATACAGAGTTAGCGCGTCATTGTCCTTCGTCTGCTCCTCGGCAATCTCAAGTTCCTTAATAACCGAGCGCCACAGTCGCGGGCGACGCCCTGCCCAACGCACGCGAACGTTCTTCGAATCCAACTCATCACGACGTCGGCGCAGCACATCGCGATTAAAGCCCATAAGGAATCGGACCTCATCGACCGAACGGCGCCAATTCTCAGTGGAAAATGCGTAAGCCGACAGGTGCTTGACGCCCATCTCCAAACAAGCATCGACGCACTCCATCAGCACGGCCTCACCACGCTTGTGCCCCTCGGTGCGTTTGAGCCCACGCTGTTCGGCCCATCTACCATTGCCGTCCATCACGAGCGCGATGTGATTGGGCACGAATTGCTGCGGTACAGGAGGATTCAACACGCTTCCTATTGTGCCCCACCGCTACTGCTTACTGCCAAAAAGCATCCACATGTTCCAGCGCCGGCACCCGGCGGCCCAGGTAGTACTGCAGGTACTTCGCCGTTAGGGTACGCGCCGTCGCAATCCGCCCCTCAAAATCGCTTGACGACGTATCGATGCCCGCCCATTGCTCATGAGCAAGCTGCCACATCAGATGCAGAACCTCGGTCGGCGGAGTATCTGCACCCGGTGGCCTGCAGTTGGTGCACACTGCTCCGCCCAGTGCGGGAGAAAACGCGTGGTGAGGGCCGGCTTTGCCGCAGCCTGCGCATTCAAAGAGGCTTGGCTGCCAACCGGCCTGCGCCATTGCTCGCAGAATGTAGGAGGTCAGCAACAAATCGGGGCGATGGCGACCGGCCGCAACGTCGTCGAGCGATTGAGTGGTGAGATCCCACAATTCGGGAGCCGGCACTTGCTCCTCGCCGACAATGCGTTCGGCGACGTCCAGGACTGCACACGCACAGGTGTAGCGCGCATAGTCGTCGACAAGCGGTGCTGCCCACGTGCGCACGGTATCTGCGCCTGCGATAGTGGACAGTCCTCGGCGTGGGTAGATGTTGACATCCACGTCGACGAATGGTGAGAGGCGCGAGCCGAAGCGGCTCTTCGCGCGCCGCACGCCTTTGGCGACACCGCGGACTAAGCCGTGGTCGCGGGTGAAAAGGACGATGATGCGGTCGGCTTCGCCGAGGTCGTAGCGGCGTACGACCAGCGCACGGTCGCGATACGGCTCGACCAACTTTTTAGAATCCCAACTTGCCCAGCTGCTTCGGGTCCGACTGCCAGTCCTTCAATACCTTCACCCGCAGGTCAAGGTAAACATTCTGACCGAGCAGCGCAATGAGTTCCTTACGAGCCTTATGAATGGTGGTGCCCATGCGTCGACCGTCGCGCCCCATGAGGATGGACTTCTGCCCCGAACGCTCGACATAGATAACGGCGTGGACATCCAGGACGCCTTCGCGGTCCTGGTTTGGCAGCACCTCATCAATCTGGACTGCCACGGAATGCGGCAACTCATCGCGCAGACCGCCGAGGGCCGCCTCGCGGATGAGCTCTGCCATCCGGGTGTGCAGATCCTCATCGGTGATGTGCCCCTTCGGGTACAGGCGCGGTCCCTCCGGCAACTGGGAAGCCATGACATCAATCAGCGTGTTGATGTTCTCGCCGGACTTCGACGACAGTGGCACCAGCTCGGCATCCGGACCGAGCAACTCCTGCAGCTCGATCAGGCGCTCAATAATGGTGTCGCGCGAGACCTTATCCACCTTGGACACAATGCCCATGATGTTCTTGCAACCTTTGGAGACGTTCTCGTAAATCCAGCGGTCACCGGGGCCAATTTTCTCGTCGGCAGGCACGACCATCGCGACCAAGTCCACATCGGAGTAGGTCTCCTGAACCATGTCATTCAGGCGCTCACCGAGCAGCGTGCGTGGCTTGTGCAGACCTGGCGTATCCACGACAACAATCTGACAGTTCTCGCGGTGGACTACACCTCGGACTGGATGACGCGTGGTTTCCGGCTGGTTAGCGGTAATAGCGATCTTCTCGCCCACCAGGGAATTGGTCAGCGTCGACTTACCGGTATTCGGACGCCCCACGATAGAGACGAACCCAGAGCGAAAGCCCTCCGGCGCACTGTAATCATCAGCATCTCCGCCAAGTCCAGCATTGGCCAGCATGTCATCAAGATTGCCCATCAGTATCTTCTTCCTCGGAGTAAAACTCCGCAGTCGGCTCCACCACCACAGTGCGTACCCGCATACGACCACGACGGTCACGCGAGCCCTCGGCGGTAAACTTCAGTCCTGCATATTCTACGTACGAACCGGGCAGTGGCACACGTCCAAGCTCATATGCCAACAGACCGGAGACCGTATCCACCTCATCGGTGACCTCGTCATCGAAGACGAGTTGGCGCCCGTGGGCTTCGTCGTAAAGCTCTATGAGCTCGCCCAAGCTGAGGCGCGCCTGCACGCGGTAGGAGGCATCCCCCAGTGGTTCGATGGGGGCCTGCTCGGCCTCGTCGTATTCGTCGGCAATCTCACCGACAATCTCCTCGAGGATGTCCTCAATAGAGATAAGACCGGCGACCGATCCATATTCGTCGATGAGAATGGCGATGTGATTGCGGGTGCGCTGCATTTCATCGAGCAGGTCATCCAGTGGCTTGGAATCGGGCACAAAAACGCAGTCACGCATGACCTCGGAGACGCGAACACCGCGACCGCCATCAGTACGCGAGTACGTCTGCTGGACAATGTCCTTCAAGTAAATGACGCCGACGATGTCCTCAACGCTCTCGCCAATCACCGGCAGTCGCGAGTGACCCGACTTCACGCATAGGGCCACTGCCTGACCACAGTGCTTATCCGCCTCAATCCACACCATCTCTGGGCGCGGAACCATAACAACGCGTGCCGACGTTTCCGCGAGATCGAACACAGACTGAATCATGCGGCGCTCATCGTGCTCCACAATGCCGCGCTCCTGGGCGATATCGACCATCTCGCGCAACTCGACTTCAGTGGCGAACGGGCCATCGCGGAAGCCACCACCAGGGGTGATGATGTTGCCGAACCAAATCAGCAACTTTTCCAGTGGCCCCAACACCTTGGCCATAAAACTCAGAACGACCGCGGTGGCGAGGGAAATCGAGTACGGATTCTTCCGACCCATCGTGCGGGAAAACACCCCGAGGACCAGGAAGGTGAACAGAGCCAACAACACCACTGCAGCCACAATGGCCCAGCGCTCCGGCTCGAAAAGCTTAAGACAAACTGCCGCAAGCGTCACTGCACCGATTGACTCGCACAGCGTACGCAAAATCACCAGCACATTGACGTGCCGAGCGCGATTTTCTACGACCTTGAGAAGCGCATTAGCACCTGCGACCTCGTCACGCTGCAGCTCTGCCACGCGCGCACGGGAAATGCCTGCGACCGCAGTTTCGACTGTGTTAAGTCCGCCAGCGCAGATCATCGCCACAACGGCGACAATTATCAAAGTGATCATCGCTCGTTAGAACGCTCCGGGAACGCATTGGGGTTAATTGGTTTTTCGGAAAAGCTCACGCCACGACGATCGATGTCGTCGTACCAATCCGCCAACAGGCCATTCTGCAGGGAGAACATCTGGCGCTCTTCCTCCGCCGTGACATGGTCATAACCCAACAGGTGCAGTACGCCGTGCACGGTGAGCAGTACCAACTCGTGGCTCAGCGGATGGCCTGCACGCTCCGCCTGCCCCGCGGCAAACTCCGGGCACAACACAATGTCGCCCAGCATCGCAGGCCCTGGGCTAGCTGCATCTGGTCGGCCAGAGCCAGGAGTGAGCTCATCCATCGGGAAGCTCATCACATCAGTCGGCCCCGGCAGATCCAGCCAGCGCACATGGAGGTCTTCGATCGTCTTCAAGTCGACAATGTGAATGCTCAGCTCAGCTGCCGGATGCACGTCCAGGCGGCCCAGCGCATAACGGGCAACGTCGATAAGCGACTCTTCATTGACGCCCTGACCGGACTCGTTGAAAACTTCAATGCTCATGTAATTTCAGCGTCCTTTATCGCTTTGTGGCGGACTGTCGCTTTTGTGGGGACTCGGCGCCCTGTTCAATACCTTCGTTATAGGCATCGTAGTCATCGTAGGCCTCGACAATTGCGGTTACCAGCGGGTTGCGCACCACATCCGCAGCCGCCAGCGCCGGAAAAGCGATTCCCGGCACACTGCGCAGCACCTCACGGGCGACAGCTAGACCGGACTTCTGCCCTCGAGGCAGGTCGACCTGGCTGGCGTCACCGGTGATGACCATCTTCGAACCGAAGCCCAGGCGGGTGAGGAACATTTTCATCTGCGCCGGAGTAGTGTTCTGTGCTTCGTCGAGAATGATGAACGCATTGTTCAAGGTACGACCGCGCATGTACGCCAGCGGTGCGACCTCCACTACCCCAGTTTCCATCAGCTTTGGAATCAGCTCTGGCTCAAGCATTTCGCGCATCGCATCGTGCAATGGGCGCAGGTAGGGGTCAATCTTCTCGTGCAGAGTACCCGGCAGGAAGCCCAGGTTCTCACCCGCCTCCACTGCGGGGCGAGTCAGAATAATGCGTTCTACCTGCTTATTCTTCAGTGCAGCAACCGCCTTGGCCATGGCCAAGAAGGTCTTGCCCGTACCGGCTGGGCCGATACCGAAAACAACGTTATAGCGGTCGATGGCATCGACGTAGTTCTTTTGTCCCTCGGTCTTGGGACGCACGGTCTTGCCACGATGTGTCACGATGCCGCCACCGAGCACCTCGCTGGCGGACTTCTCCCCGCGATCCACAATGCCCACCGCGTGCCGCACCGACTCCGGGGAGAGCTCGTGCCCACGACGGGCCATTGCCTCTAGCTCCTTGAACGCGCGGACAGCCAACGAAACATCCGCCGGAGCACCCTTGATTGTCACAACTCCGCCGCGGACATGAATATCCGCTGCCAGCAGAGATTCCAGCAGACGTAGGTTCTGATCCGCATGACCGACCACAATCGGCGCGAGATTGTCATCGAGCTCGACGACGGCAGTGGTACGAGCAGTTACTGAATACTTTGTCATTATGCGTCTATCCTACTGACCAGGCGTGGGTGCGCCGCCCCAGCGCTTTGTCAACGGGCCCAGTGCGCAAAGAGCAGCAGCTCCCGCGAGGGCGCTGCGGAGAACTGTCGGGCCGAGTACTACCGAGCTAGCACCTGCGGCGCGGAAGGCCTCGAGTTCCCCAGGGCTGACTCCCCCTTCTGGGCCGACGATGAAAAGAACCTTGTCAGCGTTTGCTGCCTGCGCGGCGAAGTCCACGAACGGAGCTGTTTCCTCCTCGTGCAAAACTGCTGCCACACCACCTGCTGACGTGGTTTCCTGGATGAGTTGCTCAATATCAGCGGAGCTATGCAGGTCAGCGACCGGCGGAATCCATGCACGACGAGCCTGCTTGGCTGCCTCGCGCGCAGCCGACTGCCACTTGGCGCGGGCCTTAGTGACCTTCGCGGTACCCTGCCATCGGGCCACACAATTCACGGCCGCCCAGGGGATAATCTCATCGACCCCAGCCTCGGTCATCAAATCGACCGCAAGCTCAGCACGATCCGACTTCGGCAGTGCCTGCACCACAGTGACGTGCGGGCGCGGACGTGGACGTTCCTCGGCGGCAACTACGCGAACGTGGACCTCACGCGGATCTACGTGCATGAGCTGTGCCCGCACCACCTTGTCCGCACCATTGGCAAGAAGAATCTCCGCGCCCTCCTTCAGCCTGCGAACGCTGATGTGCTTTGCCTCCGACCCGAGGATTCGAATGATTTCTTCCGGGCGCGGCAGCTCGGTGAACTCACCGAGGAATACGGGCAAACTCATGTGTGCTTCACACTCACTGGAGGGGGCTTTGGGGATGGCGTGTTCTAACGGCGGCGGAATCGGGAGAAGAAACCGTTGCGCTCACTCGAGTCTGCCACCTTGGCATCATCATCGCGGTGCTCGCGTAGCTTCTCCAGCAGCTCGCGGGACTTGCGGTCCAGCTTCGTCGGCACCGTGACATCGACGTGTGCGACCACGTCGCCGTTGCCCTCGCCGCGCAGATGCGGCATGCCCTTACCCGACAGACGAATCTGCTCTGCCGGCTGGGTGCCCGAATCAACCTTGATGGTCATTGGTTCGCCGAGCAGGTCGTCGACCTCAAACTCGGTACCAAGTGCGGCATCAGCCATGGGCACCTGCACGTTAAAGTGCAGATCATCGCCCTCACGCTCGAATACAGGGTGCGGGTCCATGGCAACTTCCACGTAGAGGTCACCCGCCGGGCCACCGCCCGGACCGACCTCGCCCTGCCCTGCCATGCGAATACGCATGCCATCAGAGATACCTGCCGGAACGTTGACCGTCAGATCACGGCGAGCACGGACGCGGCCATCGCCACCGCAGTTGTTACACGGATCGGGGATGATCTCGCCGGTGCCCTCACAAGTCGGGCACGGCCGCGAGGTCATCACATTGCCCAGGAAAGAACGCTGGACCTGTTGAATCTCGCCAGTGCCATCACAGCTGGTACACATCTTCGGCTTGGACTTGGACTTCGAGCCGGTTCCCTCGCACTGCTCACACAGCACCGCGGTGTCCACCGTGATGGGCTTGCGGACACCGGTGAATGCCTCATCGAGGCCCAGAGAAATACGCAGCAGCGCATCTGCACCTGGCTGCACACGCGAGCGGCGCTGGCGGGTACCGCCGGCACCGCCGAAGAATGCCTCGAAGATATCGCCGACTCCGCCGCCGCCGAAACCGCCGAAGCCACCGCCTGGCATACCGCCCTGCGGATTGAGAGGATCTCCTCCCATATCCACAATCCGGCGCTTTTCAGGATCCAGCAGGACCTCGTTCGCTTCAGAGGCCTCACGGAACTTCTCCGCAGCTTCTTCATCACCCGGATTACGGTCTGGGTGGTACTTGAGCGCCAGCTTTCGGTACGCCTTCTTAATCTCAGCGTCCGTAGCGTCCTTCTCCACTCCGAGGATGCCGTAATAGTCGCGTGCCAACTTTAGCTACTTCCTTTCAATACCCGGCCAACGTACTGTGCAACAGCAGCAACCGAGGAAATTGTTCCCGGATAATCCATAAATGTGGGGCCAACTACTCCCATGCCACCTAAAATCTCGGTGCCGGTGCCATAGCCAGTTGAAACAACTGAAGTAGCGCGCAGCTCCTCGTCCTCGTTTTCCTCACCGATAGAAACGCGGACATGGTGTAAATCCTGCGCGGCCGACAGCAGTTTCAACACGATCACCTGTTCTTCGAGAGCCTCAAGAACCATGGGCAACGTAGAAGGTAAGCGACCGGCCATATTACCACGGGTCAAATTCGACGCCCCGGCCAGGATGAGCCTGTCATTCGGCCTCTCAATTAACGACTCCACCAGCACCGTCGAGCAGCGGATGATTACATCCCGCAAATCGCGCGGGGCGTTAGCCGC
The DNA here is from genome assembly GCF_039907185.1 of Corynebacterium sp. c8Ua_99. NCBI lineage: Bacteria > Bacillati > Actinomycetota > Actinomycetes > Mycobacteriales > Corynebacteriaceae > Corynebacterium > Corynebacterium sp. c8Ua_99. The sequence goes on from NZ_JASBOG010000003.1 coordinate 20,550, forward strand.
AAGATCGGAAATCGCAATCGACGCGTCGGCAAGTGTGTGCCCCGACATTGCACGGTTGAAATGCTCACGCAACAGCGGCACGAGATCGGGATCCATCGGTGCTGGCAGCTCGACATTGCGCTGCTCCACGCGCCCGGTGTCGGTGATGACTACCAGCAACAATCGCGCGTCGGCGAGCTGGACGACCTCGCAGTGTCGGACGCGGGAGACCTCCAGCGTCGGCACCTGCACTACTGCGACCTGGCGGGTTAGCTGGGCCAGCAGCTGCACACTTCGGCGCAGCACGTCCTCCAAATCGACGCCACCTTCGAGGAACTCGAGGATAGCTCGGCGCTCAGCCCGGGACAGCGGCTTAATCTGCGAAAGGTTGTCCACAAAAAGGCGGTAGCCCTTCTCAGTCGGGATACGCCCGGACGATGCATGTTCCTGCTGGATATAGCCCTCGGCCTCCAGCACAGCCATGTCATTTCTAATGGTCGCCGAGGACACACCCAGATTGTGGCGCTCCACCAGAGCCTTCGAGCCGACCGGCTCCTGGGAAGCTACGTAATCCGAGACAATTGCCCGAAGAACTTCCTGCCTGCGCTTATCCGTCTGAGATGACATGCGGATAGTTTAACTAAGGATGTCAACAATTATTGCGTCGGCCAGCAAACGGCCGCGATTTGTCAGCTGAATCCGCTGACCACCATCGACGGAAACAAACTCCACCATGCCCGCTTCCGCTTGCCGACGTGCCTTGTCCAGTTCATCCTCACCGAGCAGATTGGCATCAATACCCTCGGCCAGGCGGAGGCCCAGCATAATCTTCTCGGTGTGTCGATCCTCGGCCGTTAGCCCTTCTGAATCCTTGACTGGCAACTCGCCGCCGGAAATGGTCACCGCGTAGCGAGCCGGATGCTTGACGTTGTAAAACCTCGTGCCATCCAGGTGCGAATGTGCACCGGGGCCCGCACCCCACCAATTTCCATCGCGCCAGTAGAGCATGTTGTGGCGACACTGGCCACCCGGCTTCGCCCAGTTGGACACCTCATACCAGGAGAAACCGACTTGACTCAGTGCAGCATCGATGCGCTCGTAGCGATCGGCGAGATCGTCGTCGTCAGGCATCGGCAGCTCACCGCGACGAACCTTACGCGCCATCGCGGTACCTGGCTCGACAATCAGCGAGTACGCCGAAACATGATCGACGTCCGTGGCCAGGACTGCCTCCAACGTCGTATCGAGGTTCGCCATCGACTCCCCTGGCGTGCCATAGATAACGTCGAGGTTGATGTGCTCAAAGCCGGCCGCGCGTGCCTCCGCCACTGCCGCCGCAGGACGCCCCGGCGTGTGCGTACGATCCAGAGTGGCCAGCACATGCGGCACAGCCGACTGCATGCCCAGACTCACCCGGGTAAACCCTGCCTCGGCCAAGCCTTCGAAAAACTCCGGGGAGGTCGACTCGGGATTCGACTCGGTGGTGACCTCGGCGTCGTCGGCAAGCCCAAAGCTGTTGCGCACACCGTCGAGCAGGCGACGAAGACCACTCGCCCCCAACATCGACGGCGTACCACCGCCGACGAATACGGTATCGGCGCCACGCGCTAGTTCGGGGTGCTTTACGACGGCCATCTCGAGCTCAGCCACGATGGCATCGAGGTAGTCTCCCTGCGTTGCGCCACTGCCCAGCTGACCTGGCGTGTACGTGTTGAAATCACAGTAGCCACAACGGGTGGCACAGAATGGGACGTGTAAGTAGACACCGAAGGAATCGGTGTGTGCGGAGGCTTCGCTCACGCATGCTCCTTGGCTCGACGTTGCTTGACGCGGCGGACAATTTCATCGATGCGGGCACGTTCCATCAGGAACTCCGGAGGCCTACGGCCGCGCAGCGCATTGGCAACTGCCGGATGAGTCTCGGGAACAGCAACACACCAAGCGGCGGCAGCGGACAGTGCACGGCGGCCAGACTGTGCGTAAAGCTGCGGAAGCACCACACTACCGAGCTTTTCCACGCCTCGGATGTTTTCGGCGGAAACCCAGTCGGCGAGTTCCTCCAGGTAAGAAGCCACGGCATCGGAGCGAGCAATCATTGCCTGCGTGACCGTAGGGACTGCAACCGGATGCTTCAAAGGAGCCGGAATGAGCGACAGTGACTGCACATCCGGCGACTTCGGTGCCGGATGCGGGTGTCGACGCGGTGTCGAAGCGGAGGAAAGAGTACCGATGCGCCCCGAGCGAATGCCGGAGGTAAACGCTTGGCGTAGACCATCAAGCTCACCAATCAGAGGGCGGCAGTCCTCAACGGCCTCGTCGACGATGTCAGCGAGCTCGAGGACACATTCGTCCACCAGCTCACGATCTACATCAGCAACCGCCTGAGCAAGGTGCTCGATGTGTTCGGCAACTTCGTCACCAATGTCGTAGAGCTCTTGGGTCACTTCGCGCAGGCGTAGCCGAGCATCGAAGTGGTTAATCATTGCCCGCCCTCCCACGACATCTTCGGCGCCGGTGACATCATTGCAGTCTTCCGCTTTCGAATATCGACGAACATTGACGAATGCCGACTTTCGAAAACTGAAAACTCCTTAAAAATTTCTAGCGCCCCTCACCTTAATGGGGTGAGGGGCGCTAGCGCGGTAACAACACGCTGCCGTTTTCTATCGGCAGCGGGTAGACCGTGAATTAACGCTGGTAGAGAGCCTCAATGTCACGCGAGTAGTTGTCCATGACAATGTTGCGCTTGACCTTCATGGTCGGGGTCAGCTCGCCGCTTTCCTCGGTGAAGTCACTGTCCAGAATATGGAACTTCTTAATGGCCTCTGCGTGAGAAACCAGCTCGTTAGCGGAGTTGACGGCGTCCTGAATCTCGGCGCGCAAAACTGCGCTGGAGGCAGCGAGTTCACGGATCGAGGTGTGCTCGGGGACGGAGTGCTCAATCTTCCACTTCTCCAGTGCCTCCTCATCGAGAGTGACCAACACGGAGACGAACGGACGACCATCGCCGATGACGACTGCCTGGGACACCAGCGGGTGCGCACGCATGCGGTCTTCCATCGGGCCCGGCGCGACATTCTTACCACCAGCGGTGACAATGAGGTCCTTCTTGCGGCCGGTGATCTTCAGGTGGCCTTCTTCGGTCAGCTCACCGAGGTCACCAGTCTTAAACCATTCGCCGTCGATGAAGGCTTCCTTGGTTGCCTCTTCGTTCTTCCAGTAGCGGTCGAACACAACCGGACCACGGAGCAGAACTTCGCCGTCATCAGCGATAGCGGCGGAGCAACCACCGACCGGACGACCAACGGTACCAATAATCTGCTCGCTCGGGTTGTTCACGGTGACGGCAGCCGTGGACTCAGTCAGACCGTAGCCTTCGTAGACAGGCACACCGAGACCACGGAAGAAGTGCCCGAGGTCAGAGGACAGAGCCGAACCACCGGAAATGGTGTACTGCACGGCCTCACCCATAGCTGCGCGAATTTTCGAGAACAGCAGGCGATCGTAGAGCTGGCGACGCAGCTTCAAGACACGCGACGGACCTGCCGGAGTATCCAGTGCCTTGGAGTACTCGATGGCGGTGGCCTCAGCACGCTCGAACATGGCCAGGCCGAATGCGCCCTTCTCCTTAGCGGAGGCGTAGGCGGAGTCACGAACCTTCTCGAACACGCGCGGCACACCGAGAATCATGTGCGGACGGGAACGCTGGAACTCCAGGGTGACGGTCTTGGTATCAGCCCAGTGAGACTGGGTAGCACCGGAAATCATCGAAGCCAGGGACACTGCGTGAGCCAACACGTGCGCCAACGGCAGGAAGGTCAGAATGCGGTTCCCCGGACGGGCAATCAGGCCAATCTCGTTGGTGAGGATGGCGCGGGCCTCCGCCAGCCAGTTGCTGTGCAGGAGCACGCAGCCCTTCGGACGACCAGTGGTACCGGAGGTGTAAATCACGGTTGCCAGGTCGTCGGCCTTGGTGTCCTTGATGCGGCGCTCGACCTCGTCGCCGTCAATGTCACGGCCTTCGTAGCTAATGGTGTCAGTAGCGGAAGCGTTAATCTCCAGTACACGACGCAGCTGAGACTCGCCCTCCGGGTTCTCGGTGCCCTTTTCGACCAGCAGAGGCTTCATGCGGTCGGTGTGCTCACGCGACTCGGTAAATGCGAAAACAGCACCGGAGTTTTCAATAATCCAACGAATCTGGCCAGACGAAGAAGAGCCGTAAATCGGGACAACAGCAGCGCCTGCCATCCAGATAGCGGTATTGATCAGGTTCCACTCGTAGCGAGTCTCACTGAGCAGCGCTACGCGGTCGCCCGGCTGAACACCGTTGGCAATTAGCCCCTTAGCGACGCCCTTTGCCTCGTCATAGAACTCCTGAGCAGTGACATTTACCCACTCAAAGTTCTTGGGGCGAGTGAAAAGCACCAGCTTCGGGCGCTTCTGCACCAGCTCCTGCAGCGAGGTAATAATCGTTTCGTCCTCGCCGATGACGTATTTCGCCTCGGTAGTATATTCACGCATCGAGTTACAAACCCCTACTTTCGGTAGTTCTGTCCGTCGTTGGTTTCGTTAGGAATCAACTTAGAACATCAAACCCTGCGCCGTTGTGATTTCAGTAAATATTTCGATAACGAAGTGATTTACCTTACTACTGGCAAAGTTTTTCTAAACTGGCATGATGGAAAGGGTGACACAGGCAGCTTCCAATCCTCCCCTTTCCTCTCCACTCGCCGACCTCGCTAAAGATGTCGGAGTTGGGGTTTCCTACTACTCCACCGAGGGCCAACTCGTGCACGTCTCTCGTGAGACAGTGCTAAAAACTCTCGCTGCTCTCGACATCGATCTGGGCCCAGATCCCAGCGATGCCGACATCAACGACGCCCGTCGTGAGTGGGCAGACACGCAGTGGTCTCGCCTTCTCCCGCCCGTGGTAGTTACCCGCCAGGGCATCTTCCACCGAGTTCTGGTTCACGTACCGCACGGCAGCAATGTCAGCGTGACTGTGAAACTGGAGGACGGCGCAGAATGGCCCTGCGCTCAGGTGCACCACTTGGTACCGCCACGCCAGGTCGGCGATGTGTTGATGGGTGAAGCCGCCTTCGCAATTCCAGAGGATCTGCCACTTGGTTGGCATCGCTTGCGCGCAGTCAACGATGACAACGTCGCTGAGTGCGATGTGGCCGTAACCCCCAACCGTCTCGCCACTGCCGACAAGTACGTGCAGAATCCTGCGCATGGTGTCATGGCACAGCTGTACTCGGTACGCTCCAGCCGCAGCTGGGGTATTGGCGATTTCGCTACCCTCGGCGACTTGGCACAGGTCAGTGCAGAGCACGCGGGCTCTGATTTCGTCCTCATCAATCCGTTGCACGCCGCAGAGCCACTGCCTCCGGTAGAAGACTCGCCGTACCTGCCCACCACGCGCCGCTATGTCAATCCGCTGTACGCGCGCCCAGAGCTTATCGACGAGTTCGGGTACCTGGACAAGGACGAGGCCGATGAAGCCCGTGCGCTAGCGAACTCTTTCCACCAGCTCAATCACAGCCCTGATGAGATTGACCGCAACCCCATCTACGCTGCAAAGCTCAAGGTATTGCGGGCAATTCACAAGATCCCCCTGTCCAGCGCACGCCAGGCGGAATTTGACCGTTGGCTGGAGGCCGAGGGCCGTGGCATATACGACTACGCGTCGTGGTGCACCGAGCGCGAGCTCGCGGATCGCGCTGCTGCCCGCGATGCTGCACGCGCTGCCACTTCCGATTCTGGTGCCGTAACCGAGAACGATATCGAGTTGGTTCCACCGTTGGGTAACCACGCCAGTGTCGAATCTCTGCGGGAGGAAATCTTCCAGTTCCACCTCTGGGTGCAGTGGATTCTCGATCAGCAGCTCGGCCAGGCACAAGAGGCAGCCCTGGATGCGGGTATGCGCATCGGCATCATGGCCGACCTTGCCGTCGGCGTGCACCCTGGCGGCGCGGATGCCGAGAACCTTGCGGATTGGCTCGCTCCTGCTATCTCTGTTGGCGCACCGCCAGACGGTTTTAACCAGCGCGGCCAAGACTGGTCGCAGCCGCCGTGGAACCCGCACAAGCTAGCCGAGGCCGGCTACCGCCCCTGGCGCGACATGCTGCGCACAATCCTTCGCCACGCAGGTGGCATTCGTGTTGACCACGTGCTGGGTATGTTCCGCCTCTGGGTCATGCCGCGGATGGAGTCCCCCGTCAATGGCACCTACCTGTACTTCGACCACGAGGCAATGGTCGGCATTCTCGCACTTGAGGCCGAGCTCGCTGGGGCCGTCGTCGTAGGCGAAGACCTGGGCACTTTCGAGCCGTGGGTGCAGGACTACCTGGCCTCGCGGGGCATCATGGGCACCTCGATCGTGTGGTTTGAATCCGAGGGCGACCAGCCGAAACCACCAAGCGCTTACCGCAGCCTGTGCCTGTCCTCCGTCACCACGCACGATCTGCCGCCGACGGCAGGCTACCTCGCAGGCGAGCACATCAAGCTACGGGAACGCCTGAGACTATTGCTTTCCGACGTCGCGGAGGAAGACCGCCGGGACTTCGAGTGGATTCGAAAGGTTTTGGGTGCGGCCAAGGAAGCCGGCTGCTTTGGTGACACGGCTGCGGCGGACATGGATGTTCATTCCCTTACCCGCGATAATCTGCCACCAATTGACGCACTGGTCACGGGGCTGCACCGCTTCCTCGACCAGACGCCATCCGCGCTGAAGTGTGAGGCCTTGGTGGACATGGTCGGCGATCGTCGTACTCAGAACCAGCCGGGCACGAGCCACGACCAGTACCCGAACTGGTGCATTCCGCTAACCGATGCCGAGGGCAAGGCCGTGCTTGTCGAGGACCTGCCTCGCTTCCCCGGATTCAAGCGTTAATTGGTTCGTGAGCGACTAATCCCTCATTTTTGCTGTTCACCGATCTTTCAGGTTATATGCCCGGCACTAAAACCGAGGCTAAAACTGGAAATCGGTGACTGCACCAGCGATGAGGATGAGAAGAAGCAAAACGATTAGGGCAAGTAGGACCTTCGAGTGCCTCGACCGATGCATGCTAACTCAGCTCCCTACTGCGAAATATTTGCGAACTACCCAACTCTAGCCTGTTGGGCAAATTTCCTAATGCTTTAAGACATACCTTAGGGCAGCGATAGCGACCCAACACTTAAAGGGGGCTTCTCCCAGCTCAATTCATCGGGTCTCTCGGTGAGCTATCCGCAAGGCCACTACCTCTTCGGCTAGCTCTCGCTGCCCGCTCCTCGACGCTCCTGCGAACGCTCCCGCCGATGCACCGACCTCTGCCACAGACGTCCGCTGACAACATCGATTGCGCCAACGAGAACGAAAGCAAGAAACCCTCCGACTACCAGGAGAACCACGCATAGCACGCTGACCTGCGCAAGCAGTGGCAATTGGATAAGCCACTGCCCTACTCTGTCGAATGCTTCTGCCATGAGTGTCAACCTACCCTGCCGGTGACCGGAATAACCAGTGGGCGGCGGTCGCGGGGCTCGTCGTAAAGCGTGAAGCTAGGCATCAGTGCCCGACAGCCCGCGGCGTTCGAGGAGCGGCTGGATGTCCTTGTCGCGGCCTCGGAAAGCGCGGTAGGCGGCCATAAAATCGATGGCGCCACCACGGGAGAGAATCTCCTCGCGGAAGTGGCTGCCGCCGCTGATTGTGGCACCGCCGTTGTCGGTGAACCAACCGAAACCGTCCGCGTCGAGAACCTCTGCCCACAGGTAGGAGTAATAGCCCGCCGAGTAACCACCGGCGAAGATGTGGTTGAAGTAGCGGGAGCGGTAACGCGGAGCCAGGTGGGGAACGTCGAGGCCGAGTTCGGCAAGTGCTTCCGCTTCGAAGGCATCAACATCAGTGACCTGAGCTGCTTCCTCCTCGGTGAGGCTGTGCCAGGCCAGATCGATGGCGCACGCGGCGAGGTACTCAACCGTGGCGAATCCCTCACCAGCGGTGCGGGCCTTCTTCACCGACTCGACTAGCTCGGCCGGGATCGGCTCACCGGTACGAACGTGGACGGCGTAATTGGCCAGAATGGACGGTTCAAGCGCCCAGTTCTCGTTGATCTGGGAGGGGAATTCCACGAAGTCGCGCGGGACGTTAGTGCCCGAGAAGGTCGGGTATGTGACGTCGGAAAGCAGACCGTGGAGGGCGTGCCCGAACTCGTGGAAAGCAGTGGTGACCTCGTCGAGCGTCAGTAGCACCGGGGTGCCCGGTTCGGTTTCGGCGATGTTCATCACGTTGACCACGACTGGCAGGCGCCCCAGCAGACGGGACTGGTCCCTAAACGAGCTCATCCACGCACCACCGCGCTTGGTCGGACGCGAGAAGTAGTCCGTAATAATCAGGCCGATGGTCTCGCCTCCGCCCTGGCGTACCTCCCACACGGTCGTGCCCGGCGCGTATCCCTGCAGGTCCTCGCGCTTGACTACCTCGATGCCATAGAGCTTGCGGGCAGCGTAGAACACGCCGTCTTCGATAACACGGTGGAGCTCGAAGTAGTTCTTGAGTTCCTCCGTGTCGACTGCGAATTCTTCCGCTTTACGACGGCGCTCCCAATACGGCCAGTCAGCGCCCGTGACCGTCTCATCGCCAGCCAGATCAGCGACCCGCTTGTACTCGCCTTCAGCATTCGCAATGGCAGCTGGCGCCAGGTCTGCAATGAGCTTCCGAGCAGCTTCTGCGGTGGTTGCCGTCTCCTTGGCAATGACGTAATCCGCATGCGTGTCGTAGCCGAGCAGCTTGGCACGGCGGGCACGCAGGCGTGCCATTTCCAGCACAATGTCGGAGTTGTCGAACTTGCCGGAGGCAGCACCCGCACGCCCCAGTGAGGCTTCGTAGAGCTTGGCGCGAGTAGCCGGATTATCCAGGTCAGCCAGCTGTGCCGGAGTTGACGGTAGGTCCAGCGGAATCAGCCACGGCGCATCGGTGTCGGCCTTTTTCGCGTAGGCGGCGAAGGACGCAATGGCGTCGTCGGAAAGCCCGGCGAGCTCCTCGCGGTCGTAGATTTCCACGGCGCGCGCAACGGTGTCCTTCAGCAGATTTTCGCCGAAAGCCGTGGAAAGCTCAGAGAGGCGGGAATTGATGCGGCTGAGCTCGGCTTTGTCCTCGTCGCTGAGGTCCGCACCGGCGCGCTGGAAGTCTTCGCGGACTTTCTTCAGCAGCAGCTTCGCCTCTTCCGGGGTGGCGGCATCGTCAACGCTGTCAATGGCATTGATGCGCTGCCACAGGTCACTGCGCATGCGAATCTGATCCAGGTGTGCTGTGAGCTGCGGGGCGATCTCGGCTTCAATTTCCATGCGGACGTCGGTGGCGTCCGTCCCGGCAACGTTGAAGAAATAAGCAGCGACGCGGTCCAGATCTTGGCCCGCCTTCTCCATTGCCTCGATGGTGTTAACGAAGGTCGGAGCCTCCGACGACGTGGCGATGGCGTCAATCTCGCGCGCATGGCTGCGCATTGCTTCGCTAAAAGCCTCGCGGACGTGGCTGTCATCGATTGCCGCAAAATCTGGCAATTCGCAGAACAATTCCGACGGTGTCAACAGTGGATTTCGTGCATCATTGGTCATAGTGAATTCAACTGTAGCGTGCTCGAAAAACCAGAGTGCGCCTACCGTCTGAAACAGACTCCCCGCCCTTCTGGCAGGACCAACCGTGACGAGGAGGCGTTTTCCGCCATGACAGAGACGACTATTTCCGCTCCCTGCGGGAGGCTAACCGGCCGTATTCACGATGGCGCAATACAAGTTTTCAATATCGATTACGCAGATGCTGCTCCGTTCGCCGCGTCGGCACCGGTGGCAGACGGCCCACAGTCGGGCACTCGGCGCTGTGAACCCGAGCGCGAATTAGTTCTCACCGTCACCGCACCGGCTGAGCCCGCGGACGCCTCCTATCCGGTATTGCTGTGGATTCACGGTGGTAGCTACGAGTTTGGGCATCCCTCCGAACCCTGGACGGACGCGACGGCCTTCGCACAGGCGGGCATCGTCACCGTTTCGCTTGGATACCGCAAGGGCCTCGAGGGCTTCTGGCGTGACAGTGAAACAGAGACCTACCGGGCCATTGATGACCTGTATCTGGGGCTGCAGTGGGCTCGTCGTAACGCGCCTGCCTTCGGCGGCGATATCGACAACATCACTATCTCGGGGCAATCGGCGGGTGCGGCGCTGGCGCTCACTCTGGCTGCCGACGATCGCACGCGCGGCCAGATCCAACGCACCATTGCCATGTCGCCGGCCTTCTCGCTGCTGTCGGGCTCGCGCCTCCGCCGCACGTTGGCCGGCATCGGCGTGGGACGTGTGCCGTCCACCGACGTCTTTTCGCGTGCCGACGAACGCAGGGTCGCTCGGGCCCAGAAATTGGTGTCGGCATCCTCGCCTTCGGATCCGGCAATTGGGCCTCGCTTCGACAGCTTTGCTCCCACACTGCCGACGATGGTGACCGCCACCAGCGAAGAGTTCTTCTCAGAACCGCCGGTTGTGGCGATGGACAAGTTGCCCATGCGAGAGTGGATGGCTCGGCGCTACGCCAAGGGGCATCGCGGCCACGGCGAATTTCCGGCCACCGCCTATGCCGAGCGTCCGATGGGGAATGTCATTTCTGACTCAGCGATTCGCTCATACGCTGTTAAAGTCGCCGAACGGTCCGTGGCGGCTGAGCTGGATGTGTGGGCGGCACAGTTCGAACCGGGAGAAGGGTTGGGCTATGCACCTGCTGGCCGCACCAGTGGTGCTCCGCACTGCATCGACATTGCACGCTTCTTCGGTATGAAAGAACCCAACCATCCATTCCACCAAGTGGCGGTCGAGTTCATCCGCGAAGGCACCTCACACATGCCCCGCTACAACGACGACCGCAAGGTGACTACCTTTACCGGCGCTGACGCCCAGGCAGTCGAGGGCATTGCCATCGATGCGTGGGCGGCTCCGCGCCAGCTCTTTGGTGCATAGGGAATAAGGCGGGTGAAGCTTGCGCTGGTTAGCGCTGTGCTGTTGCGCTCAACAACTGAGCCCAGCAACTTAAGCTGGCAAAGTCTGCATGTACCGATAAATCTCGACGCAGACCAAAATGGTGATCAGCGTGATAAGTACTGCTATGAGTTTCCTGCGATCCATAGCCACCGTTCTTACCGAAGCACCAGGCCAGACGCAAGCTTTACCGTCTGTGTTTAACTATCAACTATGGAGCCGCTTGATTTATTAGTCCCCGAGAATTCCGCGCTACAACCGGTCGACCCCGCGCTGGCTAAGGTGAAGCGAATCGCGCACGCCGCTCCCCTGCTAGTTATCACGATTGCAGCCGTCGTCGCCGCTGTGATGTGGACTCCGTGGATGTGGTTGGGCGTCCTCGCCTGCGTGCTCTACTTCGCATATATCTACTGGCTCATCGGTCGACGAGTTCGTGCCCACCGATACCTCGAAGAGGACAACGACTTCATCGTTGCGTCCGGACGTTGGTGGCGCTCGGTCACTGTTGTCCCTTACGGACGAATCCAGTTCATTGACATCGATGAAGGACCTCTCCTTCGACTATTCGGACTGGCAACGCTGAAGCTCAACACAGCATCGGCGAGCTCGGATGCAGCCGTCCACGGTTTGCCACGCGAAGAAGCGCTCGCCCTGCGCGCTCGTCTATCTCAGCGCGCCCACGACCGGATGGCGGGTCTTTAAATGAGGCATAGAGTTCATCCCCTATCTCCGCTGCTCAAAAGCTTCGCCACAATCGCTGCGGTGATTGCATTCGCAGTCGCGAATCAGTGGCAGTTGGCCGTTGCTGTCGTGACTCAGCTCTACGACTGGGCATGGCTCGGTCTCCTTGTCGGTACCGGTGCGGTCGCCATAATTATTGGTCTGATTGCATTTTTCTCGTGGCTATCCTGGCGGTATACGTTCTACGAACTCACCGACGATGAGGTTCGCTACGGCTCCGGATGGCTACTGCGTTCTCGACGCGCGGCACGGCTCGACCGCGTGCAGGCGGTGGATATCAACCAACCATTGTTGGCGCGCATTTTCGGGCTCGCCGAAATTGTCATTGAAACAGCCGGCGGCTCCGATTCACACTTCACAATCAAATACCTCACTCCCCCGCAGTGCGAACAGTTCCGCGCCGACGTGCTGGGTGAGGTAGAAAAGCTGGACACCGAACTGGCGCATTCGCTTTACGACGGTGACAGCTCCACCGCGCCCCTCGACTCCGGCGCTCACATGTCCTCTCGCATGCCCGAAGCGAAGACCATCTTTGGCCCGGTCGATGTCGGACGGCTGATTGCATCCGTGGCCATTGGACCCGGTCTTTTCGTCGGCATAGCTCTCATCCTCCTCGCCGTTGTCTCTGCGCTGTTTACCGACCTCATCGTAGAAATCCTCAGCGGAGTAACCATCACTACTCTGATTGTGATTGGCAGTTTCGCTGTCGGCCTTTTCGGGGTACTAAATCAGTCGTGGGATTTCACGCTGAAGGTATCGTCGGAAAGCAGGCGTCTGGCGATTACCGCCGGACTGTTGTCGACGCGCGCTCAGACCATTCCCATTGATCGCATTCATGGGTTTAAAGTGGTGCAACCGCTCTGGTGGCGTCCGTGGAGATGGTCCCGTGCGGATGTCTCGGTGGCGGGCTATGGCCTGGACAGCACACAGTCGAACAACACACTGGTGCCAGTGGCACCGGCACCGGAGACGGACGCGATTGTCGATTACCTGATGACTGAGATTGCGGGACCGTCCTCCGCGGATGACCTGTTGGGCTCCTGGCAGACTCCACGCACGGCGTGGTGGCTCAGCCCAATTGACTGGAAATTCCAAAAGGTGCAGGCCACGCGGCGGGGGCTGTTAGTGACCAAGGGGCGGTTCTGGCATACGCGGTTCATAGTCCCTTGGCAGCGCATCCAGGGGCATACACTAACCATTTCTCCGCTGAAGAAAGCGGCGGGAGTGGCAAACGTGCGAATCGACATGGTGCCGGGAGCGGTCACTCCGGTGGCAACGGAGTTGAAGTTGGATGATGCGTACCAGCTCACCGCGCTGATTCAGGAACACAAGGCTGTTTAGAATGCTGTTTAATGAGGTCTCCCAGGACGGCCGTCTCGCGCGGTCTTGTGGGATCTCGCAGGAAAACTCTCTCTGCAGGCTAGTGGCATAGTCATTACGCTGGGATGCATGACTATCGCCAAGGAAGATTACGAGTGGTACCGCAGCGCGGTGTTCTATGAGGTGCTCGTCCGGGCCTTCTTCGACTCCGACAACAACGGCTCCGGCGACCTCAAAGGGCTGACGGAGAAGCTCGATTATCTGCAATGGCTGGGCGTTGACTGCCTCTGGCTGCCGCCTTTCTACGACTCCCCGCTGCGCGACGGCGGTTACGATATCCGCGACTTCCGCGCCGTGCTCGACGAGTTTGGCACGGTCGAGGATTTTAAGGTGCTTCTCGACGAGGCCCATGCGCGCGGTATCCGCGTTATTACTGACCTGGTGATGAACCACACCTCCGATACCCATGAGTGGTTTCAGCAGTCGCGCACTGATCCGGATGGCCCCTACGGCGACTTTTATGTCTGGACTGATGACCCGGACACTTACTCGGGCGCACGCATTATCTTTGTCGATACCGAGGATTCCAACTGGACCTATGACCCGGTGCGTGGCCAGTACTACTGGCACCGTTTCTTCTCCCACCAGCCGGATTTGAACTATGACAATCCGGCGGTGCAGGAAGCGATGCTCGATGTGCTGCGCTTCTGGTCCGATCTCGGCATCGATGGCTTCCGCCTCGACGCTGTTCCCTACCTCTTCGAACGCGAAGGTACTAACTGCGAGAATCTGCCCGAGACCCACGCTTTTCTGAAGCGCTGCCGCAAGGTCATGGATGAGGAATACCCGGGTCGCGTCCTGCTGGCGGAGGCCAACCAGTGGCCCTCCGATGTGGTGGAATACTTCGGCGACCCGGAGGTCGGTGGCGACGAATGCCACATGGCTTTCCACTTCCCACTCATGCCACGCATTTTCATGGCGGTGCGCAAGCAGTCCCGCTTCCCCATCTCGGAGATCCTGGAGTCCACGCCAGAGATTCCGTCTTCGGCTCAGTGGGGCATTTTCCTGCGCAACCACGATGAGCTGACGCTGGAAATGGTCACCGATGCCGAGCGCGACTACATGTACGCCGAGTATGCGCACGATCCGCGGATGAAGGCCAACATCGGCATTCGCCGTCGTCTAGCGCCACTGCTGCAAAATGACCGCACACAGCTCGAGCTTTTCAATGCCCTGCTACTCTCCCTGCCGGGTTCGCCGGTGCTCTACTACGGGGACGAAATTGGTATGGGCGACAACATTTGGCTCGGTGACCGCGATGGCGTGCGCACACCGATGCAGTGGTCACCCGACCGCAACGCCGGGTTCTCCAAGGCCGACCCTGGTCGGCTCTATCTGCCGACCATTCAGGATGCGACCTACGGTTACCAGGCGGTCAATGTCGAGAACCAAGCGAGCTACTCCAATTCGCTGTTGAATTGGGTGCGTCGACTGATTCAGGTCCGCAAGCGCTATGAGGCTTTTGGCCTCGGTGATTTCCGCGAGCTGAATAGCGATACCGCCTCTGTTCTGACCTATCTGCGCACATACGGCGACGAAGTGCTGCTGTGCGTCAACAACCTGTCCTCTTACCCCGCGGCCGTCTCGCTGGATCTGTCCGAGTTCGCCGGCGCCACCCCGGTAGAGCTCACGGGTTCGGTTCCCTTCCCCACAATTGGCACTGATCCCTACCAGATCACGCTTCCTGGTCACGGTTTCTACTGGTTCGAAATCCAGTTGCCGCCAGAGACAAACCTCGAATCGAGCGCCTCCATGTCGGCGCCGACAATCCCGGTTGCGCAGGCGATATCGGACGCGCCGGTGACGTCATCACGCGAGCACTCAGGCACCGCCGCCGATGCCGCAGCCGATGCCGTCACAAACGCCGATAATAAAGAGTGATCTTTTAAGTCCCGAAAGGCGAACGAACTGAAATGACTATTCCCACCGCCGATTTCATTGCCGAAGAGCTGGCAGACACACTGGTCAAGATGCGCTTTTTCGCTGACAAGGTCTCTGACATCGACCACGTCGAGATCCTCGCGCTTGACCCCGTACTGCGCGACAATCCCGACAGTCCCGATGTCGATATCGCATTGGTGAGGGTGCACACCGCGCATTCCGCACCGACCTATCAGCTGCCCATCGCTTGGGCGGAGGACGTCCCCGATGGCCACGAGCAGTCCCTGCTGGTTCGCGCGGAGGGCATCGTCGGCTACGACGCTCTGATTGATTCGGATGCCATCACAGCACTCGGCCAGAAGCTTTCCGACGAAGGCAAGCTCGGCCGCATGGAACTGCGACGTGTGCCGGGCTCTGAGCAGCTCCGACCGAAATCCGGCCGCCCCATGGGAGTCGAGCAGTCGAACACCTCGGTCATTTTCGACGACCGCGTGATGTGCAAGTTCTTCCGTCGCCTCTACCCCGGTACTAATGCCGATGTGGAGCTGCTGGCCGCACTGGCCCAGGCGGATTGCAAGTTCGTCCCTGAGCTCTACTCCTGGGTGGAGACCACCATTGGCGAAGACACCTACACCACCGCCATGCTGCAGGAATTCGCACCGAACTCAGTCGATGGCTGGGAGTTGGCTCTTGGCGCAGTGCGCGATGCCATCCGCGACAGTCAGACCCCGCTGGAAGATTTGGGCACCGACTTTACATCCGAAGCGCGTGCGCTCGGCGAAGCAGTGGCCTCGGTACACAGCAGCCTCGCTGCCGCTGTCGCGGTAAAGAAGCGTCTGGCCGGTGCGGAGCTGGTAGCCCCACTGCGAGCTCGACTGGACTTCGTCGCTGGTGTGGTGCCACAAATTGCTGAGGTCAAGGATAAAGCGCAGGCTATCTTCGATCGCGCGGAGGCTGCGGTTCCCGAAGGTGGTGCCGTCGTCCAGCGAATCCACGGTGATCTGCACTTGGGGCAGGTATTGCGCACGCCGAGCTCTTGGCGCTTGATTGACTTCGAGGGCGAGCCGTCGCGCCCGTGGGAGGAGCGCCGTCTGCCGGATCACCGCCTACGCGATATCGCCGGCATGATTCGCTCCTTCGATTACGCCGCTCATTACCCGCTGCTGACCGGACGTGAAGACACCGAGGCAGCTACCGAGCGTGTTGAGCAGTGGGCTCGCCGCAATATCGATGCGTTCTTGGAGGGCTATGGCGATGCCAGTGACCCGGCGCTACTGGAGGCCTTTGTACTGGATAAGGCCATCTACGAGTGCCTTTACGAAGCGCAGAACCGCCCCAACTGGCTGCCGCTGCCGCTTGGTGCTGTGCGCTCGCTGTTAGGATAGGGCTTTTGTCGCAGTAATTTCATCGCGGGAGTGATCCTCCCGCAAGATAGAGGTCTTTCGTGCGTCTGCTCAGCAGAATCCTGTCCACTACACGAGTGCTCTGGCCTTTCTATATCGGGGTCATCATCTGTTCGCTGGCCACCGCCGCCGCGTCGTTGATTAGCCCCTTCCTCATCCGCGATGCCACCGACGCCATCGTCGGCGCGGTGTCCAGCGATGAAGGCTTGAGCCAGGCGGCGATGTCCGATACCACTCGCACGGTAATCTGGCTGGTCATCGGGCTGCTAATCGCAGATCTGACGCAAACCATCGTGCATAACATCGGTGGTTACCTGGGCGATGTGATGACTGCGCGCATGCGCGAGATTCTGTCGACCCGCTACTATGCAAAGCTGCTGTCGCTGCCGCAACGCTATTTCGACAGTCAGGTCACCGGCACAATTATCGCCCGCCTGGAACGCTCGATTAGCAATATCACGCAGTTCCTCCAGGCGTTTTCCAACAACTTCTTCCCGATGCTGTTGACCGTCGGCGCGGTACTGGGCATCACTGCCTGGCACTACTGGCCCCTGGCGGTGCTATTGATTATCGTTTTCCCGGTCTACACCCTGCTGACCGCGCTGACCTCGAAGCGCTGGCAGAAGATTGAAGCGAAAAAGAACGAACAAATCGATATCGCCGGTGGCCGTTTTGCCGAGGTCATCGGCCAAGTCAAGGTTGTCCGCTCCTTCACTGCGGAGCTGCGCGAAATCGCTTTCTTTGGTTCCCGCTTCCGCCGCACCATCTCCCTGACCCGCGATCAGTCAACGTGGTGGCACCGCATGGATGCCCTTCGCGGGGGCATTTTGAACATCATCTTCGCAGGCATCTACCTGCTGCTTTTCCTGCGTACGCTGTCGGGAGAATTCTCCATCGGCACCATGGTCATGCTCATTCAGCTGATTAACATGGCGCGCCAACCAGTGACCATGATGAGCTTCCTGGTCGACGCTGCCCAGCGCGCAGTCGCTGGTTCGCGCGATTACTTCAAGGTCATGGAGCTTACTCCAGAGACCCGCACGCAGCCGGAGCTGCTCAGTGCAGCGACCGCGAATAACGGCGACTTCGACTCCGCGTCCGTTGGTTCCACCGCAGACGCAGAGTCCGTCGACAGCGCCCACCGTTCCTCCCTGGAACGCGCAGCCGAACAGGAGGCAATTGGCGCTCCCATTGTCGACTTCGACGCAGTGGATTTTGCCTACGAAGAGGACAAGACGGTGCTCTCCAATGTCAGCTTCCGGGCGTACTCGGGCCAGAAAATCGCCCTGGTCGGCGAGTCGGGTGGCGGCAAGTCCACCATCGTCAACTTGCTGCTCGGCTTCTACGCCCCGACCGCAGGCCGCTTGAGCGTGCTGGGTTCGGATGTCTCCGAGGTTTCCGGTTCCACTCTGCGTGCTGGCTCTGCCGTCGTGTTCCAGGACTCGTCACTGTTCTCCGGCACGATTCGGGAGAACATCGCCTACGGCAAACCCAACGCCACCGACGAAGAAATCATTGCCGCCGCGAAGAAGGCCAACGCCGACGACTTCATCCGCAGCTTCGCCGACGGCTACGACACCACTATCGGCGAGCGAGGTCTGAAGCTCTCGGGTGGCCAGAAGCAGCGCATCGCCATCGCGCGCGCAATTTTGAAGGACGCTCCCCTGCTCATCCTGGACGAAGCCACTTCGGCGCTAGACACCAAGGCAGAACGCGAAGTTCAGCGAGGCTTGGACAAGCTGATGGAGGGACGCACAACGGTTATCATCGCCCACCGCCTGTCCACAATTTCCGATGTGGACACCATCGTTACGCTGCGTGACGGTCACGTCGACGAGGTCGGCGCACCCGCAGAATTGGCGCAGACTGACGGTATCTACGCCGAGTTGCTACGCCTGACGGCTTCGGCCTCGGCGGCGGATCGTCTGCGCCTGAAGAAATACGGCATCAAGGGGTAACGCGCCGTCGTCAAGCATGCAGGAAACGCTTGACGACGGGCACCCCTGCGCCCTTTTACGGACGGGGAACGATGTAGCGGCCAGCGCCCGGAACAATTTCGACGGTAACCGGCATCGGGAACATGAGGTCGCCGTCAGCGTAGGCATTCATCTGGCGTGGCGGGCCGATGTATTCCACGTAAGCCTTCTTGGCGCGGTAGGTGCTGACCTCCCCGATTTTTTCAACGGTGCCGTCGAACACGGACTTGAAGGCCAGGGCGGCCTTGATGCGCCCGGCCTTGCCGATGACAGTGATATCCATCAGTCCGTCGGAGTGGTCTGCGGACGGGCAAATCTTCATCCCACCGCCATAAGAACGGGTGTTACCGAAGGCGGCCAGCGTGATTGGATCTTCGAGAACCCGATTGTCATCGAGCGTGATGCGGAATGGCAGCGAGTGGAAAGCCAAGAACTCGCGGACGATGGCCAGGTTGTAGCGGTTACGGCCATGCGGCCAGGTCATCTGATTGACGCGGTCGGAGACAATCGAGTCGAAGCCGGCACACATGATAGTGCCGAACCAGCGCTGCTCCCCTGCCTCATTGGTGATGCGGCCGAGGTCAGTGGTCGTCCAGAAGCCATCGGCGATAACGTGAGCGGCATCGCGAGCATTGCCACGCGGCAGATTGTATTCGCGACCGTGGTCGTTTCCGGTGCCGGCCGGGATAATACCGAGGGGGATGCCGGTCTGTGCCTGCTCCTGCAGTGCGAGGTTAATCATGCCGTCGCCACCACAGACTGCCAGGGCATCAATTCGGCCGTCAGCGATGACCTCACGAATGAGCTTGCGGGCGTCGTCGGGGTTAGCACCTTGGAGAGCGATGACATCGATGCCGCGATCCGCGAACACCCGGCTCGCCCGGGCAGACGCAATCTGCGAGGCGCCATGACCCGCGTGGGGGTTAGTGACCAGAGCAAGGGTACGAATCTCAGTTGTTCCCAGCGGGTAGTTGAGGTCCTTGTCGTTAGCGTTCATCGAAGAAACACCTACTTTTACGTGGGCTTTTGACCGGTCAATACTGGCCTTTATGGGAGTGCGTTAATGCATCTAACTAAAGCTTACCAAGATTGATTGACATTTTTTGAGAAAACGTAACGTAATACCGCTATAATAAAAGATGTAAAGATGTGCTTCCGCGCAAGTTACATATAATTCCGCAGTTCAGACTCGCAGCACCGATGCCCAAGGAGAAGCTCAGGATGTCTAACAAGCTCACGATTCCGTACCGCATGCGCTGGTGGGGCTGGGGTGTTGACGGCAACGACAAGCCAATCACCACGGCCAGCGAGAAGCTGCTGCAGCGCGAAATCGGTATGTCGTTGGACGCAAACAACCCGCCGCGAAACATCGCCGACGTCACCATTCCCGATAGTCGCCTCAGCGCCGAGGATATCGAAGCCCTGGGCGCTGTTGTCGGCGCGGATGCCGTCGCCACCGACCACGACACCCGAGTCAAGCACGCGGTCGGCCGGTCCTACCCCGACCTGGTTCGCCTTCGCGCAGCCAAGCTCGATGTCGCCCCAGATGCTGTAGTGCTACCGAAAACTGAAAAGCACATCGAAGACCTGTTCAAGGTATGCGCTGAGCGCAAGATTGCAGTCGTCCCCTTCGGTGGTGGCACCTCGGTCGTCGGCGGCGTGGAGGCTGTTGACGGAGGCATGGGTAAGGCCATCGCAGTGTCCATGACCGCCTTTAACAAGATCATCGACATCGACAAAGTCGCTGGCACTGTCACCGCCCAGACCGGCGTTTTCGGCCCCGACCTGGAAAAGGAGCTGTCCAAGGCCGGCTTCACCGCTGGTCACTTCCCGCAGTCCTTCGAGTACTCCACTGTCGGCGGTTGGGTTTCCTGCCGCTCGGCAGGCCAAGAATCCTCTGGTTACGGTCGTATCGACCGCAACGTGATTGGCATGCGCGTCGTCACGCCAGCCGGCACCATGGAATTCCGCGACATGCCGTCGTCGGCATCCGGCCCGAACCCGCGTGAGCTTTTCCTGGGTTCGGAGGGCACCCTGGGCATCATCACGCATGTGACGATTGCCCTGAATCAGCGTCCACAAAAGGAGATGCTCTTCGACACCTACTTCTTCAACTCCTTTGAGGAAGCCGCCGAGGAGCTGCGCAAACTGGAGCAGAGCGGCAATATCCCGCACCTAGCACGCATCTCCGACGAGAAGGAGACGCTGTTCGGCCTCACTCAGCTGGGCTCCGCCAGCATGTCCGAGAAGGTCACAAAGTACCTGAAGCTGCGTGGCATCGACACCCCGTGCATGGTGATTTTTGGCTTTGCGCAGACGGATCCGGTCGGCGCCCGCGTCACCCGTGAGCGCCTGGCCGCTCGCCTGCTGGCCAAGAAGTGCGTCCGCATGGGCTCCATCCCGGGCATGGCTTGGGTTAACCACCGCTTCTCCTCGCCGTACCTGCGCGATGTCATGATGACTCGCCGCGTCGGCGTCGACACCCTGGAAACCGCCACCACCTGGGATAACGCCGCTACACTGCGCCGCGAAATCGCCTCCGCAATGGAAGCCGCTGGCGAGAAGCACGGCACCCCGGTGTACGTCTTCTGCCACATCTCGCACATGTACGAATCCGGCTGCTCGCTGTACTTCACGTACTTCTTCCGCGAGACCGAGGGCGAGATCCTCCAGCAGTGGATGGACATCAAGACCGCGGCGTCGGAGGCCATGATGAACTTTGGCGGCACCATCACGCACCACCATGGCATTGGCCAGGATCACAGCCCGCAGTACTACGAGGAGAACACCGAGTTGTTCGCCAAGGTCATGCGTGCAATTAAGGACGAACTCGACCCTGCTGGCATCCTCAACCCGGGCAAGTTGGCTACCGGTCCGCACTCCTTGGAAGAGCGTTACGACGGCAACATGATTTAACCCTGTTGCCGCCAGCCTCCGCTAGCGAGCTAGACTGACCAGTTCGCTGGCGTAGATTGCCGGTGACGTTGGGCCGTCATAAATAAACAGTGAAACGTAATCGTCAAGGGTAAAAGATTCAAGTGCTGCGGTCATTGTCGCTGTCGCTTCTTCCTGGGATTCCAAGCGAAGATGCCCGGATAGTGGGATGGTCGGCTCAATCGGTGCGATTTCGTCCGTGCGACCGCAAACAGCGTGGCGTTTTAAATACCTAAGCGTGCTTTTCTAGTTACGACCTGTCTGGGGTGGCACGGACTGGAGACAGCAGCAACACATTTGCAGCGATGGTGCAATAGCAGCGAAAGCTCGGTTCATGGACTCAGAGCGGTTGGACGCTGGGTGCATAGCCATCGAGGTGTCTCCTTCCTTGTAATCCCGGGAAATGATTCGCAACTAAGAAAGATCTCTTGAATCAATATCCGTGCCGGTCGTTGATAATGAACAACTTAGTCTATTTCTAAGCGCCTTGCAATGGGGTACGCCCGAAATAGTTCACACTCACTACGCACTCCACAACTTCATCACTTACGCCAGATAGTTTCATCACTATCACCGTCTTCGGGAAAGTCGAGGAAGAAAGACTATGACTGCCACGCACGCTCCTCAGCGCGATCGCTCAGCTGCGGTTTTGAACAAGGCTCGTCGGCAAGCGGACTTGAATCGTCTACGCGAAGAAACCGCTAAGGGCGACATCCCAGATCTGCTGGTCATCGGTGCCGGTATCACTGGTGTCGGCATCGCTTTAGATGCAGCGTCGAGGGGTTTGAAAACCGTTCTCGTCGAATCGAAGGACCTAGCTTTCGGCACCTCTCGTTGGTCATCGAAGCTCGCCCACGGCGGACTGCGCTACCTTGCCAGTGGCAATGTCGGTATCGCTCGCCGCTCAGCTATTGAACGTGGTGCGCTGCTCGACGTCACCGCTCCGCACCTGGTGCATAACCTGCCACAGGTTGTACCGGTGATGGATAACTTTGCACCGTTGACCCGGGTTTTGCCGCGTTTAGGCTTTTTGGCCGGTGACTTTCTGCGCATTATCGCTGGTACCTCCGCCACTACCCTGCCGTTGTCCCGGACTGTCAGTTCCCGCCGAGTCAGCCAGCTTTCGCCGACCGTCCGTAAGCGCGACGTGAAATTCGGCTACGTCAACTACGACGGTCAGCTGCGTGACGACGCACGCTTGGTCACCACTATCGCTCGAACCGCCGCTAGCTACGGTGCAACTATTCTGACCCGGGTGCGCTGCGAGAACGCCTCTGGAACGAGCGCCACACTAATCGACGAGCTCACTGGCGATTCCTTCGAGCTGCCGGCTCACGCTGTGGTCAATGCCACTGGTGTGTGGGCCGCAGACCTAGCGACGAACATCAAGATTCGCCCATCTCGCGGCACGCACCTGGTTCTTGACGCCGCGAAGCTAGGCAACCCTACCGGCTCTCTCACGGTACCGGTTCCTGGTCACACCAACCGTTTCTGTTTTGTCCTTCCCGCAGAGCACAACCGCGTCTACATTGGCCTGACCGATGAGGATGCACCGGGCCCGATTCCGGACGAGCCGGAAGTGCCGGAGGATGACATCGTTTTTCTGCTCGATGTCATCAACCAGGCACTCGAGGTTCCGCTCACTCGTGACGATGTCATCGGTGCTTTCGCCGGCCTGCGTCCGCTCATCGACGCCGGCGAAGCACACACCGCTGACCTCTCCCGCGAGCACGCCTTGTTGGAGGCCCCGAACGGCCTGATTTCCATTACTGGTGGCAAGCTCACCGAGTACCGTCTTATGGCTGAGCAAACCGTGGACAAGGTTGCGGAAAAGCTTGGTGTTTCGCTTGCTCCGTGCTCCACCCGCACCATCCCTGTGCTGGGCTCCGAGCCAGAGGAGCTCGACCGCGCTCGCACTGCCGCCGCTGCTGGCCGTATCCCGATGCCGCTGTTTAATCGCTACGGTGCCGAATCCTTCGAGGTCATCGAATCCTGCCCGCTCGACCGAGCGCTTGACCCGGTAGCGGAGGGTCTCGATGTCACCCGCGCCGAGTTCGCCTGGCATGTGACGCACGAGGGAGCTCTCAGCGTCGACGATATTCTCGATCGCCGCACACGGTTGGGGCTGGTCAAAGCTGATCGCGAAGCTGCCCTGCCAGCTGCTGAGGAGGCACTGAGGCTAGCCTAGCGCTGGCCATTGCCGCGGCTGCTTCTGATGTGGCCGTAGCTACTGGATAAAGCGGGGAGTCTTCGGACTTCCCGCTTTTTCTGTATACACGGAAACTATGAGTGTAAATAACGCTGTCACCTTCCCCTCCCTCGATGAACTCCGCTCCCGCAGGACAGTCAAATGGACCGCATATTCACCGGACGTGCTGCCACTGTGGGTCGCCGAATCCGATGCCACAACCTGTCCTGCCGTCAGTGCCGCAATCGACGAGGCGTGTCAGCGCGAACAATTCGGATACCTCTCGCAGGACATCACCGCGCTTACGACCGCAACCGCGGACTTTTCTGCACAACGCTACGGATGGCGCCCGAACCCCGACAATATCTTTGCCGTCGCTGACGTCGTCCGCGGTGTCACACTCGCGGTTGAACGCTTCACCCGCCCCGATTCCGCAATTGTCGTCCCCACTCCCGCCTACATGCCGTTTTTCCAGGTAGGTCCCGCGCTGGGACGCGAGACAGTGTGCATTCCCACGCTTGCCGACGGCCCGGATCTCGGCGCCCTCGAACGCGCCTTCGCCGACGGTGCCGGTTGCCTGATCTTGTGTAACCCGAATAATCCTCTCGGCTTTACCTACTCCCCCGAAAAACTTCGTGAGATTACTGATTTAGCCGCTCGCTTTGGTGCGCGCGTTATCTCAGACGAGATTCACGGCCCAGTTGTTCTAGATGGCACTCACACTCCAACCGCGTCGGTGTCGGATACCGCGGCGGCCGTGACTATCACGGTGACTGCTACCTCGAAGGGCTGGAATACCGCCGGCCTCAAGTGTGCGCAGATCATCTTTAACGACGAAGATGCCAAAACCTGGCTGGAGCTGCCCTTCATTGTTCGCGAAGGCGCTTCTATTCTTGGTGTCGCCGCGGCCACCGCCGCCTACAGCGATGGCGTGCCCTGGCTGGACAATTTTGTCGATGTCCTGCGCACCAACCGTGAGACTCTGCGAACACGTTTGTCCACTATTGCGCCGCAGGCTCGCTTTACCCCACCGCAAGCATCATTTTTGGCGTGGTTGGACTTGGGTGACGTGCCTGGTGTTGCCAGTGAGGACCCAGCTGCGTGGCTGGTTGAAAACGCCAAAATAGCACTCAACCCCGGCTTCGCATTCGGCGAAGGCGGGGCTGGGCATGTGCGGCTTAACTTTGCGACCTCCCCGGAAATCCTCGGTGAGGCCCTGGACCGTCTTGACGCGGCCCTGCGCTTGTAGTTGACGTTTTAGTTGGTGACAGTGACGCTGCCGTCGGCGTTGACAACAACGTTGGCGGCCAGAGCGCGAGCCAGGTTCATGCGAACGTGCTGGCCCTCACCGTCAGTGCGATCGAGCGGGTAGCCGGATGGGATTGCGGTCTGAGCGAGGACGGAGCTGCGCTGTTCCTCAGTCAGCTGCGGGAAGCGGGTCTCCAGCAAACCTGCGTACCGCTTCGGAACAACAACTGGCTCGTTAGCCGGGCCAACCTGCTTGAAGTCGTAGGTCATGCGTTCGGTGTACTGCTGAACGGCAGCTGCGGTGCTCATGTACGGAGTGTCCTTGGCAACGCAGTTGGCGATGGTGTCGCCACAGCGGTACTCGAGCTCCGTACGCAGCTCATCCATGGCTTCTTCGATGAGTGGGCGGAACTCTGGGTCTGCCCAACGATCAGCTGCGGCCTGGTTGCCCATCATGCGGCCGCCCATAACGTCCAGCGGGTAGTGGACGCCCATGACAAGGCGAGAATGACCAGCCTCGGACGCACGCGCCTGAATCTGCGGTGCAACCTCCGGCAGCATCATGGCCAGCATGGTTGAAGTCCATGCAGCCTTGTTGGTGTGGCCCGACGGGTAGGACGGGGTGGTCGAGTACGGGTCGTCCTGACCTTCGCGGTAGTAGCGCTCGATGCGCTCCGGCGCCACCACAAACGGGCGATCGTAGCCGTAGACGTACTTCTCGAAGAAGGTCGAGCTGACCAGACCGCCGCCGCGAGCAAGGTTGCCGGACAGCAGGGCCTTTACCTTCGGCAGGCGATCCTCGTCGTAGGCATCACGGAAGTGCTGGCCCAGGTTTGCACCGAAAGCAGTGGAAATATTGGCCAGTGGGTCCAGGTAGTCGTCATCAAGAGCGAGTTCCTGTGCCTGCGGGTCATTCTTGGCAGCGTTGTTAATGCGGACGACCGTTTCGAGGTTCTGGTCCATGACCTCTGGGTGGTTCTTCTCCAGCTCCACGAAAGGATGCACAACGTAGAAGTAGAACCAGTTATCGGTGGCGGCATCCGACGGGTACGCGCGTGCAATCTGGTCCGGGCGATACGAGGTTGGCTTCGGCGCATTCGGGTCGGTGTTTTCACCGGAAGATGACGGCAGCGAGATGGAATCCGGGACCTCGAAGCCACCGCCGGGGAGCTTGATTCCCTCTGGAGCTGCCACATTAGCTGGAAGATCAGAAACAGAGTCCAGGCGGTTGCCGTGCTCGGCCAACGGGTTGACCGGAGCTGCCACGGCCGTTGCCGGTGTAAGCCCCATTACAACTGCCATTGCTGCGGTAGCAGCGCCGACGCGAGTACGTGTTGCAGTGCGCTTGTGCGGCTTCAAAGAAGACACTGAAGCATTCCTTTCCAGATTGCTGCGTGGGAGGCACCAGTTGTGAAGTGCTCTATAAGCCAAGGTCTGACAAAATCTTCACTTATGTTAAGCGCACTGTGAGGTTTCGGCGCGTTGAAAAGAAACAAGTTTTCAAAATGCTAGCGCCGATCGTGGGAGCTTTCCCCCTCAGACTCCGGGTTTTCACTGATAAATGCATAAAAGAAACCGGTTGGCGGGAGAAACGCCCGTCAACCGGTAAGAACTCAATACTCGCCCCAAACGGGGCTAAAAGCGTGGACTACTTGGAGTAGTCGTAGAAGCCACGGCCGGACTTGCGGCCGAAGTGACCCGCCTCAACCATGCGCTTGAGCAGTGGAGGTGCCGCGTAAGTCGGCTCCTTGTACTCATCGAACATGGCATCGGCAATGAACTTGATGGTGTCCAGACCAACCATGTCGGCCAGAGTCAGCGGACCCATCGGGTGCGCACAGCCATTGACCATTCCGGCATCGATGTCTTCTGCAGTAGCAATGCCGTCCTGCAGCATGCGAATAGCGCCGAGGATGTACGGAACCAGCAGGGCGTTAACAATGAAGCCCGAGCGATCCTTAGCGCGAATGACGGTCTTGCCCAGCGCCTCGGAAGCGTACTCGTACGCACGCTCCGACTGAACATCACCGGTCGTCAGAGTAACGACATGCTCTACCAGAGGCAGAACCGGAACCGGGTTGAAGAAGTGCAGACCCATGACGCGCTCCGGGCGCTTGGTGGCTGCAGCAATGGACTGAATCGGCAGCGAGGAGGTGTTGGAAGCCAGGATGGCATCTTCCGACTCAACAATTTCATCGAGCTGCGAGAATACGCTGGCCTTTACTTCTGGGTTCTCCACGATGGCCTCGATGACCAGCTCACGGTCAGCGAAGTCTTCCAGCTTGGTGGTGAAGCTAATACGCCCCAGAATCTCATCACGTGCAGACTGCTCTAGCTTGCCACGGGAAACGGCCTTATCCAGCGACTTTTCAATACGGGCGCGGCCGGACTCAAGGAACTCCTCCTTGGCCTCCCAGACCTTGACATCGCTACCGGCCTTCGCACAGACCTCAATAATTCCGGAGCCCATCTGACCGGCGCCGACGATACCTACTCGCGAGATACTATTTGCCATTGGCGTGTTTTCCTACCTTCTACTCTGGGTTATTAGCCAGCATTGTGCTTCATCCGAGTGCGCATTCGCTTGACGACGATCACAGCGCACTGGCTTTATTTACACGCTACTCACTTCCCCGGTTCCCCGGGCACGCTTTGCAGGACTTTTTACTTGAATTTCCCCCCACGAGCTTTGGGCAGCGGCTAGTACTGCATACGTTTTTCCAGCGCCTGCTGAATATCTTCCAGCTGCTGCTGAGAAGAGCGTGCCAACTCTTTCAGGTCGTTTCCGCCATGCTTTTCCAGCTCTTCCCACTGTCCGAGCATCTTATCCAGGCTGCCTTCCATCAACGTCAGATAAGCCATATCTGCGTGTGGCCCCTCCTCGTTCTCGAGGCGAGTCATGGTGGCGGTGTCGAGCTTGGTCTCCGACGGATCAACATCGACACCGAGAGTCTTGACTAGCTGCGCTTCCTCTTCAGCAAAGATTGGTTCCGCCTGCTGCGCAATCTTTCGAGTCTCTTCCGAAACCGATTCCTTTGCAATCAGCGTCTGCGATGCTGTCTTCAGCGCCGCAGTATCTGCCGCCAGCTGAGCCAAGTTATCCCGAATGGCGGCGGTTGAGGCAACAGCACTCTGCTCCTGGCTTGTCTGATTCTGGTTGCTCTCCAGGGCTGCCTCATCGCTATCCCCACAAGCACTGAGACCAACGACGAGAGCAGAGGCCAGCACAGCGGAGCTAATACGCAGGCCACGCCCAATCAGAGAATAGGTCTCCCTGCTGGAAGCGGCTGCGCTATCGCGAAAGGTGTCTGAGGACATTAGTCGACCTGCAGCTCGCCCATGCGATCCCAGTCCTGCTTATCTGGCAGTACCTGCGAGACAATCTTCGGGGTCTCAGCGAGCAGCGGCTTCATCGCCTCCAGCCCCTTGGCGAAGTGCTCGGAATTGACGTGGGCTTCACCAGCGTCATCATCGAATGCCTCGACGAGGATGTACTGGTTGGGGTCTTCTACGCTGCGGGACCATTCAAACCACTTGTTGCCAGCCTCTGCGCGGGTGGCAGCGGTGAACTCAGCGACGTGGTCCATCCATTCGTCGGCAAACTCCGGCTTAACTTGGTAATTCACAACGATAAAAATCATGTCGCCCACTGTAGGCGCGTCCAAGCAGAATTGCACCCTTCGACGAATAGAGTTTCGCTGAGAATTTTTCTTACGCTGACCTCAGGTGACAGTTATATTGGTTTGTATGATGAACACTCCGCTCATTCTCACCTACCAAGATAAGACCCCACGCATTCATTCCAGCGCCTGGATTGCGCCCGGCGCGGTCATTATCGGTGATGTCGAAATCGGTGCGGATAGCTCCGTGTTCTACGGTTCTGTTCTCCGAGGAGACGTCGCACCAATCCGCATCGGCCAGCGCACCAATATTCAGGACAACTCCACAGTCCATGTCGACCGAGGCGTGCCCACGATTCTCGGCGATGATGTCACCGTCGGACACATGGCCTTGGTCCACGGCACCACGGTTGAAAATGGTTGCCTCATCGGCATGAAGTCCACCCTGCTTTCGCGTTCCCGTATCGGCGCTGGCAGCCTCATTGCTGCAGGTGCCGTGGTGTTGGAAGATCAGATTATCGCCCCCAGGTCGCTGGCTGCAGGCGTTCCCGCCAAGGTGCGTCGTGAACTCTCCGCCGAGGAAGCAGAGGGCTTCATCGCCCATGCAGGGCGTTATGTGGAAACAGCGTCCAACCACCGCCACCTCCGCGAGGTCGACCTGGATATGGTGACTTTTAACTAGGCGGCTGCCGAGGCGCCTAGTTAAGCGGCTAGGCGGATTATTTGACGCTTAACGTCGCCGCACTACACCACAGTCGCACCCGCCGCGGCCAATTCCGCTAGTGCAGCCTTGCCGCGCTCCGGGTCCACCGCCGCGACCTGATTACTCAGAACACGAACGGAAAAGCCCTCCTTGAGGCCATCGAGCACTGTGGCGCGGACGCAGTGGTCAGTCGCAACTCCCACCACATCGATTTCTTCGATGTCAGAGGCGCGGAGAGCGTCGGCAAGCGAAACGCCAGCCTCCGTTGTTCCCTCGAAACCGGAGTAGGCGGCGGCGTACTCCCCTTTTGTGACATCGATACGCACAGCAGCGGGGTTGAGCTGCTCAAAAAACGCGATGGCGCGCTGCATGCCGGGGTGAATCTCTGCGCCCGGGGTACCTGCAACACAGTGTTTCGGCCAGGTATCGACGAAATCCGGGGTTTCAGAGAAGTGCGTGCCTGGGTCGATGTGATTGTCACGGGTGGTCGCAAGAACCGAGTACTTGTTAGCTGTGCCCGCAACATGCAGATATGTAGCGGTGTACGCTGCCTCAGCACCGTCGACGGCAAGTGCGCCACCCGCGGAAAAATCATTCTGAGCGTCGACGACTACCAGTGCCATGCGGGGACGCGCCGGGCGCTGCTGTTCCTCGGAGTGGGCGTCATTGCTGGTGTCTGCCTCGGTGCCAGCGTTGTCCGAGTTGTCCGCATTGACCTGTCGGTAGATTTCGGAGAAGGAAGCGTTCATGGCCTATATCTTGCCACGTGCCCACGTTCAGAGGAGCACGTGAACTATCGACCGGACATCGACGCCCTACCGACAACACAGAGTCAATCCGGGAAAGCGGTTAAAATTGCTCCGGTAATTCTTTGGTACGACGACGGCTCCTGGTCGCGTCCTCCAATACGGGAGGTTTTTATGGCAGGCGGACTTGTCGCGCTGCTTGACGACGTTGCCACGATTGCACGTGCTGCAGCGGCAACAACAGACGATATTGCGGCTGCGGCCGGCAAAGCTAGCGCTAAAGCCGCCGGTGTTGTGGTTGACGACGCTGCGGTGACACCTAAATTCGTCGAGGGTGTCTCGCCGAAACGCGAGCTGCCGATTATTTGGCGTATCGCCAAGGGCTCCTTGGTCAATAAAATTGTCATTATTCTGCCGATTGCATTGCTGCTAAGTCAGTTTCTGCCCTGGGCGCTGACGCCGATTTTGATGCTCGGTGGCTCCTACCTGTGCTTTGAGGGCATGGAAAAGGTCTGGGAGAAGATTAAGCACCGAATCTCTCCCGATCAGACTGAGCAGGAGCGGATAGAGGCGGC
Organism: Corynebacterium sp. c8Ua_99; assembly: GCF_039907185.1. Lineage (NCBI taxonomy): Bacteria > Bacillati > Actinomycetota > Actinomycetes > Mycobacteriales > Corynebacteriaceae > Corynebacterium > Corynebacterium sp. c8Ua_99. The sequence continues at coordinate 50,925 of NZ_JASBOG010000003.1, forward strand.
GACCAACCGCACACCACAGAATGAAGATTCGCTGGTGAAGTCTGCAATTTTCACAGACTTGATTCTCTCTGCGGAAATCATGGTGATTTCTCTCAATGAGGTCGCTGATCAGCCGCTGCTCAATCGCGCGCTGATTCTTATTGTGGTCGCACTCATCATCACGCTTGCGGTCTACGGCGTGGTGGGCCTCTTGGTCAAGATTGATGACATTGGCCTGCACCTGCAGTCCAAGAAGTCAGCCGGTATCAGCAAGTTTGGTACGGCACTGGTCAAAGCCATGCCAATCGTTCTGAACACGATCGGCATTATCGGCACGTTTGCCATGTTGTGGGTCGGTGGCCACATCATGGTGGTCGGCCTCGACGAGCTGGGCTGGCATCTCCCCTACCAGCTGGTCCACAACCTTGAGCAGCTGTTTACCGGCGGCTTCCTCGGCTGGTTGGCCAATACCACCGGCTCACTGATTTTCGGCACCATCTGGGGTGCAATCATTGTGGCGATTGTCGCCGTGCTGCCATTCGGCCACGGCAAGCACAACAAGTCTGATGCTTAGGAGTACGTGACCTCGCCGTCGACGTAGACCCAACGTCGCGCACGCCGAACAAAACGGGAACGCTCGTGCATCGTACCGACACCGTCATGGTCATGAAAAGCCGCTTCAAATTCCACGATGCCTTCGCGGTCATCCTCGCCGCCATCGACAGCGTTGATGATGGTGAGTCCTTCCCATTCCACACCGTCATCGACATTGATAACTTCCGGGCGGTAGCGCGGATGCCACGTCCGCCAGATGTAATCCGCCTCGTGGGCAGCGTAAGCGCTGTACCTCGCTGCCATCAGCTCAGCTGCGGTCACCGCCTCCCGCTCACCGCGGTGCAGCGGGCCACAGCACTGCCCGTAGAGTCCCCCACCACACGGGCACAAATCGGAATCAGTAACGCGGGCGCGAGCGAAAAATGCGTTCCCGCTTCCTGCTCTAGCACCGTTTCCTGCTACCAATCCAGACTCCGTTACAGCACTATTTTCTCTTACCTGCCGACCCATAATCGCCAGCCCCTCCCCAATCTCGCACGTGGTACTAAACACGTCCTAACAACGTCTTTACATACCTACCAATTGGCCCGCAGCACCGCTAGTCGGCTTAGCCCCGAGAGGCTTGACGACGGCTACCGCGTCGCCCTCGGCATTCCTTCCGCAAAGCCCGCAGCGGATTGAATTCCCACCACTGCCCGCTCAGCGAACTGCTCGATGGTGGCCGAACCCGCGTATGTGAACGAAGAACGTACACCCGAGATAATGCGATCGATCTGGTCCTCCACACCTTCGCGGCCGGGCTCCAGGTAGATTTTCGCAGTCGAGATACCCTCTTCGAACATTTCACGCCGGGCCTTCTCAAAGGCCTCTACCTGTGCATTTCGGCTCTCCACTGCACGGTGTGAAGCCATGCCAAACGACTCCTTGAACATGCGCCCGTCGACGTCCTTTTGGACATCACCTGGGGACTCGAAAGTACCGGCAAACCACGAGCCAATCATCACGTTGGACGCACCCGCAGCCAACGCAAGCGCAACATCGCGAGGATCCTTCACCCCACCGTCAGCCCAGACATGCACGCCGCATCCACGGGCGGCTGCAGCGCATTCGAGCACGGCGGAGAACTGTGGACGCCCAACTCCGGTCTGCATTCGGGTTGTGCACATCGCACCCGGACCGACGCCGACCTTAATAATGTCGGCTCCCGCCTCCGCTAGGTCGCGAACACCATCGGCGGTCACGACATTGCCAGCGGCAATTGGCACAGGTGGGTTGAGCGCGCGGACTCGTCGTAAAGCATGGAGCATCGATTCCTGATGACCGTGGGCGGTATCGACAACGAGCACGTCGGCACCTGCGTCGAGCAGTGTCTTCGCGCGCCCTTCAACATCACCGTTGATGCCGAGCGCCGCACCGACGCGCAGCTTACCCTCCGCGTCGACAGCCGGCTTGTAAAGCGTCGCACGCAGCGCGCCCTTACGCGTGAGAATACCCACCAGCGCGCCATCGGCGTCCACCACCGGAGCGAGTTTGCGCCCGGAAGCAGTGAGCTGGTCGAAAGCGTCACGGGGCTCAATATCGGCCGGAAGCGTAAATAGCGAAGTGGACATGAGCGTCCCCACCTGCGCAAAGTTGTCAACGCCCGCCAGGTCACGGCCGGTAATCAGACCAACCGGTTTGTTGTCTTCCACCACCACTGCCGCACCGTGCGCGCGCTTCGGCAGAAGATGGCGCGCATACCCCGCGGTGTGGTGAGGCTTGACGACGATTGGAGTGTCGAAAACCAGCCCAGCGGACTTGACCTTGCGGATGGTCTCAGCAGCAATGTCAGCTGGGACGTCCTGCGGCAGGATGGCAATTCCGCCTCGGCGAGCGGTGGTTTCGGCCATCCGGCGACCGGAGATGGCCGTCATATTGGAGACGACAATCGGAATGGTTGTGCCGGTGCCATCATTGGTGGCCAAATCGACACCCATGCGAGAGCCGACGGATGACTTTGACGGCACCATGAAGACATCGCTGTAGGTCAACTCGTAGGGCGCGGACTGATTGTTGAGGAATTTCACACACCCAAGGATATGCCGATTCTTCCCGCACGCACGGTGAGAGTGCGCAGAGGTGAGCATCAGTGGCTGACCTCGCCTGGTGTAGGTTCGAACGGGACTCCATTGACTCAACCGGGATTTTTCAGCCCAGGAAAGATGCTTAGCAAAATCTGATGAAAACGCCGATCAAAGATTATCTGTCCGAAATCGTCGAATCCGTCCGCCCCGATGAGTCTGGCGAGGTAGCGGACTATATTCCCACCCTTGCCCAAGCTAATCCCGACCGCCTGGCCCTTGCTATGACCACCGTGTCAGGGCGCACCTATACCGCTGGCGACACCGATGCTGAATTCACCATTCAATCGATGTCCAAGCCCTTCGCTTATGCCGCAGCCATCACCGAGCACGGCACAGACAAAATCGACAGCATTGTGGGCACCGAACCTTCCGGTGAGGCATTCAACGAGCTGTCGCTGGAGCAGGGCACGCACCGACCAAAGAATCCGATGATTAATGTCGGCGCACTGGCCATCAACCAGTTCATATGCCAGCCAGGTGCCAACTGGAAGACTCGCACCAAGCACATGGTGGAGCTTCTCTCGACTTTGGCTGGCCGTAAGCTCCGCGTTGACTACGATGCCTATGAAAGCGAAATGGACACTGCCCATCGAAACATGTCCATCGCACATATGCTGGCAGCTTACGGTTTCATCGAAACCACGCCCCACGATGCTGTCCGCGGCTACACCGCACAGTGCTCCGTGCTGGTCAACACTCGCGATGTCGCCATGATGACCGCAGTGTTGGCCAACGGTGGCGTTAACCCGGTCACCAATCAGACTGTGCTCGGCCGCTCGGTTGTTCGCAGAGTCTTGTCCGTGATGGCTATTGCCGGCATGTATGACGAGGCCGGTGAATGGTTTACCGAGGTCGGGATTCCCGCCAAGAGCGGTGTCGCCGGCGGCTTGCTGGGAGCGCTGCCTGGACAGGCGGGTCTCGCAGCCTTTTCGCCGCGATTGAACGACCACGGCAACAGCGTCCGCAGCATTGCCATCTTCCGGAAGCTCTCCGAAGATTTGGGTCTTCATCTCATGGATGCCGATGCGATTGGTTCGCGTGCGCTGCGCGGTACACGCGTCAGCAATGGCCGCTCGATCATCGAGATTCAGGGCCCAGTCAACTTCACTGCGGCCGAGATCATTCTCAACAGGTTGGCGACTTCCACACCGTCGGAAAGCGAAGTTGTCTTCGACGTCAGCCGCGTTGGCGTTGTCAACCCGGTGGGACGCACGTTGATTCTGGAAGCGATGCGACGTCTGAGCCACGAGGGCAAGGAGATCTTGTTCTACGACCCGGAGGGCGTACTGCCTAACCCAGATATGGGCGAGGGGCTGCTGCCGGTCATCCTCCAGGATGCGCCGTAAACTACGCTAACCGAAATCCAATATGGTGACGTTCGGGTAGTCTTGAACGATCGTAACGCCCGAAAAGCAGCAGCGCGAGAACAACCGGAGGGATGTAAATGCAGGTCAGCGATGTAGCATTAGTCTTCGAGGGTGGAGGGACTCGCAATAGTTACACGGCACCTTTCGTCGAACGGTTACTTCGCGAGGGCATCGATGTCGGCTGGGTCGGTGGCGTAAGCGCCGGCGCCTCTCACGTGGTCAATTACCTTTCCCGGGATATCCAGCGCTCTATAAATAGCTTCACTGACTTCATCGCGCAGCCGGACAGCAGTGGCTGGCGCCCAATGTTGCGCGGACGCGGCTACTTCGATGCCGAGTACATCTACGAAGACGCGGGACTTCCCGACGGCGCCATGCCCCTGGATTACGAGACTTTTAAGAACAATCCAACTCCCTACCGGATTTCTGCTGTCCGAGCGGATACGGGCGAGACCATCAACTGGGGGCCAGACGATATCCCAGATCTACCTACGCTGATGAAGTACACTCGCGCCAGTTCGACGATTCCGGGTGTCATGCGTATGCCCTATATTGATGGCGTTCCGTTCGTCGACGGTGCACTGGGATCATCAGGTGGCATTCCCATTAATGCCGCCGAAGCAGATGGTTTCAAGAAGTTCCTCATCGTTCTGACTCGCCCGAAGGGATTCCGCCGCACCGCCCCTAAGCGCCCACAGCTACTGCGCCAGATTTTCCGCAGTAACCCGGTGGTGGCTGAGCTGCTTATCACTAGACACGAGCGCTACAACGCTTCTCTCGATTGGGCTGCTGAGCTTGAACGAAAAGGCCAAGCATATGTTTTCTACGCCAATAACATGAGCATCACAAAGGCGGAGCGGAGGCGGTCGAAGCTGCTGCACAACTACGAGCTCGGCCGGGCGCAAGCCGATGCCGAGTGGCCAGCAATTCGAGAGTTCATGGGCTTATAACTTCCGCCACCTTTAGGAAGCTTTTCGTTCATTCCTCTTTACTGTGTACGTAACCTTGTGTTAACCTTTGCGTAGCGAACAACCTCGTTAGGTAAGGCTCCTATATCCACATAGGCCGCTACCCTGCACTTCATCGAGAGTTTCGAAAGCCTCTCGAAGCAAGGTTCCATCTCAAGTGGCCACCTTTAGTTACGGCATTACATTGCCAACACTCTTAGGCGGGGAGCCATAATTTTTCAATCAACAGAAATTCCCTCCTAGCAAAGGAGCTGGGATACCTGGAAAAGGATCCACAATGACACAGACACAGAACACCATCGCCAACTTCTTCAAGCCGAAATCTTCAATCAGCCCGTACAGCCTCCTGCCTGACACCGTAAGCATGCACATGACGGATTCTTACATTGCGCTGCCGGAGGACATCACTGTCGGTGAGGCACTGAGCACCTACGCAGCCGAATTTGCTGGTCTCGATGACGATACCTGTGTCTTCCTCGTCGACGATGAAGGCTACCTGACCAGCGATATTACGCTGAAGGAACTCCGTGAGTACGCCGACCGCGATGCCTACATGAACACCGTCGGCGCCCCGGTGAAGGTCTTTGTCAAGCCCGAGGATCCAGCTGCAATCAGGGCTCGCCAGCTTATTGACGGGCCCCTCAGCGAGCTGCCCGTCGTCCGCAGCGGCAAGCTGGTAGGTGTCCTCACCGACCGCATCTCTGAGCGCATTCTTGGCAGGACAAAGGCAGCTAAGAAGTCAAAGAAGTCCAAGGGATTCTTCTCGCCGATTACCGCGTTCTTCGGCGCCGCCAATAACTAGGGCGACTAACTTGGGTAGACGACCCGAGTGACTCAATAGGCCAGCTAGCGTTTGTTAGCTGGCCTATTGTTGTTACCACACTGTTCTATCCCCACAGATGAGAGCCCTCAGGAGGCAACCGTGATACGAGACTGGATTCGGGTAGCCCTGGGCATGTTCGCGGTTGCGTTTGGAGCCAACCTCTTCGCACCACTCTTGCCCGCGTATCGAATAACCGATGCTCTCAACCAGTCCCAGGTCACCTTTCTCTTCGCCATCTACGTCGCAGGACTCATCCCCGCGCTACTCATCTGCGGCCCACTTTCCGACCGGCTCGGCCGTCGCGCCATCATCCGGCCTGCACTCATAACCTCTGTCGTTGGCTCAGCCGTCCTACTCACCGGCATCTGGTTCCACTTCCCATCACTTCTGGTAGGACGTCTTATCATCGGCATTTCGATGGGCATGGTAATGGCCGCCGGTGCCTCGTGGATCAAAGAAATTGCGCCCGTCGCACCTCAAATTTCTGCCCGGCGCGCAACCGTTGCACTCTCCGCTGGATTCTCCCTCGGCCCACTGGCTTCAGGGCTGGTCGCGGAGTTTGCTCCCCGCCCCGACGTCATCCCCTATCTTGTTCATCTCGCACTGCTGCTTTTTATCGCACCACCGACATGGAACGCCTCCGGCGGATTACCGGCGGCAGGGCACAGCGACTCTCCGCAACGGTTCTTCTCCTCCGCCACTCTAAGCCCGAGGTTCCTGTGGGCAGTCGCCGCTTGGGCACCGTGGGTCTTCGGTGCTGCATGCACATCCTTCGTCGTCCTGCCGACAATCGCCGAATCCCGCTACCCCATCGCCTTCGCAGGACTCATCGCCTGCCTTACGATGGGCACCGGTGTTCTGGTGCAACCACTGGTCACTCGCATCAGTTCCAGCAGCTTTATCCCGCCAGCTATTTTCGGTCTTGGCTTAACGACGGTCGGAATGCTGCTCAGCCTCATCGTCGCACTCACCCAGAATGTGTGGAGCGTTTTCCCCGCTGCCCTGGCTCTCGGTGCCGCGTACGGCGTGATGATGGTCTCCGGCCTCCGCGAAGTGCAAATTATCGCACCGCCAGCCGAGTTGGGTGCTGCCACCGCTATTTACTATTCGCTGACCTATGTTGGTTTCTTCGCCCCTTTTGTTATTTCTTTCGCAGCACCGAAATTCGGATTCGTGCCCGTTTTCATCTTCGGTGCGATTGTTGCGTTGGTATCCACGTATCCCGTGGCAAAGGTTGCACAGTCTGCGGTGAGGTCCGACGGAGCGTCGTAAAGCAGACGCGACTGAAATTCTTGTTTTTGGGAAGCGTGCCGAGGCGAGCTCTTGTATTCTTTCTTTCACAAAATATTGGCTCCGGCTCAGGACATCTGAGCAGGTTGCATAGGTTGTTGAAATTCAGCTCGATGGAATGAGGAATCATGAAGCAGCGCAGCTCTGGAATGTGGAAGAAAATTGCGACAACCGTCGTCGCAGGTTGTACAAGCGCCGCCCTGCTCACCGCATGCGGCTCGGGGGAAGAAAGCAGCAATGCCGGTGGCGAGGCAGGCAAAGAGTCGACCAGCAAGATGACGAAGGCAGACGGGTCAGCTCCAGCTGCAGCCGAAGATCACCTCCTGCTCACTAATGAAGTTCAAGGTGTGGACTTCTCCAACAACAGGATTAATGGGTACAAGGACGCAATGGAGATGTTTTCGGAGGATTCTTTAGATATAGAGCCGGCCGAATGTGCCACTTTCATCAAGCCAACGGAAGAATTGGAGCGAGCTGTCAGTTCTTTCGCTAATTTGGACGCGGAAAAGGTCACCATCGCTGTCTCAGTATTGAAGAACCCTCAGACCTACCAGGAGTACACAGATGTTCTTAACAAGTGCTCTGAGGTGACCGCTTCGATGGATGCTTCCGACCTCGTAAACGAATCCATGGAAGGCCAGGAACTTCCTCCTGAGGCGCAGGAGATGCTCAATGACATGGATATGACAACCACCATGAAAATGCACCGGGAAAAGTGGGAGCCGGATCTTTCCGTCAAGCCAGATGAGCTCACTGCACACGCGACAGTTGTGGACATTAGCTCCGGTGGCACTAATACTGATGCCACCAGCTACGACATTGTCGGCGTTGTCAATGGCGTGATGGTGATGGTGTCCGCTGCCCCGATTCCAGACGTTCCATCAACCGGCGCGGAAAATGCGACACAACCGATGGAACTTGCACAGGCGACCCCAGAGTCCAAGGAAGCGGCAAAGAAGCGCGCCTTGGAGGTCTTCGATGCCCAGGCAAAGAAGATTATGGACGCCGCTTAGTGGCCGCTTGGCTGCGCTGCTTTTGAAAAGTTGCGGCGTGCGGCGCGCTAAAACTCCGTTAATTCCTGCACTTTGGGGCTCCAGAACGCAGCGCGTGGTGCATTAAGAGTTTTGAAGTGCGGGCTTGTTAGTTCATCAAGAGCCCGGACGTAACCGGGAACCATATCCCGCGGGATTCGCAGCCCCATAGTCAGGTGCGGAATCCAGCGGGAGCCGCGACCTTCAGGGTTAAGACGACTGATCTCACGAGCGGCTTCTTCCAGCTCATCGCTTGTTTCTAATAACCATGCGACAGTCTGTTTACTCTTTGTGCCGAACACTACCGTTCCTACCCTGCGGAATTCCGCAGGCATCAGCGGTGGGAGAATTTCGGCTGCTCGTTGGATTACCTCCGGGCTCATGGTCGGTGCGAAGGTGACAGTGATGTGGGGCTTTTGATTCTGCTGCGGGAATCCACGCTCTGCCAGTTGCACAAATATCTCTTTAACCTGCGCCTCTTGCTCAGGCAGAAGGTACATCAGGATGTTGTCGGGTGACACCATGTGACGTTTACTCCTCCCCTATTGCTGTCGGTCGACACGTTTGAGGCGCTACCCAAGGGCGCCGTTACTAGAGCTCCTCACCTAAGGCACTTAGGACCTTGCACCCCAGAGCATAGCGTAGGGATTTTCCACAATTTATAACCTACCTATAGAAATTTCTAGCCTCTTGTTATTTAGCCCGGTAAAAACCACTTTTTATTGGGATAATGGGGATAGACAGGCTTCCTGAAAGCTTTCTAGACCATCTTCAAAGACAGTGTGGAGTGACGGCCGATTCTCCACACTGCACAAATACCTACACGGCTGGAAAGGTAAGTAAAGACATGGCACCGAAACCTAAAAAAATTACACCCCCGAAGAATCAAAAGCTGGTGAAGAGCAAGGCAAGCTTCAGCCGCGATGAGCTCGCGGATCTACTGGAGACGCTGGCAGCTCGCATCCGCGCCGGGGAAATGACTCTCGGCACTGGCGAGTCCGCGGTGACGATGACCATGCCGACATCGTTTAATACCACGATGGAAGTCGTCGATTCCCGAAAGCGTGCTGGCATCGAGCGCGAGCTGGAGCTGGAAATCGACTGGATGGTCGACGAGGCTGGCGAGCCCGTTGAAAAACCCGGACCAGCATCTGGCTTCACAATCTCCTAGCAGGCTTGCTGCTGCCCGGTTTTGTTCCGCGCAGTATTGACTGAGCAAAAGGCGACTTCGGAAGTGTCTTCCGGAGTCGCCTTTTGTCTTGGCTTCTAATTCTGCAGGCTTTACGCCTTGAGCACATAGCGCAGAATCTCTACAACCTGGTCGGTCGTCATGCACCTCGCCGAATACACCCGCCATACACCCACGCCTACCCACATCGCATGAGGCGACGCTAACCTAATTCGGGAAAATCCGCGACGAAGGGAACGCGCATGGCCAAGGGCAAGAAAGGCGACAAGGGCAAGAAGAAGCACGCCGCCAAAGCCAAGAAAAAAGCTGCGGCAACGACCTCGCTACGCCTGCCCGAATACTCGAAGGCCGAGGCCAAGGCCGCGAAAAAGCTCGCCGGCAAGGACCCCTTCAAACTGGCCGCAATGACGCCGAAGAAGAAGTGCTGCAAATCCGGCATCCGCTGCCTGCGCTGCCCCGTGGTGCTACACAAGCTCAATCGCGAGATCAAAAACGGCGAAGTCGACCACGCCGCCCTGCTGCTCGTCGCCGCGAAAGCCCGGATCCGGTAGCCGGCCCTCGCCCCCCCCCAGCCCGCCGTCGGGCCCGTCCTATGAGCAGCGGTGTCGCGCACTGTATGGCACTGGTACCGATTCTCCCGGGCTGTCTGCTCTTCGGACACCGGCTCACACGCGTCACTCCAAGCACCGCGACAACGCTCCAGCGAACTCCCGCCAGGTCAGGAAGTTTTATTCCGTCGACATGAGGCCTCGGCCAGAACCGGGAATGCGGCCGTCGGAGGATGACACCTTGTGTATCCTTTGAGTGTCATTGAGCCCTGAAGGAGCAAGAAAGTAGCATGACCCGCCCCTCCTCCGCCGCCTCTACGGTGGGCTTCCAATCTCGTGCCCTGCGTTTCGCACCGCGCCGCTCGGACTGGTCCCGCGCGACGATTGGGCGCGACCTCTCGGCAGGCCTCATGGTGGCCCTCGTCGCACTCCCTCTCGCGCTCGGCTTCGGCGTTGCGTCCGGTGTCGGCGCGGCGGCCGGAATTACGACGGCCATCGTTGCGGGTATCCTGGCCGCGATCTTCGGCGGTAGTAACGTCCAAGTAAGCGGCCCGACCGGCGCAATGACCGTCGTGTTAATCCCCATCGTGGCCAACCATGGTGCCGATGGGGTTCTCGTCGTCGGCGTGCTGGCAGGGCTCATGCTGCTCGTACTGGCGTTCACCGGCGCTGGCCGCGCGATGAAGTACATGCCACTACCTGTCGTCGAAGGTTTCACCGCCGGTATTGCGTTAATCATCGGCTTACAACAGCTGCCTGCAGCACTTGGTGTTGACGTGGAGGGCGAGAAAGTCCTCGGGTTGGCGTGGGGCTCAATCAATGCTTGGTTAGATGCTCCGGCATGGCAGGCGCCCGTGATGACCCTTGCAGTAGCGGCTGGAATCGTGCTTGCTGCGCGCGTCCGTAGTGGCTTCCCCGCGGCGCTAGTGTTGGTAGCTGCAGCGACAGCCATCAACATGCTGGCAGACAGCGGCCTGAAGACAATCGGCTACATCCCGTCGACATTGCCTGCTCCGCGCTGGCCAGAGATTCCGTGGGAGCACCTGGATTCCTTGCTGTTTGCAGCGGTCGCCGTCGCAGCTCTCGGTGCGCTGGAATCGTTGCTGTCTGCGACGGTTGCCGACGCAATGACTGTCGGCGACCGGCACGATCCCGACCGCGAACTCTTCGGGCAGGGCGTGGCCAACGTCGTCGCGCCCCTGTTCGGCGGGATTCCCGCGACCGCCGCGATCGCCCGAACTGCCGTCAATGTGCGGGCAGGCGCAGGCACACGCCTGGCAGCGGTGTTCCATTCGCTACTCCTGCTCATAGCCGTGCTCGTCGCGGCCCGGTGGGTGGGCGAGATTCCTCTCGCCGCACTCGCCGGCGTGCTCATCGCCACTGCGATTCAGATGATCCACCCGCGGAACCTCCGCTCGGTGATACGCGCCACCAAGGGTGACGGGGCGACCCTGCTCATCACAGCTGCCGCCACCGTCGTGTTCGACCTTGTCGTCGCCGTACTCATCGGCCTTGTAATGGCGGGCTTCTTCGCACTGCGCGAGACCGCCCGCACTGCGGTGTTGGAAGCCGCCCCACTAGACGAGGGAGACCACCGCGACAAGGAACGCGAGCTCCTCGACGAGCACATCGCCGCCTTCCGTATGGAAGGCCCCCTCTTCTTTGGTGCAGCGCACGATTTCCTCCTCGAGCTCGCTGATGCCTCGTCGGTCAAGGTTGTCGTACTCCGCATGCGCTACGTCACGACAATCGACGCCACCGGCGCCCAGATGCTCGCCGACACGATTGGGCGCCTCGAACGCCGCGGCACCACGGTCTTACTCGCAGCCACGAAACCCGAACATATTCCGGTGTTGCGCGAACTCGGCGTATTCGACCAGCTTGCGCACGAGAATCACGTCTTCGACAACACCCCTGACGCCATCGCCCACGCCCGACTGCATGCCTCACGCATTCAGCACGAAGAGTTTGGTGGCGAACACGCTGCTTCGCAGAGTTAATAGCTTGGCTGAGCCAGACAATGGTCACTCCGTCGCAGTCGACCCCGCAATCGTGGGTCCACGTCCCCATCGCGCGATGCTTGAAAAACCTTTACACGTTGCACTTAAACTCCACGACGTGTCGTTGCAAAGTCACCTTCTCATTCGTGAAGCCGATGTGGGTGTAACCGCTTGGCGCGTAGCATTGGCGACATGCGCATTTTCACCGTGGGCCACTCCAACCTCGAGTTCGAGGACTTCGCTGAAATGATCAAAGCTGCCGGTGTGGCATCCATCGTGGATGTGCGCAAGCTGCCCGGATCCAGGAAGTACCCGTGGTTCAACGGCGACTACCTTGCCGAACACCTTCCTACATGTGGCATCACTTACAGCAGAAGCGAGGGCCTCACCGGGCGGCGCAACGTGTCCCACTCGGTGCCGTTTGAGGTTAACGGCAACTGGCGTAACCGCAGCTTCCACAATTACGCCGACCATGCGCTGGGCGAGGAGTTCTCCGACGCAATCTCGCAGCTACGGGCGAACGCCGCCGAAACCCCCACCGCAATCATGTGCGCCGAGGCGGTGTGGTGGCGCTGCCACCGGCGTATCATCGCCGACCACCTCATCGCCCAAGGTGACGAGGTTGGCCACATTATGGGTCTGGGTGCAGCCGGGGCGAAGGTGAGCGAGGCAACGCTCAACGACGGCGCAGTCATCGGCAACGACATCCTCGTGCGCTACCCCGAGCGGGGCTAGCGCGTACACCAGAGGCCAGTGGGTGCGGAAACTCGGACTACGACCCAGTGAGCCACGGCATCCTCCTCGGCCTGACCTAAGGCGCGACTTACGCCTTGTATTCATGGAGCGCCCACCACCTTATGAGCAGCGGCATCGGAGGCACACCAGCGGATAGCACGCTCAAACGAGCTTTAGGTTAGGAAATCTGAACCGCGCAATCTAAGAAGAGCACCGGCAACCCCGGTAGTGTGCCCCAAAGCGTCGAATCGAAAAACGTACTACCGACTTGCCACGGCCCTAGACGTCGAGCTTGAAGTCCACGGTATCTCGTTGCAAAGTTACTTTCTCGTTAGCACCATCAAAAGGAGTGGTATCCAATGAAAGCGTTCGGGTTCTTAAGCTTCGGGCATTACGCCTTCGGTGGCCAGCGCGGGCCATCTGCGGAAAAGATCGCCAAGACTCATCTGGAGATCGCCCAGGCTGCGGACGAAATCGGCGTGAACAACGCGTCCTTTCGTGTCCACCACTTCGCGCCGCAGGCCTCCGCCCCGATGCCGCTGCTGGGTGCTGTCGCGGCCACTACCAAACACATCGAGGTGGGCACCGGTGTCATCGACATGCGCTATGAAAACCCGCTCTACCTCGCCGAAGAGGCCGCGTCGCTGTACCAAATTTCCGGTGGCCGCGTGGCCCTGGGCATCTCGCGCGGCGCCCCCGAGGTGGCTGACCGCGGCTGGGAGGCCTTCGACTACTGGGGTAAAGCGCCCAACGGCGCGGACGTGGCGCGAGCCCACCTCGAGGCGTTCATGGCTGCAGTGGACGGCAACGGATTCGCCACCGCCGCACCGCTGGACCGGCAGTACCCCAACATATTCCAACCCGGCTCCGCCCTGCCGGTCTTCCCCATGGCGCCCGAGCTGCGTAAGCATATTTTCTACGGCTCCGGCACCCACGCTTCTGCCGAGCAAACCGCCAAGGACGGGCTCAACCTGATGTCCTCCACCCTGGTCTCCGAGACCACCGCCGAGACTCTGGGCGAAATCCAGGCGGATCAGATCAGCCGCTATCGCGCCGCGTGGAAGAAGGCGGGCCACGATTGGACGCCGCGCGTGTCGGTGTCCCGCTCTATCTTCCCCATCGTCGACGGCGCGGACATGCAGTTGTTCGGCATGCAGGCCTCCGGCTCCGATCAGGTGGGCATGCTTCCCGACGTCGGCGCCTCCACCTTCGGCCGCACCTATGCCGCCGAGCCGGACAAACTCATTGAGCAGCTCAAAGCCGACGCCGCCGTCATGTCCGCCGACACCCTGCTCATCACCATCCCCACCGGGATGGCGTCGACGTCAACGTGAAGATCTTGGACAACTTCGCCACGCATGTCGCCCCCGCGTTGGGTTGGCAGCCGAATCACGAAGGCCCAGTTACCGGCTATCTCATCGACTAATTCCTGCAGTTCGCAAGCTCTTCGCTTCAATGTCAGTTCAGTGCGTGTTGAATAGTTCAGTAATTGCTGTATAGTTCAGTATATGCTGACTATTGCTTCACGCCTCGACGTCATGAACCGGCTCGGCCGGGCCATGGCGGATCCGACGCGCTCCAGAATCCTGATCACCCTACTCGACAGCCCGAGCTACCCGGCCGTGCTTTCGCGCGACCTGGACCTGACCCGCTCGAACGTCTCGAACCACCTGACCTGCTTGCGTGACTGCGGCATCGTCGTCGCCGAGCCGGAGGGCCGCAAGACACGCTACGAAATCGCCGATCCGCACCTCGCGACAGCGCTCAACGCACTAGTGAACGCGACGTTGGCTGTCGACGAAAACGCCCCGTGCATCGACCCTGAGTGCTCGGTGCCCGGCTGCGACGGAAAAGGAGCGGACGCATGAGTTCAGCATGTGGATGCGAACACGAACCAGCCACGGAGATCGAAGATCTCGATCGGCCATGGTGGAAGGACCCCGAGTTGCTACTGCCGATCTTCTCCGGCGTAGCCCTCTGCATAGGTCTGGCGCTGGACTGGTCCGGACTAGAGACACCCGCGACAGTTCTGTTCTGGATCGGCCTGCTGCTAGGGGCGTATACGTTCACGCCCGGCGCTATCCGGAACCTTGCCACGAAGCGCAAGCTCGGCATTGGTTTGCTGATGACGATCAGCGCGGTCGGCGCGGTAATCCTCGGTTACGTCGGAGAGGCGGCGGCGCTAGCGTTCCTGTACTCGATCGCCGAGGCACTGGAAGACAAGGCGATGGACCGGGCCCAGGGCGGACTGCGGGCACTGTTGAAATTGGTACCGCAGACCGCGACGGTGCTGCGCGACGGTACGACGGTCGAGGTCGCAGCGAAGGATCTCGTGGCTGGCGAGCTGATGCTCGTGCGCCCCGGAGAGCGGATCGCCACGGACGGCATCATTCGGTCTGGGCGCTCCAGCCTTGACACCTCAGCGATCACCGGAGAATCCATTCCGGAGGAGGTTGCGCCCGGCGACGAGGTGCCCGCGGGAGCAATCAACTCCGCCGGCGTGCTGGAGGTCGAGACGACCGCAGCTGGAACGGACAACTCGCTGACCACACTCGTGGACCTGGTCGAGCAGGCGCAGGCGGAAAAGGGCGACCGCGCCCGGATCGCCGACCGGATTGCCCAACCCCTAGTGCCCGGGGTGATGATCCTGGCGGTGCTGGTCGGCGTGATTGGCTCGCTGCTGGGCGACCCCGAGACGTGGATCACCCGCGCGTTGGTGGTCCTGGTCGCAGCATCGCCGTGTGCGCTGGCAATCTCGGTGCCGCTGACGGTCGTGGCCGCGATCGGCGCGGCCAGCCAGTTCGGCGTGGTCATCAAATCCGGCGCGGCGTTCGAGCGACTCGGCGGCATCCGCCACCTGGCGGTGGACAAGACCGGAACCCTTACCCGCAACCAGCCCGAGGTTACCGACGTGGTCCCGGCAGACGGATTCGATCGGGCTCAGGTGCTTGCTTTCGCGGCGGCAGTTGAGCAGCAATCGACGCACCCCCTCGCCGCTGCGATCGCGGCAGCGGGGCCCGAAGCGCCCGCTGCCTTGGACATCAGCGAGGAAGCCGGGCATGGCATCGGCGGCACCGTCGAAGGTCGACGGGTACTTGTGGGCAGTCCCCGGTGGATCGACGCCGGGCCACTGAAGGCAGACGTTGAGCGCATGGAGTCCGAGGGCCAGACCTGCGTCCTTGTCACCGTCGATGACGCTCTCGCCGGGGCGATCGGGGTCCGCGACGAGCTGCGGCCCGAGGTACCCGAAGCTGTGCAGACCCTGCACGCCAACGGCGTGGAAGTGAGCATGCTCACCGGCGATAACGCTCGCACCGCCCGGGCTCTGGCTGAAATCGCCCGAATCGACGATGTGCGCGCTGAGCTGCGCCCGGAGGACAAGGCAAGCATCGTCGCCGAGCTCTCCTCCAAGACGCCGACGGCGATGATTGGCGACGGCATCAACGACGCTCCTGCGCTGGCGGGCGCGACGGTGGGCATAGCAATGGGAGCGACCGGCTCTGATGCCGCAATCGAGTCCGCTGACGTCGCCTTCACCGGCCACGACCTCCGGTTGATCCCGCAGGCGCTGCAGCACGCCCGTCGAGGCAGCAGGATTATTAACCAGAACATCGTGCTGTCTCTGGCCATCATCATCGTGTTGATGCCGCTGGCGATCAGCGGCGTGCTGGGTCTGGCCGCCGTCGTATTGGTTCACGAGGTCGCTGAAGTTATCGTGATCTTGAACGGCCTGCGGGCTGCGCGAGCGAAGCGCTGAGGCGCACCTTCGCCCAGCGCGCTGGCTCTCCAGCGCGGATCTTTGAAGGATCGAGCTGCTCAGGGACCAAGCGTCGTCTCAAAACTTTTGATGCCGCGCTTCATCGACACGACCCGCGACTACCTAGGCAGCGTATTTAGCAAAAGGACCCGACACCTATCAGGGTTGCCGAACCGTCGCCGGTCCAGTTGCCGTAACCAACTAGATGGAGATTCTTCACCGCGGTTTCGCGGTCGCGCATGAGGTGGCGGAATGGGCCGAGGGCCGGACGGAAACCAGTGCACCAGATCAGATGGTCGTGGTCGAGCTCGCTCAAACTATCGAAGATGGGGGCAGCGGTGAGCTGGCCGGAATCGCGGAGCTCACGTAGATGAGGAAGCGCGAGAATGTCCCCGAGGTTCGGGCCGGAATCGCCACCGAGAATCCGGCGGCGGCTGCCCGCGTTAAACGTTGAATTTGAACTCGACCGAGTTTCAGTCGAAAGCTACCTGCCTTTTCGCACCATCAAGCGTGGTAAAATCCTCACCATGGAGCGCACGTATAAGTGGGAGCATGTCAAGACTCCCCTCATCCGGAACGAGGCCGCAGTTCATTTTTTAGGAGCCGGTTTGACCGCTTCCGGAGTGCAATACGGCGATGGATACAAGGCCACGTGGGAGCTGCGCGCCGCGGAGAACTGGGTGACCGAACGTGTGTCGGTGAACGTTGAAGGCGACGGATGGGGGCGAAGCCTCGAGCTGTTTAGGTCCGAGCAAGGCGTGTGGTCGGCGGAAACCAATGAAGAGGGCGCCCAGCCTGAAGATCTGCCCTCCCCCGGTATCGTCCAGTCAGCCGACCTGAAAGCCGCACTCGATTGCGATCTCGGTCTGTGCCCTCTCACCAACACAATGCCTATTCGTCGCTTGACGCTGCTTGAGACTCAGGTCCCGAAAACGCAGCTGATCATGGCTTGGATTGATATACCGTCCCTCCAGGTGATCGCATCAGACCAGTACTACAGCTCCGTCGATGCTGAAACTGTCCGATACAAAAGCGGAACACGGGGAGTCGACGTCGAGTTGGAGGTCGACGGTGACGGCGTGGTCGTACACTACCCTGATCTCGCACGGCGGGTCTGATCCGGAAACAACTCTAACTAAGCTGGGCGGTATGAACGACCTGACCATCGCGCCTGGCCCAGGGATCCCCGGGGGTCTGGTCATCGTCGCCGCCGACCTGACGGAGCGGTTCGCGAAGTCGTCGGGACCAGGCGGCCAAGGCGTCAATACTACGGACAGCAAAGTGCAGCTTTCCGTCGATATCGCTACGTGCTCATCG
Source organism: Corynebacterium sp. c8Ua_99 (assembly GCF_039907185.1). NCBI lineage: Bacteria > Bacillati > Actinomycetota > Actinomycetes > Mycobacteriales > Corynebacteriaceae > Corynebacterium > Corynebacterium sp. c8Ua_99. The sequence continues at coordinate 68,607 of NZ_JASBOG010000003.1, forward strand.
CTTTCCGACGCCCAGCGTCGCCGCGTCCTCCACAACCACGAGCACCGCCTAGACGGCACCGTCCTTACCGTTACCGCATCGACCCAGCGATTGCAGGTACGCAACCGCGCCGAGGCACGCGAACGCATGGCCGCCCTCTTGCGCGAGGCGCTCGCTCCGCCTCCTCCCCCGCGGCGCAGGACCAAGCCGACGCGGAGCTCGGTGCGACGCCGTCTCGAAGCGAAAAAGCGGCGCTCGGAACTCAAGTCCACGCGACGGCGGCCCCAAATTCCCTAGTTCGAACCATCCGCATGCATATCCTCACGCTGACGGACCTGGTTCGGGTAACCGCTACGCTGAGACAGCTTGGACCGGTTGAATCCGCTCGATTTCCGAGAGGATCTTGTCTTCCGCAACGTCCAAGTCATATTGAGTCTGTAACCCGAGCCAGAACTGGGGGCTCATTCCGAAGAACTTAGCCAAGCGAAGAGCAGTGTCCGCGGTTACAGCCCGCTTACCGTGAACAATTTCGTTGATCCGGCGGGGCGGAACGCCGATGGAGACTGCGAGCTTGTGCTGGGTGATCCCCATTTCCTTGAGAAAGTCCTCCATGAGGATCTCACCGGGGTGAACCGGAGGGAGCTTGTCAGTGGTAGTCAACGATCTCAACCTCCTCTGGCCCCGCGGCGGACCAACGAAAACAGATCCGCCACTGGTCGTTGATTCGAATGCTGAACTGACCCCGCCGATCACCTTTCAACGCCTCGAGCCGGTTTCCCGGGGGAATCCGTAACTCATCAAGAGTCTGCGTGTACCCAAGCTGGCGAAGCTTGCGCAGCGCTACTGAGTGAATGCGGGAATCGATCGAGCGAACTCGCTCTCGATTCCACAAACGCTCAGTGTCCTTGTCAGCGAACGACTGGATCATGCTTCACCCTATCCCCCATAACGCGAAGCGTCAATAACGCTACACGTTAAATTTGAACTCCACCACGTTACGAATCGGATCAACCTCTCCCGCCAGGAGACATTGGCTCCAATGAAACCCGCGGCCCTTTCGAGCGCTATCGGTTATAACCGCTCTGAATCCGTTATGGCCTCACTGATGCCGTACGCGCCAAGCTCTAAGAGAGAGTCCAAAACGTCGAGCAACTCCGCTCGGTGGGTACGATCCCGGCACTGCGCTAGCCCACGCACCACCAGTTCACTGATGTAATGCGCATCTCCCGCTGCGCCGGTGCGCATGTCCGCGGTATCGTGCCCGAAGACATCGACGAACCGTTTTGCAGCTCTCAAGACCAGTTCATCGACCTTATCCGGCGCGTACTGTAGCGTGACCAGCAACTGGGGCGTGGCGTGTTCGTAAGCCGGCGAGTCGATCAAAGCCGCGAGTAGTTTAACGAATGGCTGGAGCGGTTGCTCGCGGAGGTGAAGCGCCACAGTAGCCGCTTCCTTACGCACCCCATCCGCCTCGTCGTTCATAAGCCGGGTTAGGGTCGCCGTGGCCAGTTCGACATTCGAAGTGCGATCGACACACTGAACACAGGTTTCAGCGATGCCCTTTCGGGCGTGAAAGTCTCCCGACAGCGCTTGTTTCATAAGATCGGGGCGGTCCCATTCCATCGCCGCGAACGCCGCGACGGCGCCACCAGCCTCACGAGCTTCGGCATCATCCGATGCCAACATGCGCTGAATTACCGGATCTATAACCTCGGGATTCACGTTGCCGATGTAGACCATCAAATGCTGAACAGATCCGGCGGCGAGGAGACGATCGTCAGTATTGATCAGGGTTGAGAACGCCCTCATGACCTCTGGGCGAGCATGCCGTAGCGCGGCGGCGAGGGTGTAGGCAACGCACGAACGGACACTGAGTACCGGATCGCCGGCCATCGCGTTGAGATATGGCGCGACCAGTGCAGTTCTCTTGCCGTCACTGTCGGTGACCAAAAGATCGCCGAGAGCTTCGGCCAAACTCCCTCGTGCCGTGTTGATGCCGTTCAATTGCATATCCACGGCACTTGGTGCGTCCGTTCCATCCCGAACGATCACAGGAGAACAATCGGCCGGATCCAGCGCGTGCACAGCGCTGTCTCTAATCAGTTCGACCAGGTCAAGCGGCACTTCGCGGTAGTATTTTTGTAGCGCCATCCCAAGCCACCGATCATTTTCTGCCTGTCCCAGCGAAGCAATGTGACGGACAGCGTCGAAGATCAGCGGCGCGGTGCTATCGCTCGCATCGGCCTCGCCAAAACCCCTAAGCATCGCACCGGAGTAAGCCGCATTGAACTCTGGGGACAGCCGCAGCGCCAGCCTAGCGAAGCGCTCGGGGTTTGCGGCTACTTGATTGCCCAGCACGCTGGACAATTCATGGGCTCCGCCGGTCAAGGTCGCCCAATTCGTCTTGTCAGTGTCATACTTTGACATAGCCCTCAGCCACTGTGAATCGCTCATTTTCTTTGCGGCACCAAGGCCGATCGGCGAACCGATGGAACCACCGGTAATTCCCTGCGGCTCTGCGGGGGCGTCCTCCCCAAACTTCCGTCGATATTCCCCGAGGAGTCGTTGACCGACCGTAGTAAGCCGCGCTTCTTCCAGGGCGGATAGAAACGTGAAAGCCGAGCGTCCCGAGCCGCAGTTACTCCCCCACTCGCAGGGCAAATCTCGAAACAACTTCTCGAGCCGCTGGTGAATTTCGTCGGACACGTGTGGTGCAATCGCCAGGACAAGCTCCCGTGCAACCCATAGGGAATCGGAGATATAGCCGCAACGGAGACGACGTCCGCCTTCGAGCAAGAGACTCGCCGCCCACCCGGCAAAATGCTCTGCGCCCGCTGACAATGCTCGGTAGAGCAAGAATTGCGATCCGTCGTAGGGATCGAAAGCCAGTTCCTCGAGAAGGAACCGGATCTCCTCAGGGGCGCTCTTTGCCACACACTCCAGCGCTCGGACCGACGCCGCCAGCAGGATGCCATCAAGCCGGTAGCTGCCGAGGTCATCGTCCTTGATGCGAAAGCTGAAGTGCAGATCGCGAATCAGGCCGTCGACGCCAGGCTCGATCGCGGTCCTCGCCATGACTCGTCGGAGATAAGGCACCGTGACCAGCACGAATGCCAACGGTTCAGCATGTGCGGTATACCTAACGAGTTCGGCGGCGCTGTACTCTCGCATGCCGAGCACAGTCACCTTGCCTTCCTCGTTAAGCGTCAGGGCATCCCCGTGATCGATCAGCCGAGCCTGCAACAACTCGATCGCCCAAAGTGGTTCGTGCTTAGGCAGGTTGTGCATCGTTAGCCAAAGTTCATGCTGTGCCCCATCGTAGGCGCCTTCGCGAACTCCTTCGAGCACCAAATCGAACAAATCTCGGTTCTGAAAGACATCCGAAAAACGGCTGACCCAACGCAACCAGCGGTGATATTCCGGCTGGGCCTTGCGGTCCCCTAACAGCTTTGCGATCGATACCGGATGCTCTTTGACCGCACTAGCCATCATATTCAACGCGTGATTCCGCATACCCTCGTTCGGGCCATCGAGCCAAGCAGCAATCTGACCATCCTCAAGGAATCGCCTGAACCACTGTGGTCTACTCAACTGCTGCCAGAGCCGGTCTTCAAAGCCCGGATGTCCCGCGGCGATCCGGACCATCACTTCGGCATCGGCAGTCGTCGGCGCAAGAAGATTAGCTACGACGGCAAGGACTGTCTCCTTTATGTGAAATCGGATGTCGTTAGCGGTAAGTACTGATTCGACCTCGGTATGGAAACGATCCGGCGCTCGCTCGTAAAGATGTTGCAGGACCTGGCGAACCTGGGCACGTCGAAAAAGTGCCTGCTCGTCACGGAGAAGGAATTCAACGAGTGACTCCCCGCGTGACACCCACAGACGTGCGAAGGCGTAGTCGAAAAACGTTTCATGGAAGAACGCGATGCGACCGCCGTCTTGCGCAAGCAAGTGTTCTGAAACGAGGACGTTGGCGTCTTCAATAAGGTCCTCATCGTCCAGAATCTCGATTGGGACAGACAGCGCTTGCAGATCGCTTGCAGCGTTGGCGATCCGACTGACCACGTCGTTGAATCTGACATTCACTCGCCGCGAACGCACTGCTTGTCGCTTGCGCTCCCAAAACGCTTCAAAGAGCGATCCGCGCGAATGGAAGGCCAGCGCGTCAGCCTGAGTCGAAATCGTTTGCAGGAGTACAAGGTGCAGCGGCGTCTGCAGAAGGGCTAGTTGTGATGGATTTAACCGCGCTGGGTCGAGTCCCATTCTTGTCACTGCCGCTTCGACTTCCCCCTTCGACAATCGGTCGACTTCCACCGTTGTTACGTCGGTACGAGACGCAAATGCGCGGATACGGTGATCATTATCGATGTCGAACTGGCGACATGCCATAACAACACGGATTCCGCACACTGACAGTGCTTCGTCGATGAGATCCATAACGACATCGAAACTCTCCGGCATACGTCCGGAGGCAAGACTCACCGCGTCGAGTTGGTCGATAATCAGGAAGGCGTCGCGATCATCAGCCGCCCTCGCCAAAGCGGCTGCGGGAGAGACTTCGAACCCGAACTGATGCCCCAACTCGACAGTCGACGCGAACGGACCACATCGGTCCAATCGTAGCGCCAGCACCTCGGCACCAGCCGATTCAAGAGCGGCAGCAGTTTGTTCGAGAACGGAACTCTTCCCACCTCCCGCCGTACCTGCGACGAGCCCGATCCGATATTTATCAAGCGCCTCCACTAGGTGGGCGACCTCTGCACGCTTAATCGGTGGTTGCAAGAGTTCACGTTCAACGGACTGACGCCAGCTTTTCGTGATCTTAAACACCTGCTGGTGCGACGTCAGATGCGACCCAGGTTCCAGTGGCTTGATGCCCCTTTGAGCGAGAAGAGCAAAAAGTTCAGTTCGAGTCAACCGCTTACCGAGGTTGTCGAGAAGGATATCCCCTATAGCAAGAGATATGAGGTCGCCGCTAGCTCCCCTCAGACTGCACACAGCAAGCATACTGTTCGTGCGGACGATGTCGAGTTCATCTTGAACTAAGAACCGCATTCCGCGAAGTGTGTTCCAGGCCACTTGGGGATTGCCCAGGATTTCGGCCGCCGCCAATTGGTTAAAGACCGGTGTTAGCTCTTTAGAAAGCCAGCAGTCGGTGAATCTCGTTAGATCATCTGACTTGCGAGCACGATCGGACAATTCTTGTAAGGGCCGGCACGGCACCAGGGAGACAAAATGGTAACTTCGGCCCGCCGCCACATGCTCCGCAGCCGCCTCGAAGATCTTTTGATCGGCGAGAGCCTTGACTGTCCAACTGTTACTAGTGCCGTTCTGTCGTTTTAACTGGTGCACTTCGGTAACGAGACCGTCGTCGTAAGTGAACTCGGAACCTCGATTTAGCTCGGCGTCGATGTCTTCCGCAGTCAACGCCCGTCTATCGTCGACGATGCAATATAAGGCATGGCGGATAGCCCATGCGAGCTCGTACCTATTTCCAAGCTTGTCTGTTTCTCCACCAGGTCTAGGCGACATCAGACCTCCGAGATTACTTTCAACGTGGGATGCCGTATGGCGACACTCATAGCAGACTAGTGCAGGCTCGGCCGAGTGTGGGCACCGAGTGTGAGGCACTTGCGTCTATTTAAGTACACTCAAACGACTACGGGCCAAAATGCGATTACAACTAAAAGTAACCCTGTCCAGGAACTACACGTTGAACTTGAATTCAACGGAGTGTCGTCGCTATTTAACGTGTGCGAGGATCATTTCTGGACCCCACCCCACTCGCTGGCATGAACCTTGCACACAGCCACGGCGATGGTCCTAGACGGCCTTGCCGACTGAGCACCCGGCACCTCCATCACAGGCGTTCGTGCTCCCCATATCCTTCGCTCAAGCGGACTGCTATTCCGTAAACCGATGTTGTCACCCCTCCAGGACGGTAGCCTTATCAACCCAGCGAGCCAATAGACTGAAAGCCGCGAGCTGCTCCAACGCGACTTGCTCCTCACCACCGTCGTGTGGAACATGCATCCCGGGATTGCGAATAGCCGCGTACAAGCCCTCTGCAAAGGCGCGGGCGCCCCGATGCAGGTTCTCAAACGTCTTACTGCCATCATTTTCCATAAGCCGAAGGCGCGGCACATTACGCTTCGGATCGTGGAGTGAAAACGCTTCGTTGAAAAGTGCTGTTTCAGATATGTCTAGGCGATTCAGTTTCGCTTGGGTCTCTGCATTGACGCGGATGGCAGCCTGCATCACGGCTTGATGGTAGTGCCCGTGATTCCAGTAACCCTTGCCATTTTCCCACGCCCACGGATGCAGATTGGCTGCGTCTAAGTCTGGCGTGTTCTCTCCGAGCTTTTCAGCGAGTTCAGACCTACGTTCAAGCGCTGTTTTGGCCCGGGCCGCTTGACCCCTCAGCCAGCTATACTCCTTGTCTTGGACCGGGAGTCCTTGTCTCCACGCGGGAAGCACTCGGTCAAGGATCATTTCAACGACATGGGCGCGTGCCGCAGCCTCAGTCGGCGATCCGCTCATAACGGTTCCAAGGTAGGCGATGCCCGGGCCCATGTCGGGGACTACCTTCGCTGTGACTTGCAGGAACGCGTCTATCTCATTAATCGCCCACTCGGGGTCCAGCTCGGCCATGCCTCCATTATGACGTATGGAGCTGACATAGCCGGAGAGAACTGTTCTGATACCCCAACCAGAAACACCCCGCGTTGTTGCAGGCGCGCTGACGCGCGCCCACAATGGAAACCATGAGCGATCCCAACTTCACGATTCGCCAAATCACCTTCGACTGCCACGATCCCTCAAAGCTCGCCGAGTTCTGGTCGGCCGCAACCGGTTGCGAAATCGCCGCGGATTACGGCGATTTCGTGATGGTTGATTCCACCCCGGCGCTGGGATTTCAGCGCGTTGAGGAACCGACGCGCGGCAAAAACCGCATGCACATCGACGTTGGCGGGGCGAAACGCGAAACCTTAGTGGAGCGTCTCAAAGGCTTGGGCGCTACCACACTAGACACCCACGAAGCACCGGGATTGGTGTGGACTGTCATGCAGGACCCAGAGGGCAACGAGTTCTGCGTGGGCGGCCCCGAGGCCTAGCTACACATTGAACTTAAATTCAACGAAGTGGCGAAAGAAGGCTACCTCACTCAGTTGCAAGCGATTCAAGAAGCTAAAAAGTGTGCCACACGGCGTTTTCTGCTCGGAAGGGCGACCTCCGAAGGCCAGATCGCTCCCCGTCACGAAGAGCTGGCACCGCCGAAGTTGCCCTCAAGCCAGATTCTGGCTCATTCTCCCAGTCAGTCGCGAAACGAAAATCAACTCAGCACGGTCCCGACTGCAACTAAAACTGTTCCTGCCGAAACTAAATGCCACCTTCTAACCGCTGGCGAAGCACGACTTCCTCTTCATCGCTGAGCCCAGCGAGTCTTTCACCCTGCTGTTCTTCTTCGAATCGCAGCGCATCCGCCAATGTCTCTTTCAACGGGCGAATCTGCAGGCCCGCTTCGTAGGCTGCGGTGCAATCGAGTAGCGCGATGTTGCGAAACTGTTCACCTGGTACCCACAACGGCAACGATTTTGGGCCCATCCACGGGGTTACATCATTAGCGAGAAGCAGTTCATCAGAGCAAGGTCGCTCAGTAGCCTCCGATGCGGTTAACTCACGCGAAATCTTGAACACATCGGACAAGGAGGTAGCAAACCCCGTAGCATTAAAGGTTCCGAAAGTCCCAACTTCTGCAGACTCAACTATCCAGCCTGCAAGGTCTTTCACATCAATCATAGCGACGGGAAACGCCGGGTCTGGAACGATCACGTTCTCACCCGTGGGATGCGCGAAGCGCCACGGATAGTAACCACTGCGCCCTGTTTCGTCGCCGTAGCCGGCAATCAGACCGGGTCGAACTACCATTACCGACCGATTTGTGCTGCGATAAATCGTTTCGCAAGCAGACTTTGCGGCTGGGTACTGCCCCATGTTCTCCATGTAGTCAATTTCAAGCGGAGCGACTACGGAATCAGACTCGGAAGAAATACTTCCCTGATCCTCATATACGCTGCTCGAAGACACAAATATACGATGCTTGGCCTGGAGTTTCGCCGCCGCATCCCGCGCATGCATCGGCTGACTCGTCAGATCCACAATGGTGTCCCAAGTTTTCCCCGCAACCTCATCATACGCACCGTCACGGTCACGGTCCGAACTCACAAACTCAGCTCCGTTGGGAACCTTCCCGTTACCCCGTGCAAGGCAAGTAACTTGATGTCCTCGCTCGACTGCTGCAGCCGCAATGTGTCCTCCAAGGAAACCGGTACCACCGAGCAATAAAAAGTTCATGACCCTAGTTGTACACGAAACTTTCTCACACGTGACCAGACTTAATCCCAGCGCATCCAAGCTAGATTAAAATGTCAGAACAGGGCTACCCCACTATCTGCCAGGGCCTTTTATTCGGCCCAGCTACACGTTGAATTTGAACTCGACCACGTTCCGTAGCCGAATAACCTCTTGACTGGCACTCCTCCAGCGGGAAGCATGAAGGAATGGATATCGAACGCATCGTCCCCAACCTCACGGTGGCAGACCTCCGCAGAAGCGTCGACGAACACGCTGCGGTCCTCGGTCTCGAGGTGGTCATGGATCACGGCTGGATCGTCACACTCGCCGATTCCAGAGGCTGTCAGCTGAATCTCCTCGCGAAAGATGCCACAGCCCGCGAGAATCCCGATGTCTCAGTCTTCGTCAACGATGTCGAAGCCGCCTACGGTCAAGCTGTCGAGGCAGGTTGCGAGATCGTGCACCCTCTCACGACCGAAGAGTGGGGCGTAACGCGCTTCTTCTACCGCGACGGATCAGGCAACGTCATCAATGTCGGCATGCATTCTCACTGAGCATCGTCGTCGTACGAAGGCGACTAATCGTAGTCACGCGACGCGCAACGCAGTGATCGCGGCAACCTGCGGATGGACTTTAAATCAGCGCCCCAGATCCCCTGCCACACAGCGCTGATCACCAGCCTCGTCCGCACGCTCCTGCCCGGGGTGGCCACCGAGGTCGCCCTAATTCGGTGGCCACCGATGGCTTCACCACCGAGGCCGATGTCGAGGCCTTCGACTGCCTCGGCACTACGGCCGTCTTTTGCGCTCCTCGAGGATCGCGAGACATGGGAGGGCAAGCATGCCCAGGACGACCGGGGTCTGACCACGCGCGGGAACGTGAGCGCCCCGGCTCAAGAACGTCCTCGGGCGGGCCGGTCTCAAGCCCCCGTCCGAGCTGGGTCGTCGCCGACGACACGTACAGGATACGCAGAGGGAGGACAGGCTTCTTGGGAAGCGCTGGAAGGCATCAAGTAGGCCGGCGAGCGCATCTCCGCATGGAGCACGCCCAAGCTTGCCGTCATTGGCTTCCCCAAGGACCCTCCCGGAGGCAGGCTGTGCCCCGCGCGGGCTCCCGGAGGACATGACGATCTTCCTCGACGGCACGCCCGAGCCTCACGCCGTCTTCCTCTACACCGACACAGGCCGTGTTACGGCTTTACCGAGACAGCAGCACCGCGCCGCCGCGCAGCAGTGCTTGCCATCAGCAACGCTGAACCGAGCACAGGAGCGCTGAGCTTGGCCTGCTAACAACCCCGTGCATCATCGCCGCGACAAGCAGTCCAGATGCCGCCGCACCAGCATCCGTGCCCGCGCGAGCGGCATCCGCTGAGGTTCCGCGGCTCGCGCGACGGCGATGCCGTCGAGAACAGCGAGGAGATGAGACGCCTCGTCTACCGGATTGAGCGTGGGGTACAGCTCAGCGATGACATCCGCGAGATACTCCTCCGTTCGGGACCACGCCACGGCGAAGGCATCGGCCACGGGCCCGGGCCGCGTCGCCTTCGCCGCGTACCAGAGCCACACGGTGGACGCCGTCGTATCGTCCCCGGTCCCCTCCGGTGGCGGCGACGCGTTCGCCAAGAGCTCGCAGAAGGCGACGAATGCCGCGAACGTTCCGCCCTCGACGAGAGCTCGGTGGGTGAGGGCATCAGCGCGTGCCGTGAACTGTTCCGTCACGCGCTCAGACGCCGCGACGAGCAGTGCATTCTTCGTCGCGTAATGATGCTGAACCGCACCGATGGAGAGCCCGGCCTCCGACGCCACCTTGCGCACCGACAACCCATCCAAGCCATCCCGCACGAGGACGCGCACCGCCGCATCCACCACGAGCTGGGCGCCGACTGCCTGTGCACGTCGAACACGTCGACGATCGCTGCTAGCATCTACCATACGATCGTATTTTAGAGGAGGCTCGTATGAAGCGGTACCGCGTCGGCGCGATGGCCTGGGCGCTCAGCGCACTGGTGATTCCGATTCAGTTGTTCGTGGCGCTGGGCTGGCCAGATCGCTACTCGCTCTCTCGCAACACAATCAGCGATCTCGGTGTGACCACCTGCGGGGAGTACTCCGAACTCGGTCAGCAGATACGTCAGGTGTGCTCGCCGGAACACGCGGTCTTCAACATCGGCATGGTCGCATCCGGGGCTCTGGTCCTGCTCGGCGCGGTTGTCCTGCATGGATACTGGGCTCGGCTCGCCGGCCAGGCCGGAACCATCCTGATGGCGATCGCCGGAGCCTCGGTCATCGGCGTCGGCCTTCTCCCCTGGGACGTGTCGCCCGCAGCCCACGACGGCTTCGCCCTGCTTCAAGCCGCCGCGCAGTGGATCGCCATGGCGCTCATCGCCGTCGCCGCCGGGCCGGGCAGTTTCCGGAAGGTCACGGCCGCGGTCGTGATCCTCTCCGTCGCAAGCTTCATCATGTTCGTCGCAGCACTGGATGGGTACGAGATGCCTTGGATCGGGCTCGGCGGTGCCGAGCGGCTCTCCTTCGACTCGCTGACGCTCTGGACCGCGCTGACCGGCGTTGCGCTCATGAGGGCTCACAAGCCGTCCGCTTAGGTGCGGGAGCGGGCCTCTCTGCGACGGCCATGCGACAGCACTGCTGTCTCGATGTGTGGGCCCTCCGCTGAGAACCGGACATGAGCTTTCGGCTAAACGTTAAACTTAAACTCCACCACGTCACCGTCGTGCATGATGTAGTCCTTGCCCTCCTGGCGGACCTTGCCCTTGGCCTTCGCTTCAGCGATTGAGCCGGCCTCAACCAAGTCATTGAAGGACACAATTTCAGCCTTAATGAAGCCACGCTCGAAATCAGTGTGAATCACGCCGGCAGCCTGCGGGGCCGTAGCACCCTTCGGAATGGTCCAGGCGCGAGACTCCTTCGGGCCAGCGGTCAGGTAAGTCTGCAGACCAAGAGTGCGGAAACCAGCGCGAGCAAGCGAATGCAGACCCGGCTCGGTCTGGCCAATTTCAGCCAGGAGCTCATTGCGGGATTCCTCATCCAGCTCCAGAAGGTCCGACTCAGCCTTGGCGTCGAGGAACACACAGTCCGCCGGTTCCACAGCAGCGGCCAGATCCGCGCGGCGGTTCTCGTCGGCAAGCACTTCCTCGTCAGCGTTGAAGACGTAGAGGAACGGCTTTGCGGTGAGCAAGTGCAGCTCGCGCAGAGCGGAGAGCTTCACATCATCGGAAGCAGCGAAGAGAGTGCGTCCCTCTTCCAGCACAGCGAGAGCCTGCTTGACGGCTTCAACCTCACCGACCTTTTCCTTATCCTTCTTGGCTTCCTTTTCCAGACGCGGCAGCGCCTTCTCAATAGTCTGGATATCAGCCAGGATGAGCTCGGTTTCAATCACACCGATGTCAGAGGCCGGGTCAACCTTGCCGTCGACATGCACAACGTCATCATCATTGAAGACACGGACGACCTGACAGATAGCGTCAGCCTCGCGGATGTTGGCGAGGAACTTGTTACCAAGACCTTCGCCCTCCGATGCACCCTTGACGATGCCGGCGATGTCCACAAACGACACCGTAGCCGGAAGAATACGCTCGGAGCCGTAAATTTCGGCGAGCTTATTCAAACGGGGATCGGGAAGCTCCACAACGCCGACGTTCGGCTCGATGGTGGCGAACGGATAATTCGCAGCCAGCACATCGTTGCGTGTCAAGGCGTTAAACAGGGTTGACTTTCCGACATTGGGCAGACCGACGATTCCAAGTGTAAGACTCACATTGCTCATCTTACGGCTCGGGGAGAAAGATTTGAACTCGCCCTAACTTCGTGAAGTTGCCCCCTATCCCCTCCGAACCCCCATAATGAATACGTGAGCAATAAACCCAATGAAGGCGAAGAGTGGACTGCGCAGTCCGAAAAAGACGCTATCGATCACGTAATGGGATCGGAGCCTCTGCGTATAGAACAGTCTCTGTCTATCCCCTCCGACGCCCATAAGTCAGCGGCAACGCAACCGGATCTGCCGGAAGATGCTGAAAACCTCGATGAGCTTATGAGCGAAAATGACTCCGAGTCCATCGACCGCGCCGACGTCATTGGCGAGGGCGCCCGATGGTTCGCAGGTTGGTGCCTGCGTTTCCTCATCACCGCAGCGGCGCTGTATGTCAGCGCTATGATTCTGGGAAAGATTTGGGCTGGCGTTCTGCCGATTCTGCTGGCTCTGATTGTCTCCACGGTGCTGGCTCCGCCCGCCGTGTTCCTGATGAAACACCGCTGGCCCCGCGCACTCTCCGCACTGACGGTCATCCTAGGCGCGCTGGCGCTGCTTGGCGGCGTCGTCGCGTTCCTCGCACCGACTGTGCAGTCGCAGTTCCCAGAATTGCGTCGCCAGTTCACCGACGGCATTCAAGAAGTCCAGAACATCATTCAGGCACCGCCATTTAACGTCAAGGATGAACAAATCCTCGACGCTCTGGACCAGGGTTCCCAATGGCTCCAGGAGCGCTCCGGCGATATCGCCAACACAGTCTTCCAAGGCATCTCGGTGGTCTCTTCGGTCGCCGTAACCTTGATGGCAATGCTGGTGCTGACGTTCTTCTTCATCAAGGACGGCCAGGACTTCCTGCCATGGCTCCGCCGCCTGACCGGACGTCGCCTCGGCTGGCATCTCACGGAGGTACTCACCCGCTCCTGGAACACGCTGTCGGGCTACATCCGCACGCAGGCTATCGTTTCGCTTATCGACGCGGTCTTCATCGGTGCCGGTCTTGCGATTTTGAATGTGCCGCTGGCAATGGTCCTGGCCGTGGTGACTTTCTTCGCTGGCTTCATTCCTATTGTCGGCGCGTTCACCGCCGGCTTCATTGCGGTGGTTGTCGCACTTGTTGCCAACGGCCTGACCACAGCAATCTTTGTCTTGCTCATCATCATTGCCGTCCAGCAGATTGAGGGCAACATCCTCTCGCCGATTCTGCAGTCCAAGGCTATGGACCTGCACGCCGCAATCGTCCTGTTGGTGGTTCTGCTCGGTGGCGGTATCTTCGGCATCATCGGCGCTTTCCTGGCTGTGCCAGTCACTGCAGTCGTCGCGGTCTGGTTCCGCTACCTCGGCGACCTCACGGATTTGCGAACGGGTGACAAGACCGCAAAGGACATCGAGTTCGCCACGGATGCCGGATCAATCTCCGGCATTCAGATTGAAGCTGCCGGCCGTGCGATGCGCGACCGACTGGCTTCGTTCCGTCTGGGCAGTGATGACTCCGACAGCTCCGCGGAGAGCGCTGTGAAGGCAGATGCTCGCACCGCCGGTAAAGTTTCCCCCGATGCTGGTCCGACCAAGCAGGAAGAGGGAGCGATGACCAAGGCCTTCCACAAGGTCACTGAAGTCGTCTCCGGGCCTTTCTCTAAGAAAAACAAGTAGGGCGAGATTCCAAGACACGGGCAGGCTCTTATACCGGGCTTGCCCGTTTTTATCACTAATAACCGGTAGGATACGCATTCGTGTCGAACAGATCAGCAATAACCCGTAAAGGCAGTGGGAACAAACCCCTGCTTCCACGCGTGCCAATGTTTGTGCCGCCGTTGCTGATGCTTCTGGCCGGCGTTTTTGGTTTGCTCTTTTCTGTTCCCAACGGTTCGCTTGGCAAGCCCTACTTCATTGCTTTTGCCGTGGCTGCTGTGGCCGGAACACTGTTGGTGGTTCCTCGCGGTCTGGTAGTTACCGTCGCTCAAATCCCTATTTTGTTCGCGCTTGTCACCTTTTTCACAGCGTGGTTTACCGGTTCTCTCGCCGATCCCGAAAATGGTGGCGCGACCGCGACGACCTCTAAACGCGCTCGCCTGGTGACCTCCGCATATCCCATCATCCAGCAGTTCCCGTGGCTGCTGATCTTGATGATTATCTGTGTCATCATCGCAGTGTGGCGTTACCTCGAAATCACCCGCACCCAGGAGAAATCCCTCAACACCCAGCGCAAGGCCGCTAAACAACGCCAGCACCGTGACGAAGTCGCTGTCGAATCCAGCTCTCAGGTTCGCCGTCGTCTCGCCGAATCTGATCGCCGCGTCGCCTCTCGCTCTCAGGAACGTCCTGCTTCACGACGTCCCGCTGCGGACATTATCCGAGATGCCGAAGCTCGCCGCCAGGCGCGCCAGCAGGCTGCACGCTCTCGGCAGGAGACTTCTCGTTCTGGTGCCCGACCGGCAGCGAGCGCCAGCTCGGCATCGCGCAACGCCGAGCAACTGCGTGAGCGACCAGTTGACCGCTCTAGGGAGCGTGCCCAGCAGCGCTCGAATTTCGCACAGCGGGTCCAGCAGCCAACATCCCGTTGGCAGTCTCGCCCGCATCCGGGCCAGGCGCAGTTCACTCAGGATTCCACTTCGCCAAACTCGACCAGACAGCAGCCTCATCGTCCGATTGAACGGCCAAACGCACCGCAGCGGCCGAAGCAGGAGTTTCCCCGTCGTCAAGCGGCAGGAACGGCACGGATGTGGGGAGAACAGTCTTCGCCGGAGTCCCGGTCCGAAAAGCCTCGACAGAGCCCCGCACGCCAAGTAGGCAACCACCGCCGCACCGAGGAGTGGCCACCGCGACAGCAGCGCCCTCGCCAGGAGCGCATAACCGGGCGCGATAGCAGGTCTCGTTACCGCAAGTAGCTCGGGCTTGCACCTTACCGTCACAGTTGCCCACAGGCAGATTTAGCCTGTGGGCAACGTGCGTTTATAAGCAGGACGATCCGCCCCATCGTGTAAGTGTTGATGTATGTCGAAATTGGAAACGTCGGCCGAGAAACCGGTTCAGGTTCGGCGCCTGAACCAGTTAGTCAAGGACTATATTGAGCGCCTTGGACAGATTTGGGTCGAGGGGGAAATCGCCCAGGTCAACTCCAAGCCGAGCTGGAAGCTCTCCTACATCACTCTGCGTGACACCTCCGCGGAGTTTTCGGTATCGGTGACTTGTTCTACGGCGGCTCTCCGCAATAATCCGTTGCGCAACGGCGACCGCGTAGTGGTTTTGGGCAAGCCTGCGTTTTATGCCGGGCGGGGGCAGTTTTCCCTGTGGGCTACGGAGTGGAGGCCCGTAGGTTTGGGGCAACTGTTGGCACGGTTGGAGCAGCTGCGCCAGGCACTAGCGGCGGAAGGCCTCTTTGATCCACGGCTGAAACGCCCTCTGCCCTACCTCCCCAACAAGATCGGGTTGATTACCGGTCGCGGTTCGGCAGCTGAACGCGATGTGCTTTCGGTCGCGGGTGCCCGCTGGCCCGAAGTGGATTTCCGGGTAATCAACACAATTGTGCAGGGCGCCAAGGCTGTTCCGGAGATTATTGAAGCGCTGGCACAGCTCGACGCCGACCCGGAGGTCGATGTCATCATCGTCGCCCGTGGCGGTGGCAGTGTCGAAGATTTGCTGCCTTTTTCAGATGAGGCGCTGATTCGTGCGGTGAGTAAGGCGACAACACCGGTGGTTTCTGCAATCGGGCACGAGCCGGATACTCCGCTGTTGGATTACGTCGCTGATTTACGTGCTGCCACACCGACGGATGCAGCCAAGAAAACAGTGCCCGATGCTGCTGAGGAACGCCGCCTCATTGCACAGCTTCGTGAGCGCTCCTCGGCATCCCTGCGGCGATGGGTTGACCGTGAAGTAGCTACTCTGAGGGATTTAACGTCGCGGCCGGTACTGCGCGATCCGCTCACTCCCATCCGCGTGCGTGAAGAGTTTGTCACGGCGCAAGTGGATCGGCTGCGTTTTCTCATCCACCGCAGTCTGGAACGCGAGGAGGCAGTGGTATCGGGATTGCGCGGCAAGGTTTCAGCACTTGGCCCCTCTGCCACACTCGCTCGCGGCTATGCCATCGTGCAGGCACAATCGGCTACTCAGCCGGAACCACAGATTGTGACCTCTATTGCAGATGCTCCGATGGGTTCCCAACTGCGAATTCGCGTCAGTGACGGCTCCATCTCTGCAGCGACGCTAGCTACGAAGCCGGCGAATTAGTAAGCAATGACTTTTCCAACCTTGAAGCTTTAACTACTAAATGTGAAGGACGTATTCGCTAATGAATGACAATGTTTTCGGCGCGGGTCAGGCTCCCTCTTCGGAGGAACAGGTACCGGTGGAGAACCTGAGCTACGAGCAGGCTCGAGATGCGCTGGTCGAGACCGTCAAGCTCCTAGAACTCGGACAGATGAGCCTGGATGAATCCCTGGCGCTGTGGGAGCGAGGCGAGGCGCTGGCCCGCCGCTGCGAGGAGCATTTGGCTGGCGCCCGGGCAAAGGTTGAAGCCGCCTTGGCCAGCAAGAATCAGGATGTCTCGGCTTCTGCCGAGAATGTGGGCGATGAGGACTAAAAAGAGACGAGAAACGATCGTCGGTTCATATCGTTTCTCGTCTCTTCGCTGATAGCTGAGTTCAGCTATTTTATGGCTCTAGTCGGGATTACCACTCCAGGTGAGTGCTCGACTCGGCCTACTTTGCTGGTGCCGACGGCATCTCGGACGCAGTCGGCTGCGGCTGTGACGAATCCGGCATTGTCGCGTCCGGATCGATTGGCTCGGCCTTCTGCATAGCCGCCGCCAACTGTGTGAACTCCTCGTCGTTGGCAGTGCCCTCGATAATTGCGCGGGAGTCACCGAGGTCCCCAACCCATACGCGACGCACGTTGTCCTCAGCCGGCTCATACTTAGTCCAGGTTGTACCTTCCACGTCAGTAGTACCGTCCCGGAGACGGTTCTTACCATCATCCGGCAGCTGACCTGCTTCCGCATCTGTTTGCGTGACCTGAATGAATGCTCCGCTAGCGGTGACATAGCCAATAATGGTCGTCTGCTTCCCCGCCGCCATACCCGCGCGGGTCGAGTTTGAAGTCCAGCCCTCAGGCACCTTCGGCAGGCGAACTGGATAGTCCACGCGCCGAGCCTCCACGTTCACGAATGGGGCAGCATCGACTTCGTGCACCGGACCGTTTTCCGGCTTCCCGGGGTTAAAACTGCACAGGCCGGTAAAGCCAATGGTGACAGCCACCGCAAGAAACATCACCACGAGGGTGAGAATCATGTCTCGACTGTCCTGCAAAATCCTAGGTTTCTCATTCGCCACGCGCTCAAGTATGCCAAAGGCCCCGCAACGAACCTAGTCATCATTCGCACCCGCACAGCTGCAGCTAGCAATACTTGATGACGGACGCTGTCGACGTCGTCAAGCGAACTGACACCGGAACAAACTTTTGATAACCGCGTGATGTGGGGGTTTAGCCCTGAAACTCCCCCCACTTTGGCGCTGCGTCCACCCCCGAACACCAAAAAGGTGGAACACTAGTAACAGATGCAAAGGCGCTAAAACTGATGCGCCAAACATCAATCAATAGAAATTGTTGCAACGCTAAACCCCAGTTTCCTGGCGTGGCGTCTCCCAGCACATTCTCAAACCTCAAAAGAGTTCTCAAAAACCACGGAAGGGCCAGAAGTCAATGAACGCCTCGAATCCTGAAGCACCAGATCGCAACCTTGCGATGGAGCTCGTCCGAGTTACTGAGTCCGCTGCACTGGCAGCTGGTCAGTGGGTCGGTCGTGGTCAGAAGGAAAAGGGCGACGGCGCTGCCGTCGATGCCATGCGTCAGCTCATCAACACCGTGGCTATGAACGGTGTCGTTGTTATTGGCGAGGGCGAAAAGGACGAAGCCCCGATGCTGTTCAACGGCGAAAAGGTCGGCAACGGCCAAGGCCCGGCCGTTGACATCGCGGTTGACCCGATTGACGGCACGACTCTGATGGCAGAGGGCCGCCCGAACTCTATCGCTGTTCTTGCTGCTGCAGACCGCGGCTCCATGTACGACCCGTCGGCTGTGTTCTACATGGATAAGATTGCTGTTGGCCCGGAGGCTGCCGGCAAGATTGACATCGAGGCTCCAGTTGAGCACAACATCAAGGTCGTTGCTAAGGCCAAGGGGCTGCGTCCGGAAGATGTCACTGTTGTCGTGCTGGATCGCCCGCGCCACGCTGACATGATTCGTGACATCCGCGAAGCTGGCGCCAAGGTTCGACTGATTGGCGATGGTGACGTTGCTGGCGCTGTTGCCGCAGCTCAGAACACGAACTCGGTCGATATCATGATGGGCGTCGGCGGCACCCCAGAAGGTGTCATCACCGCATGCGCCATGAAGTGTATGGGCGGCGAAATCCAGGGCAAACTGCACCCGCGCGATGAGGCCGAAATTAAGAAGGCTCTCGACGCTGGGCACGATCTTTCTCGTGTTCTGACCACCGATGACCTGGTCGCATCCGACAACTGCTACTTCGTTGCCACTGGTGTCACCAACGGTGACATGCTGCGCGGTGTCGCTTACCGCGGTAACGGCGCGTGGACCCGCTCGCTGGTTATGCGCTCCAAGTCCGGCACCATTCGTCGCATCGAGGCTTTCCACTCCCTGGAGAAGCTGCGCAAGTACGCCAGCATCGACTACGGCAAGGGCGAGATGCCTGACATCGATCTGTAAGTAACTACCCCTTTAGTGGTGCCCTCAGGGCACCACTTTTTTAACAAACTGATTCATACTTGAAGACGAATGCGCTAACGGTTCTGCATCGCATGAAAATTGCATGCGCAATGAGGGGTCGTTCTGCGCGCACTCAAGTTCCCCTAACTGAAAGAGGCAACGAATGACAGAGCAGCAGTTCCGCATCGAGCACGACACCATGGGCGAGGTTAAGGTTCCGGTTAACGCCCTGTGGCGCGCACAGACTCAGCGTGCAGTTGAGAACTTCCCGATTTCCGGCCGTCCGCTGGAGTCTGCACAGATTCGCGCTATGGGTCTGCTGAAGGCAGCTTGCGCCATCGTCAACAAGGAGCGCGGCCTGCTGTCTGCTGAGCAGGCAGATGCCATCGTCGCCGCTGCCAAGGAAATTGCCGAAGGCAAGCACGATGCTGAGTTCCCGATTGACGTCTTCCAGACCGGTTCGGGCACTTCTTCCAACATGAACACCAACGAAGTCATTGCGTCCATCGCAAAGGCCAACGGCGTTGAGGTTCACCCGAATGACCACGTCAACATGGGTCAGTCTTCCAACGACACCTTCCCGACTGCCACTCACGTCGCAGCAACCGAGGCAGCTGTCAAGGACCTCGTCCCGGGACTGAAGGTTCTGCAGGAGTCCCTGGCTAAGAAGGCCAAGGAATGGGAGACCGTTGTTAAGTCCGGCCGCACTCACCTGATGGACGCTGTCCCGGTGACCCTGGGTCAGGAGTTCTCGGGTTACGCTCGCCAGATTGAGGCTGGCATTGAGCGCATCGAGGCCACCCTGCCGCGTCTGGGCGAGCTGC
Source organism: Corynebacterium sp. c8Ua_99 (assembly GCF_039907185.1). Taxonomy (NCBI): domain Bacteria; kingdom Bacillati; phylum Actinomycetota; class Actinomycetes; order Mycobacteriales; family Corynebacteriaceae; genus Corynebacterium; species Corynebacterium sp. c8Ua_99. Next base: position 88,253 of record NZ_JASBOG010000003.1, read on the forward strand.
CAATCGGTGGTACCGCTGTTGGCACCGGCCTGAACACCCCGGCGGACTTCGGTGCCAAGGTCACCGCTGAGCTCGTCGAACTGACCGGCATCAAGGAGCTGCGCGAGGCTCAGAACCACTTCGAGGCTCAGGCTAACCGCGATGCCCTGGTCGAATTCTCCGGCGCTATGCGCACCGTCGCAGTCTCCCTGAACAAGATCGCTAACGACATTCGCTGGATGGGCTCCGGCCCGCTGACCGGCCTTGCTGAGATTCACCTGCCGGATCTGCAGCCGGGTTCCTCCATCATGCCGGGTAAGGTCAACCCGGTTCTGTGCGAGACTGCCACCCAGGTCGCAGCGCAGGTTCTGGGCAACGACACCGCTGTTGAGTTTGCTGGCGCTAACGGCGCATTCGAGCTGAACGTCTTCATCCCGGTCATGGCACGTAACGTGCTGGAGTCCGCTAAGCTGCTGGCGAACACCGCACGCGTCTTCGCCGAGAAGCTGGTGGACGGCATCGAGCCGAACGTTGAGCGTATGAAGACTCTGGCTGAGTCCTCCCCGTCGATTGTGACCCCGCTGAACTCCGCCATCGGCTACGAGAACGCAGCTAAGGTCGCTAAGACTGCTCTGAAGGAAGGTAAGACCATCCGTCAGACTGTTATCGACATGGGCTTCGTCGACGGCGAGAAGCTGACCGAGGAAGAGCTGGACAAGCGCCTCGACGTGCTGGCAATGGCCAACACTGATCGTGACTAGTTCTTTCTGAACTCGAAGGTGTGAGAGCACCTTACGCATAAGACCCCGTAGTCTCACTTCGCTGAAAGACTTCGGGGTCTACTATTTTTCCTTAACGTCGGACAAGTTTCAGAGAGTGACTAACTATTCCCACCTATCGCCACACCATCGCATTTCCTCGCCGTTGCGTCGCCGAGTGGTTCTCCCGCCCAGGCGCTGTCACCCGCCTAACACCGGGGCTTCTCCCGATGTCACCGAAATCCGAATCCGCCAACCTCGCCGACGGCACGACCGTATTCTCCATGCCGGCTGGCCTCAAATGGATTGCACGTCACGACCCGGCCGGTTTCCTCCCCGGCCAGAGATTCATTGACGAAGTCACCAGCGAGCCCTTTCGCCGCATCACGGGGTGGAAGCACACCCACGTTCTCTCCGATACTCCGCTTGGCGACGGCAGCGCTGGCACGGTTTTAGAGGACACCGTTGACACCAAGGTTCCGGTACCCGGGTTGGATTCGATGTTCGCCTACCGTGCTACGAAGGTTGCTGGCGACCTTGCGGCCGTCGATAGGCTTTCGGAGTATTTGGGGCATGTGCCGGAGCCGCTGACAGTGGCGATCAGTGGAGCTACGGGGACCGTCGGAACGCAGCTGCGCGCGCTACTGACCACGGCCGGACATGAGGTGATTTTGCTGGTGCGCTCACGTGAACAGACGGGTGTGGACAAGCGATATTGGGATACTGCGGCACCCGCAGCTGACTTGCTGGAGGGAGTCGACGCGGTCATCCATCTGGCCGGCGCACCGATTGCGGGGCGCTTCACGGAGGCGCATCTTCGAAAGGTTCGCCATTCCCGTGTCGAACCAACGCGAGCTCTGGCAAAGCTCGTTGCATCTACTGACAGCGTGAAGGTCGCGGTTGGAGCGTCGGCGGTGGGGTTCTACGGTGCGGATCGTGGCCCAGAGGTGCTCACCGAGGACGCTGGCCCTGGCGCGGAAGCGCAGCGTTACGACGGCAGCGCCGCCGCGGACAGTCTCTCGGCTATTGTGCGCGATTGGGAAAATGCATGGGATCCCGCTCGCGATGCAGGCAAGCGGGTCGTAAACGTCCGCACTGGTCTCGTGCTTGCTGGTGGCGGCGGTCTCTTGCCGCTACTAGCGGGCGTGGTGTTCACCGGGCTTGGAGGCAGATTGGGGTCGGGCGAGCAGTGGTTCCCGTGGATTGCTTTGGACGACCTGTTGGACATCTATCACCGGTCGTTGGCAGATTCCGGCCTTGCCGGACCTGTCAATGCGGTGGTGCCACTGGCTTTCGGAGTGAATAATGCGGAGTTCACGAGGGTATTGGGAGAGGTCTTGCACCGCCCGACGGCGGTTCCGATTCCTTCACTGGGGCCTGCAGTACTGCTGGGCAAACGCGGTGCTGCGGAGTTGGCTCTCGCGAATCAGAGAGTAGAGGCAGCAGCGCTGCAAAAGGCGGGGCACAGGTTCCGCTTCACTTCGCTTAACGACGCCCTGCGCCACGAGCTATTGAAGGAGAGGTAGCCTTCCACCGTGCCTACACAAAACACGAAGGTTGTGTAATTGAATGGCGCGTTGCGACTATCAACAACCCGACCCCTGCGCCTGAGTCCACGGCATCCTGAACAACCCAAAGATGCTCTCTGCATAGGTACTTAAACACCTGTTGACTCATCAACTTGCCATCACATTGCACTCGGTGTAACTTTGCACCTCGTGCAAATTGATGAGAATACCTATCACAGATTGGATCCGGGCCAACACCCCGAGTGCGGTCTCCGGGAGCTCAAAAGGTTTCAAACACACTGCGCTTTGGCCGATGCCGCGACCGCCCTTGTGTTGGATCGCGGATACGACCAAGTCAACATCGAAGACATCTGTCAGCGGGTCAATATCAGTCGACGCACATTCTTCAATTACTTCGACTCCAAGGATCAAGCCATCTTCGGCAACGGCATCATGTCATTCGATGCTGACGATGAAGAGGTATTCCTCGCCCAAATTCACCAAGACCCCATCGCGGACATGCTCGATTTCATCGAGAAAAAGCAGCAATCCCAGCTACTCCGATATAAAGAGCTGGGGGCAACCGAAGAGTTTCACCGTCTGCTCAAGGAGCGTATCCGCGAGATTTTGCGCAATGAGCCAAAGCTATCGACGGTTGTCATTTCGAATTTTGGCAACTCAATGCGCCGCGTCCGTTCTGCCTTTGAGCGCTATTTCGAGATGAATCCACAGTCGCGCACGCACCCCGAGCTGCCCGTCGGGCACGAGGTAGCACTGTCGGTCGGTTTCGTCCGCGAATGCGTGCTGTACTCATCGGCTCATCGGGACGAATTCACAACAGATACACCGCTTCACGACGCCGCCGACGTCGTTAAAAATTTCTGGAGGAGGAATAGTGACAGCTAGCAACACCACTGCTCAAGATCAAACCGACACCACGGTTTCTGACAACAAGTCCCACTTGGGAATCATTTTCTTCGCGCTCATTCTCACTATGCTGATGAGCTCGCTGGGGCAGATGATTTTCGCCACTGCCCTGCCGACCATCGTCGGCGAGCTCGGCGGAGTTGACCACATGTCGTGGGTTATTTCTGCATTCCTGTTGGCACAGACTGTGGCAATGCCGATTGTCGGCAAGCTCGGTGACATGATTGGGCGCAAGGGCCTGTTCATGATGGGCATCGCGCTGTTCATGGTCGGTTCCGTCATGGGTGCAATCACCAACTCCATGAGCCTGCTCATCGCCGCCCGCGCTTTTCAGGGATTTGCTGGCGGTACATTGATGGTTTCCTCACAGGCCATCCTGGCCGAGGTTATTCCCGCACGCCAGCGCGGTAAGTACATGGGCATCATGGGTGCTGTGTTCGGTCTGAGTTCCGTGCTGGGACCAGTGCTGGGAGGCTGGTTCACCGACGGCCCGGGCTGGCGCTGGGGCCTGTGGATCAACGTCCCGATGGGCGTGGTTGCACTATCGGCAGCTGCGGCCTTCCTGAAGCTGCCCCGACGCCAGAGTGAAGGAAACTTCGACTACATCGGCACGATGTTCTTGACTGCCGCTGCCTCGACGCTAATTCTCACCACCACGTGGGGCGGTACACAGTACGACTGGAACTCCGGGGTCATCATCTCGCTTATCGTTGCCTCTGTCGTTTCCTGGGTGCTGTTCTTCCTCACCGAGACTCGCGTTTCCAACCCACTGATTCCGACGCACTTGTTTAATAACCGGAACTTCGTGCTCACGACTGTGTCGGGTCTCATTCTGGGTATCGCGATGTTCGGCACTATGGCCTATATTCCGACCTACCTGCAGATGGTGCACTCAATGTCACCGACCGCTGCAGGTTTGATGATGACGCCGATGATGGTCGGCATGCTGCTCACCTCAATTGGCGTTGGCCAGATTATTTCGCGGACTGGTAAGTATCGCTTCTACCCCTTCGTCGGCCTGATGATTATGGCTGTCTCCCTCTACTTGCTGTCCACGCTGGAGACCACCACCCCGCTGTGGCAGGTTGGTGTGTACCTGTTCATCATGGGCTTCGGCCTGGGCACCGGCATGCAGGTTCTAGTTCTCATCGTGCAGAACTCCTTCCCGGTCGCGATGGTCGGTACCGCTACCGCTGCGAATAACTTCTTCCGCCAGATTGGTGGTGCGGTCGGTTCCTCCATTGTGGGTTCGATTTTCATCCACCGCATGAAGGACCTGGCAGGCGAACGCGTTCCGGCTGCTGTCGAACAGATCAAGGCCGCATCACCGGAGGCTGCAGCAGAGTTCGCAAAGCAGATGGGCCCGGAGGGCTTTTCCTCTAAGTCGATTGGTTCACTGACGCCGCATGTGCTGGATAGCATGCCGGCGCCAATCCATGAAGCGCTGATCTCCAGCTACAACGATGGTTTGACGCCGATCTTCTTGGTACTAATGCCAGTGATTATTCTGGCAGCAATCATTGTGTTCTTTGTTCGCGAGGATCCGTTGAAGGAAACCGTCGAGTAATTGATTCAAAGGGAGCCTCAGCTCCCGGCAGCTATGCCCCCACCTGGCCGTCGGCGCGGTCGAGCTTGTCCAGAATCGGACGGTTCGGCTCACCGGCGGCTTCTGCTTCTTCCTGGACGCGCTTCAGTGCGCGCTCCTCTGGCTTTTCCAGGAGCTTTTCCAAAATAATGACATCGCGCCACTGCCCCGCCATTGGGCCGTAGGTCATCTTTGCCATGTGGTGGTAAATCCCCACTTCACGGAAGCCAAGCTTTCGATGCAGCTTTAACGATCCCACATTCTCCGGGAAGACCCACGAGTGAATCGACCAGCAGTCGAGCTCCGTGGCATCGTCGATAAGCTTCTGCAGCAGCGTCGCCGCCAGCCCCATGCCCTGCCCGTCAGGGTGGACGTAGATGGAGTCTTCGATGACGCCATTGAAAATCGGGCGCTTGGATACCGGCGCTGCCGATGCCCAAGCCAGAATCTTGTCCGGGTTTTCTGCGTCGACGGCGACGTAACACAAATCCACTCGTTTGAGTGCGATGAATTCGTCCCACTCGGGAGCGGAGTGCTCCCAGGACGCGTGCCCCGTATCCAGGCCAATCTCGTAGATCTCTTGGATCTGTGGATAGTCCTCTTCACGCATCATTCGAATCGTGAAATCGCGCTTCTTTTCAGCCATAACTACAAGTGTGGCTAATTTTTCCGCGCACGTCGAACGAAACGGCAAAAATATTGTAAAAAGATTACTTTCGCCTGCGCGGTCGCCCGTTTCCGCCGCTGCTTCGACGTCCACCACGACCACTGCGCGCATGCTTTACGACGGTCCCAGCGCGCTGCCGGCGGGCTTGCTTAGCAAGCGTCTTTTCTCTGGCCGACAACTTCTTCGGCTGCTCGTCAGCCTTCTTGCGCCCCAACTGCGTGCGTGTCGAGCCCTCCCTGCGCCCCTGGACAATGCCGACGAACTCCTGCCGGAGCTCGTCGTCCTCTACTTTCGGCCACACCAACCAAATAGCTGTCCGAGACAGCGGTTCCGTGGCGCCTTCCTCGGCCACCAAGTTCGATGAGGCCACCGCCTTCTTCGACAGCGCCTTCAAAATCGTGCGAGGTCCCACCACGACACCTGCACCAGTGGCCGCAACGGGCAGCATCTGTCGCAGCTCATCCGGATCCACGGAGGTCAACAGCACAGTTTCGTCCGCCAACAGCTCCTCCGGCACGGACTCTGTGAGGGAGAACACGTGCTCTTTCTCGAAGGCCACGCCCCAGGCTTCGTCGTAAAGCCGGATGCGATGGAGCGACTCGGGCAGCGAGCTTTCGGACTCTAACCGAACCAGCGCCATGTCAGCGGCGCCGCCGACCAGGTCGGACATCGGATCGTCGGCGGCGTGGGTGTGCAGTGTTGCCGGAATTCGATCCCTAAAGCGGCGAAACCACTTCTCGGGACTGGTGCCGGTGGCGAACACGATGCGCAGGACGGCGGGTTCAGGAGTCGACATACTCCGCAAGGTTACTCGAATGGGTGCTAGCGTTGAACCCATGAAACCCCTAACCGCAGCCAAAAAACTTGGCATTTTCCTCCCGGCCACACCCGAGGAATTTCGCACTGGTGAGATTTCGCACGCGCAGTTTGCCGAACTGCAATCCAATCCGCCGGAATGGCTCGCTGAGCTACGCCGCAACGGACCGCACCCGCGTCCAGAAGTTGCCCGCAAGCTGGGCATCACTATCACGGCGTTGAAGAAGAACGACATGGACAAGCCGCTGACAACGGCGGAGATTAAGGATTTGCTCGAGCAGATGCCGGAGTGGCTGGAGGCCGCTCGTGAGTCCATGGCGAAGCAGCGCGTGGAAGCCGCTGAGGCAGAGGCCAAGAAGGACGACGGCCCTGGTCGGGCTGCCGCTGAAGCTGCTCGCAACGCCGAGAATTAGCAGACACAGCTGGCACAGCTGACACAGCCAACACCTTCAAGGAGGATCTCGTGGCCATCGACTACACCGCACATGCAATCAACCACAAGGACAACGGTACGGTTGTCCTGATTGGCTCGCTGGGCACCACACAGGAGATGTGGGAGCCCCAGGTAGCCGCTTTGAGCGAAAAGTACCAGGTCATCACGCCAGATGTCCGCGGCCATGGCGATTCCCCTATCCCCGAGGGTGAGTGGGACATGAGCCACTTGGCCGCCGACATCATCGAGGTCCTCGATGAGGAGGATGTTGACCGTGCACATTTTGTGGGACTATCTCTCGGCGGCGCTATCGCCCAGACCATCGCACTAGAACACGCCGATCGCGTGGTCAGTCTGACACTGTCGTCGACGGCGCCGAAATTCGGCACACCCGAGGCCTGGCAGGAAAAGGCCCAGCTCGTGCGTGACAAGGGCACAGGCGCGCTCGCGGACACTGTCGTCCGCAACTGGTTTACCGACGAGTGCTTCGACACTACCCCTGAGCTCCCCGCCCGCTTCCGCGACATGATCGCAGATTGCCCCGATGACGGCTACATCGGCGCCTGCGGAGCACTCTCTCGCTTCGACACCCGTGAGCGCCTCGCCGAGATCACCGCTCCGACGCTGGTCATCGCCGGCAAGCAGGACACCTCTACGTCTCTCGACGTCGTCACTTCGCTTCACGACGGCATCGCGGGCTCGACCATGGTCGTCATTTCGCCGGCCAAGCACCTGCTTAACCAGGAGACCCCGGAGTACTACAACTCTGCTCTGCTGGCGCACATTGATGGGATTGCCGACTAGCGCCTAATCGCAGCAATAAAAAATAAAAATAACGCGACCTGCTCGCTGTCCATTCCACGGGGACGGCGCACAGGTCGCGTCATTTTTTCGAGTGCAATTGGAGGTTGCTATGACTCCAGTGGAAGAAGCTCGGATAATCAAGGGAACCGGTCTCCACCTGATGCTCATACTAACTACCACCAGCACTAATGGGAATAAGAAAACGAGAATGTTTCGTTAATCACCCCCATGATGACCATCCAAAACGCCTACCCTATCGACCCCAAAGCCCCAGGGTCCCGCCTGTCAGATATGACAAAAATAGCCATTCACCTGGCTTTGTAGGTTAGCATTACCTAACATTGCCGACTGTCGGGGATAGTCTGGATTCAATAGCAACCCCCAACCGCAACGGGGGTAGTTTTCCGGGAAGGCTGGGCGCAATATCCGTCGTCAAGCGATTTCACGTCATCAATCGGGAAAAAACTTTTAAAAAAACAAGTGTCTCTCATCACACTCATGCATAATGGGGTACAACAGTCATAGTCACTATGACGATGAACCGAGGCCATCGCGTTTATCTGCAGCGTTTATCTGCGACGTACGAAAAGGCCTTAAGACAAAAATTCCACGACAATATTTCTAGGAGCATGTCATGAAGGACTTTCTGCCCCGTACTCACTTCGAAGAAGAGCACAACATGTTCCGCGACATGGTTCGCGGCTTCGTCGAGAAGGAAATCACCCCGAACGTAGAGCGCTGGCACAAGGAAGGTCAGCCGGACCGCGAGATTTTCAAGAAGGCCGGTGAGCTGGGCCTGATTGGTATGTCCACTCCGGAGGCATACGGCGGCGGCGGAGAGATGGACTTCCGCTACAACCAGGTCCTGAACGAGGAGCTCTCCAACGCTGACTGTGGTTCCATCGTCGTTTCCTTCGGCGTTCTCAACGACCTGGTCGCTCCATACCTGGCCAAGTTCGGTAACGAAGAGCAGAAGCAGAAGTACCTGGCTTCCATGAACGCCGGCGACACCATCGGCTGCCTCGCTATGACCGAGCCGGGCGCCGGTTCTGACCTGGCAGGTATGCGCACCTTCGCCAAGAAGGACGGCGACCACTACGTCCTCAACGGCACCAAGATCTTCATCTCCAACGGCATGATGGCCGACTTCGCTCTCGTCGCAGCTATCACCGACCCATCCAAGGGCCGCGCTGGCGTCTCCATGTTCATCGTCGACGCTGACCTCGAGGGCTTCACCAAGGCTGGCCCGCTGCAGAAGGTCGGCCTGAAGGCTCAGGACACCGCTGAGCTCAACTTCGATAACGTCCGCGTTCCGGCTGAGAACCTGCTCGGCGAAGAGGGCGCTGCCTTCGGCTACCTGCGCACCAACCTCGCTCACGAGCGCCTGACCCTGGCTTGCGGCTCTGTCGCAACTTCCCGCCGCGCCTGGACCCTGGCTTACAAGTACGCCCAGGAGCGCGAGGCATTCGGTCGCCCGATCATCCAGCACCAGGTCCACGGCCACTACCTGGCTGACATCGCCACCCGCGTCACCGCCCTGCAGGCTTTCGTTGACCAGGCCGTTATGGCCCACAACGCTGGTCAGCTGGACGAGACCGGTGCTTCCATGGCCAAGTACTGGACCACCGAGGAGCAGCAGGACATCGTTACCCGCTGCCTGCAGATGTTCGGTGGCTACGGCTTCATGCTCGAGTACCCAATCTCCACTCACTACCTCGACTCCAAGGTCCAGACCATTTACGGTGGCACCAACGAGATCATGAAGGAGATCATCTTCCGTCGTATCGCCAAGGGCGGCGCAGAGTAAACAGCGCACGTCGGTCTAGCCGATTCGCCCCAAACCCCGTCAGGTCTTCCTGGCGGGGTTTTTGCATACCTCAAAGTAGGTGGCTGGCGATTATTTACGAGGCTGGATTAGAGTTCCCTTCCCCTGTGCCATACCCCTCACCAAAAACATTACCCCCTACAAAACCGAAACTATACAATGAGATACCCATCTCATATACTAAGATTCTGTTAGGTAATGGTGATGCACTTCACCAAATTCCCTCCTAGGCCGCGCGAGCGCGTGACCGGAGATGAAGGATTGGAGTTCCAGAGGTATGAGCACAACCAACTCGACCGCTACCCCTCAGCGAAGGGAGGTGTTTTCCACCCGAGCAGCCTTCATTTTCGCCGCTATCGGCTCGGCAGTCGGGCTTGGAAACATCTGGCGTTTCCCCTATGTCGCGTATGACTCCGGCGGTGGCGCTTTCCTTATCCCCTACCTGGTCGCACTTCTGACCGCGGGTATCCCACTGCTCTTCCTCGACTTCGCCATCGGCCACCGCTTCCGAGGGTCCGCACCGAAGTCGATGCGTCGCATCAAGCCCTGGGCTGAGCCAATCGGCTGGATCCAGGTCGGTATCGCCTTCTTCATTACCGTCTACTACGCCGTTATTATCGCGTGGTCCTTCATCTACGCCTGGAAGTCCATCCGCAAGAGCTGGGGCCCAGATGCCGAGACCCACTTCATGAAGGACTTCCTCCAAGTAGACACCGAGAGCGTCTTCTCTCTGGACTTCGTCCCCTCGATTTCCATCGTCCTGCTCATTGTCTGGGTACTCGTCATCGGCATTCTGGCCGCTGGTGTGGACAAGGGCATCGGCAAGGTCTCGATTATCTTCATCCCACTGTTGACCATCCTCTTCGTCGCAGTGGTCATCTACTCCCTGACGCTCGACGGCGCTGCAAAGGGCCTGGACGCATTCTTCACCCCAGACTGGTCCGCACTCACTGACTCCAGCGTATGGATTGCCGCCTACGGCCAAATCTTCTTCTCCCTGTCCGTGGCCTTCGGCATTATGCTGACCTACGCCTCCTACCTGAAGCCACGCACGAACCTCACCGGTTCCGGCCTGGTCACCGCGTTCGCAAACTCCTCCTTCGAGGTTCTCGCCGGTATCGGTGTCTTCGCCACCCTGGGCTTCATGGCAGCGCAGTCGGGTCAGGCCGTTGACGAGGTCGCAACCTCCGGTATTGGTCTTGCCTTCATCGCCTTCCCGACGGTCATCTCTGAGATGCCAAAGCTCATCGGCTCCGTCTTCGGCCTGTTGTTCTTCCTCTCCCTGGCAATCGCCGGTGTGACCTCCCTGATGTCGCTGCTCGAGGTCGTCGTCTCCGCAGTCAAGGACAAGCTGAACCTCGGCCGCGTCCAGGCCACCCTCACCGTCGGTGGCGCCATGGCCGTCATCTCGCTGCTGGCCTTCCCGACCACCTCAGGTCTGGTAACCCTCGACATCGTAGATAAGTTCACCAACAACGTCGGTATCGTCCTGGTTGCACTGCTGACCATCATCGCAATCGACTGGATCCTGCGCCGCACCAACGAGTTCGCCATGCACCTCAACGCCGTGTCCTCGTTCAAGGTCGGCACCATGTGGCAGATCTTCGTCGGAAACATCACGCCGGTCATTCTCGCCGTCATCCTGTTCCAGGAGCTCATTGGACTTTTCCAGGAAAACTACGAAGGCTACTCCGACACCCAAATCGACATCTTTGGCTGGGGTGTCATCGGCGTGATTCTCATCGGCGCTCTGATTATGGCCATCCTGCCTTGGCGCGGCCAACACCGTCTCGATGGCCCTCCGGGCTCGGACTTCGGTGTGACGCCAGATTTCAAGCGGTCCTCACACCTGCCACGCAAGCACACTCCGGAAACCGAGGAGGTTTAAGCCAAATGTCCGGTATCGCAATTGTCATGATGGCACTGTTCATCATCGTCATCTGGGGCGGTCTGGCGGTCTCGCTGGTCAGCCTATCCAAGCACCCTGACGAGGTTTCCGGTGAGCTGGGAGATCACCCAGAGCTCACCAGTGAAGTACTAGGAGCACAGGAAGAGCAGTAGTTCTTCACTACTATCTCTCCCCTGCCACTCCAGGTATCTGCCTTACTCACCTACGAAATGCGGTGGTCGCTTCTCCAAGAACGCGGCCACCGCTTCCTTATGGTCGGCCGAGACCGCCAAACGAGCCTGCGCGTCCGCCTCCGCCGCAGCGGCAGACAAGGTATCCCGGCGCAGCAGAGCCTTAATCTCCTTCAGCGCGGCCGTCGGCCCCGCCGCAAACTGGGCAGCCAACTCACGTGCCCGAGTCGCTGGATTATCCACCACTTCAGTGACCAGGCCGAGGCTCAGGGCTTCGTCGGCAAGCACCTTCTTATCGAAGAACAACAGCTCACGCGCCTTCGCGTCACTGACCATGCGCGGCAGCAGCGCCGACATGCCACAGTCCGTGGCCAGGCCAATCGACGGGAACGCCGCCTTGAACGACGCCTTCGGGCCCGCGATACGGAAATCACAGTGCAGCGCCAACGACCAGCCGGCACCCGCCGCAGCACCTTCGATAGCTGCAATAACCGGAACGTTAATCGCGGTCAGCTCCGCGACCATCGGGTTGTACTCCTCGACAACCTTGCCCATGCCGGCGCCGGACTGCAGGTCAGAAATGTGCTCCTTCAAATCCTGGCCCGTACAAAACGCCTTCGGCCCGCCGAGCAGGATAACAGCGCGCACATCCGGCTCCTGCGCACGCTCAAAAGCGGCTTTCAGCTCCAAGCGGAGATTCTTATCCAGGGAGTTATAGGCATCCGGGCGGTCGATGGTGATGGCTAGAATGCCGTCGGAAAAGTCTTGAGTAACGTTGCTCATAACCTCGCAGGTTATCGCAATCTCCCCCGCCTCGGACGCACTTTTGCACCAAATCACTCGCCGCGAGTAACAAGGGACACATGACACTTCCACGCCCCGCCACGCCTGACGACGTCCACGAGATCGTCGACCTCATCAAAGACCTGGCGGCCTACGAAAAAGAACCCGATGCCGTCCGACTGACCCCCGAGCGCCTGCGCGAACAGCTCTTCGGGGACAACCCTGCGATTTTCTGCCACGTCGTCGACTCCACATCCGGAAATTTGGACGACGGCGCCGGTGGCGGTGATGGCGGTGTTGGTGGCGGTGATGGCGGTGTTGGTGGCGGTGATGGCGGTGTTGGTGGTGTTGGTGGCGGCAGCCCGCGCCTCGACGGCATTGCACTGTGGTTCCTCAACTACTCCACCTGGGAAGGCACCCACGGCATCTACCTCGAAGACCTCTACGTCCGCCCCGAGGCACGCGGCACCGGCAAGGGCAAAGCACTGCTGCAGAACCTCGCGCGAATTGCCGTGGAGCGAGGCTACTCACGTGTCGAGTGGTGCGTCCTGAAGTGGAATCAACCCTCCATCGATTTCTACCGCTCCCTCGGCGCCTTCCCCATGGACGAATGGGACACCTTCCGCCTCACCGGACAGCCGCTCGCTGACTTCGGGGCGTAACAGACGGCAGCGCGTGGTGCGGCGATACGGCGGTGCAGCTGCGGTGCGTTTGCGCGGTGAAAAGTCCGGATGTGGATAACTGCTAAACCGGCTGACTTATCCACAGCCTGCCCCCATAGGCGTTGTCCCCCTACATCCGGACTTTTACCTTCAAAGGCATGACAGTTCTTGGGACGCTCGCCGCACTGGCCTCGCGCGGAATGGACACGCTAGCGGAACTCCACGCCGCGCGTCCCGACGGCCACGACGCCACCTCCCACCTGGCGGCAACCCTCGGCCTTGACCCGGCGCGCCTCCGGCTTTTGCTACGCGTCGCCGCCCACTATCTCCAACCCGCTGACACCGAAGAAAACACCAAAGCCCGCGAAGACGCCACCGCCCTTGCGCGCCAGCTCGGCCTCAGCCTGGACACCTGCGTGCTTATCGACAAGCGCAGCCGCCAAGCCAACAACGCCGAACTCCACGACAACCTCCGCCTCACATTCGTCGCTGCCGCCGAACGCCTCGGCTTCGAAGAACTCGATCTCTACATGCGGGAAACTCTCACCGAGCTCAACACCGAAGACGAGCCACCCCAGCACCTACGCGCCCGATTTTCCCGGAAGGTAGACATCCGGGGAATGAAGCACTTCCACATCTCCGGTCCCTCGGATATGCTCGACAATCTCCTGTCGCCGCTTACCATCCGTGCCGCAGAAATCCGGAAGTCCCATCCGGAGTTTTCCCACGACCGCTGCGTCGGCCAAGCGCTTGCCGAGCGCCTCGAGCATGCCGATGCCGCAACGCCCGTCGACAAGCTCGATGAAATGCGCTACCAACCCGCCATCATCATCACCGCACAAGACCTCATCGACTACAGCCCGCGATTCGCCGCCACCACCAACGGCTCCGCGCTCGCCCCCGACGTCTTCCTTAACGCCCTACTCGCCGACACCGGGTGGGCCGTGCTTTACGACGAACACAGCGCCATTACGGACTTATTTCCCATCGGCAACCCCCGCCTGGCGACTGAAGAGCAGCGCATCGCGATGCTCATCGACAACCCCATCTGCGCCTGGCCCGGCTGTGAACGCCCCGCCTATAGCGGACAAGCGCACCACCTAGTCGCCCACAAACACGGCGGCACAACCACGCTGGACAACCTCACCATGGTCTGCCGCGAACACAACGGGCTTAACGACGACGACCGGGAAGGACGCAACGGCCACCTCGAACGTATCCCCACATCCGGACATATTCGATGGCGCCCGCCGGATAAAACTCGGCCGCCGCTGTTTAGCAACTCATTTGTGACATCAATGTCCGGGAGGTCCTACGCCGGATACCGGGCGGGCACGACGAAACAGCTCGGGCCGGAGCCACCACCTCCGGACTAAAACCCGGATGAAAGCAAAAACCCGTCCTAGCGCACTGCTAGAACGGGTACTTGCGCTGCAAAAACGCAGATTTAGATGAGGTTCCAGTCCTCGATACCGTCGTAAAGCGGGAATTCCTGAGCAATCTTCGAAACACGAGCACGCAGGGAGTCAACATCCGCATTCTTGCCGGCGGCGAGAGCAGTACCGATGACATCGGCGACCTCGGTGAAGGCCTTCTCGTCGAGACCACGGGTGGCCAGCGCCGGAGTACCGATACGAAGTCCGGATGTAACCATCGGAGGACGCGGGTCAAACGGAACAGCATTGCGGTTGACGGTAATGCCAACAGCGTGGAGCAGATCCTCGGCCTCCTGGCCGTTCATCTCAGAATTGCGCAGATCCGCCAGAACCAGGTGGACATCGGTGCCGCCAGTGAGAACATCGACGCCAGCCTCGGCGCAGTCGGAAGCGGTGAGACGCTCAGCCAGAATGCGGGCACCAGCCAGAGTGCGCTCCTGGCGCTCCTTGAACTCCTCGGTACCAGCAATCTTCAGCGCCACGGCCTTGCCGGCGATGGCGTGCATCAGCGGGCCACCCTGCTGCCCCGGGAAAACAGCGGAGTTCAGCTTCTTGGCGTACTCCTGCTTGGCCAAAATCATGCCCGAACGTGGACCACCGAGGGTTTTGTGAACGGTGGTCGACACAACGTCAGAATGCGGAACCGGCGACGGGTGCAGACCGGCGGCAACCAGACCTGCGAAGTGCGCCATGTCCGTCCACAGCTTCGCACCGACCTCATCGGCGATGGAACGGAAAGCTTCGAAGTCGAGGTGGCGCGGGTACGCCGACCAACCTGCGATGAGAACATCCGGCTTTTCTGCGAGCGCCTGCTCACGCACCTTGTCCATATCGATCCGCATGGTGTCCTTGTCCACACCGTATGCGGCGACGTGGTAGAGCTTGCCGGAGAAGTTCAGCTTCATGCCGTGGGTCAGGTGACCGCCGTGTGCCAGGTCGAGGCCCATAATCTTGTCACCGGCGTTGATCAGCGCATGCAGAACGGCAGCGTTTGCCTGCGCACCTGCGTGTGGCTGAACGTTGGCGAACTCAGCGCCGAAGAGCTCCTTGGCGCGGTCGCGAGCCATGTCCTCGACGACGTCGACGTATTCGCAGCCACCGTAGTAACGACGACCCGGGTAGCCTTCGGCGTACTTGTTGGTCAGAACCGAGCCCTGAGCTTGCAGCACTGCACGTGGAACAAAGTTCTCACTAGCAATCATTTCGAGCATGTCACGCTGACGAGAGAGCTCCCCTGCCATTGCCTCTGCGAGGTCGGGATCGAGTTCACGCAGCGATTGGTAGCGGACATCGTTATTGTTAGACCCGGTCATGAGTAGGTTTTCGACCTTTCAATGAAACTTCAATGCCACAGGCCATGCTAGCCCTTTATGGGGCAAACCACGAAAGCAGCACCATTCAGGTATGCCCCCTTTATTGACTCGTTTTCCGGTTTTCGGCACCCCCTTGGCACAATTGGAAGTATGACGCGCGCAACATCCCCCAGCCCGTACGTCGAGTTCAAACGCGAGCAGTGGCGCGAAATGCGCAAGAATATGCCTCTGGTGCTGACGGAAGAGGAAGCTGAACGACTTTCCGGTATCGGTGAAAACATCGACCTGGACGAAGTCGCCGAGGTCTATCTTCCGCTTTCTCGTCTGATTCACATGCGTGTGGCGGCGCATCGGGAGCTGAACGCCGTAACGTCGAACTTCCTTGGGGAAAATCCTTCGAAGGGGGCGTCGGTGCCGTTTATTATCGGCGTCGCGGGTTCGGTGGCGGTCGGCAAGTCAACGACGGCGCGTTTGCTGCAGGTGCTGCTCGAGCGCTGGGAGACTAATCCGCGGGTGGACTTGGTTACTACTGATGGCTTCCTCTACCCTTCTGAGGAATTGAATCGCCGTGGGATTATGCAGCGCAAGGGGTATCCGGAGTCGTATGATCAGCGTGCGTTGATGCGGTTTGTCACGGCGGTGAAGTCGGGGGCGCGGCATGTGAAGGCGCCGGTGTATTCACACACGCTCTATGACCGGGTGCCGGATGAGTTCGTCGATGTTGACCGTCCGGACATTCTCATTCTCGAGGGGCTCAACGTTTTGCAGACGGGCCCGACGCTGATGATTTCCGATCTTTTCGATTTCAGTGTCTACGTCGATGCCCCGCGCGCGGACATCGAGCGTTGGTACATCAGCCGTTTCCTCCGTCTCCGCCAGACGGCGTTTCGCGCTCCGGGCGCGCACTTCGCGGATTACGCCACGCTTGACGACGAAGCTGCGGCCGAGGTGGCCCGACGCATTTGGCAGCAGGTGAACTTGCCGAACCTTACGGAAAATATTTTGCCCACTCGAGTGCGTGCGTCATTAGTTCTGACGAAGTCTCGGGACCACAAGGTTTCGAGGGTCCGGATGCGCAAACTCTAACATCCGGAAATTTTTCCGGATGTAGGGAGGTTATTTGCCGAAGCGGCGTGAGCGCTGCGAAAAGTCTCGAAGTGCGCGGAGGAAGTCGATGCGGCGGAACTCGGGCCAGTAGGTATCGGTGAACCAAATCTCGGAGTAGGCGGTTTGCCAGAGGAGGAAGCCGCTGAGCCGCTGTTCTCCGGAAGTGCGGATGACTAGATCGGGGTCCGGTTGTCCGGATGTGTAGAGGCGGCGAGAAATGGCATCGGTGGTGATGCGCTCCTCAAGCTCGGAAGCATCGATTCCCTCGGCGACTGATTCCCGGATGATTCTGCGTACTGCGTCGACGATTTCCTGCCGGCCGCCGTAGCCAACGGCAATGTTGACCTGGATGCCGGTGTTGTTCGCGGTGACTTCTTCGTCGTGACGCAGCCGGGCGGTCATTCTTTCCGGAAGGAGCTCGAGGTGGCCGACCATGCGCAGGCGCACGTCGTTAGGCGATTGCGCCAATTCGTCGACGACGTCGGCGATGATGTCGAACAGTAATTCCAGCTCTTCGGGGTCTCGCCCGAGGTTTTCGGTGGAGAGCAGGTAGATGGTGACCAGCTCGATTTCCTGCTCGGCGCACCAGCCGACGAATTCTGCGATTTTGCGGGAGCCGACGCGGTGGCCGTGGCTGACGTCGGTGAATCCAGCCTCCCTCGCCCAGCGGCGGTTGCCATCGGCCATGATGGCAACGTGCTTGGGGCGAGGTTTTCCTTCTAGCTCTTGGGCTAGTTTGCGCTCGTAGAGCGGATAGGCGATCCGCCGGAGTGAGGACGGCTGGTTTTCTTTCACATATGTAACCCTACCCAATGGGCACGGCCACTTTGTGCTTAGTCGCGTGCCTGCCGACGCTTCCGAACTTCTGCCGCAAGCGTACGCAGCAACCGGTCGGTGGTTTCCCAATCCATGCACGCATCGGTGACGGACTTGCCGTATACGAGGCCCTTACGACCATCGGTAATTTTTTGCGCGCCGGCTTCGAGGAAGGACTCCATCATGATGCCGGTGATGCGCTCGTCGCCGCCCCCGATGAGCTTGCCGAGTTCCTCAACGACCTCGGCCTGGCGCACCTCGGATTTTCCGGAATTGGCGTGGGAGGCGTCCACCATAATGCTGACGGTTTGCTCGGCCTTGTTCAGGCGGGCTTCGGCGTCGTTAAGCGATGCCTCGTCCCAGTTCGGGCCGGAGGTGCCACCGCGGAGGATGATGTGGCAGTTGTGGTTGCCGGCGGTTTCGACGACGGCGGCGCGGCCTTGGTCGTTCATGCCGAAGAAGAAGTGCGGGTTTGCTGCGGAGACCAGCGAGTCCACGGCGACCTGGACATTGCCGTCGGTGCCGTTCTTGAAGCCGATGGGCACGGAAAGTCCGGAAGCGAGCTGGCGGTGGACCTGCGACTCCGTGGTACGCGCACCAATCGCACCCCAGGAGACGGCGTCGGAAATGTACTGCGGGCTGTTGGGCTCGAGGAATTCGGCGCCGGCGGGCAGGCCGGTGCGCAGGACCTCGATGAGTACCTCGCGGGCCATGTGCAGGCCCTTGTTGATTTTGAAGGAGCTATCCAGGTCGGGGTCGTTGATGAGTCCCTTCCAGCCGACGGTGGTGCGCGGCTTTTCGAAGTAGACGCGCATGACGACCAGCAGGTCCTCGTCGAGCTCATCGGCGGTGGCCTTCAGGCGGCGGGCGTAGTCGATGGCGGCCTCAGGGTCGTGAATGGAGCACGGGCCGACAACGACCAGCAGACGATCGTCTTCACGGGCGATGACGCGGGCGACGTCGAGTCGCGACTGCTCTACCTCGTTAACCAGGTTTGGGGTCAGTGGCTGTTTGGCCATGACCTCTTCTGGGGAGGGCAGGTCGTGGAAGGCTACGACGCGGCGGTTCGCGGTCGAGGCGGGGGCTTCGAGGGAAGTTGGAGGGGTCATCTGAGGTCTCTTTTCTCTGGGTGATTAGTTGCGCATTTTGGCTGTAGATACGACAAAAGGCAGCGCCCCGATTGGTTGGGGCTGCTGCCTTTGGCTCCGGTTGGTGGCGACGTGACGATTAGCCGCCGGCTGTGACTATGTCGTCACTGCCTCCGGAGCCTTCGAAAAATAAAATCGCCACATACGCATGTGCTTGACTGTAGCGCACTGCCTAGAATCCCGCAATTCGAACTCCAAATCCCGCCACATGGGAAACAATCAGGGGTGCACACATTGCCCGTCGTCAAGCGGCGCGCACATGCCTTGACGCTAACTACTCCGCTTCACGACGCTGCTCTGCTGCAGCCATCGCTTTATCCACGGCCTCGGAATCAAAGGGATCCATACCGTGCGCCTCGGCAAACTTCCGGCGGGCGGCCATGCGCTTCGCGCGCCGCGAGAGATCCCAGCCGAGAGCCAGGATGACGATGAGCAAAACGACAATGATGAGCAGGCCAATAGGAGAGGCCTTACCGAAGTCAGCACCCCGCGGACCAGTGGGGTTCTGCGCCAGGAAAATTGTCGTGCGAGCCGCCAAGGCATCGAAGCTTTCAATCATGAGTTCCAGCTTAGCGTTAATTCCGGACTATTCCGCGTCGGGGTCGATACCGGCGAAGAGATCGGTCTCTGGCAGCTCAGTCTGCCCGCGAGTGCGGGCGAGCTCAAACTCTTCGGTCGGCCAAACGCGCTGCTGAATGTCTACCGGCACGGCGAAGAATGGCCCGTTCGGATCGATCTGCGTGGCGTGCGCCAGCAGCGCCTGATCCCGCTGCTGGAAGTAATCGCCGCACTCGACCTGCGTGGTCACGCGGGTCATGATGTCGCCGGGAGTCTTAGTCCAACGACGGAAGGACTCGGCCAGCGGACTTTCCAAGCCGTTGTCACGGTAGTAGTTATCCAGCGCGATGAGGCGCGCCTTGATGAAACCGTGGGTGTAGTAGAGCTTGGAAATCTCCCATGGTTCACCGAGTTCGGGGTACTTATCCGTTCCGGACTCCAGCCAAGCGCGCATGGACACGATGTGGGTCATGATGTGGTCCGGGTGCGGGTAACCACCGTTTTCGTCGTAAGTAATGACAACGTGCGGGCGGAATTCCCGGATGGTCCGAATGAGAGGCTTGGTCGCATCCTCGACCGATTGGCGCGCAAACACACCGTGCGACAGCACCGGCACCGGGTTACCCGCAGGCAGACCGGAGTCGGTAAAGCCGAGCCACTCATGTTCAACACCGAGAATCTCAGCGGCTGCAGCCATTTCGTTAACGCGCACCGAGGCGATATTCTCCCGCACCTCCGGCCGATCCATCGCCGGGTTGAGAATGCTACCGGCCTCACCGCCGGTGCAGGTCACCACTTTGACGCGATGCCCTTCCGCCACATATCGGGCCATTGTTGCGGCGCCCTTGCTCGATTCGTCATCAGGATGAGCGTGAATCGCCATCAGACGAAGTGCCAATTGAAGTCACTCCCGCTACTATCTCAGTCCATGTTTTCTGGCCGAGGCCGGGGCCCTTCGACCGCAACGATGCTACTACAGCACCGTTTCAATACCGCCCCACTATAGCGCTGCACCATCATATGACCACGCAGCATCGCTACTCGGTGGAACGACATAGCAGCAGGACACCGCGCCACACCAGAAAGATTGTTTAACTGTCAACATTTTACCACGTCGACCAAGAACTCCGATAGGCTAAAAAGCATGGCTGAAAGTTCGGAGCGAAACACCCGAAATACCGCAGCGCCTAACGGGCAGCGCGAGCGCTATGGGGATAACAGTCGCACTCTCCCCGCAAAATTGGTTGTTATCGCTATTGTTGGCATGCTCGTCATCGCCGGCGCATACATCTTCGTTCAGATGAACCGCGTCTCCGCCCCGGATGTCTCTGCAACGCAAGCGGGCTGGAGCCGCACTCCAGGTAAGGAAGATGAGCAGTTCATCTTCACGCTGGACGTCACCCGCGAAAAGCCGGAGCTGGATAGCTACTGCATTATCTACGCGCTGAACTATGACGTGGCAGAGGTCGGCCGTCGCGACGTATTCATTCCGGGCGGCGGCCCCGCTACGGTGCGTATGGACGTCCCCATTGCCACCCGCGAGCTGGCCGTCGCAGGCGATGTCTACGGCTGCTCCACCGACATTCCGGAGTTCCTCGCACCTGCGAAGTAACCTCCTTTCGCAACTGAGGATTATGCGCTTCCACGGCACGTCGTAAAGCGTGCGCGACAACACTCCGACGCGCCTGTTATTGCCATGTGGCGTGACAGTGCTATCCTGTGACGCAGCCGACGGCCCCAAGCGGGGCCGCTTTTGTATTAAATAGCCAAAACACAGGAGGAACCATGACTGAGGCAAAGAACAATAGCCCATGGCTCACCCAGGAGTCCTACGACAAGCTCAAGGGCGAGCTTGAGGCGCTATATGAAAACCGCCCGGTCATCGCCGCCGAGATTAACGAGCGCCGCGAAGAGGGCGACTTGAAGGAAAACGCCGGCTACGATGCCGCTCGTGAGCAGCAGGGACAGGAAGAGGCACGCATCCGCTACCTCGAAGACCTGCTCCAGCGCGCCACCGTCGGCGAGATTCCGCAGGAGTCCGGTGTGGCTCTGGTCGGCACCGTGGTCCACGTCTACTACGACGGCGACGAAGACGACACCGAGACCTTCCTCATCGGTACCCGTGGCGCTGACTCCTCCAACCCGAACCTGGAGACCTACTCCACCGATTCCCCGCTGGGCAAGGCTCTGGTCGGCGCTAAGGAGGGCGAGACCCGCACTTACGCTTCCCCGAGCGGCGACGAAGTGTCTGTCACTGTGGTCAAGGCTGAGCCGTACGACCCGGAGATGGACGCCTAAGCGCTCCCGGCGTTAGACCGCCTCAACCCAGGCGGCAACTTCGGGCCACAGTGCCCGATTCTTGGACCGATAGAAGCCCATATGGCCTATCGGTCCATTTTTTGTGCCCTCTCCCGCTTCGATATCGCGCTTTACGACGTCACACTGCACAGCCCTATCGGTCAATACGTCGACTGCCAACAACAAAGCGCCGGCCAACCCGTAATAACGGGCTAACCGGCGCTTGTGCGTTAGTTAGTTTTCTAGCGTTTAGTCCCTGAAGTAGGACAGCAGACGCAGAATCTCGGTGTAGAGCCAGACCAGGGTCACAGCCAGGCCGAGGGCGACACCCCAGGCGTACTGAGCCGGAGCGCCAGCGCGGACCAGGCGGTCAGCCTGATCGAAGTCAATCAGGAAGCTGAAGGCTGCCAGGCCGATGCAGACCAGCGAGAAGATGATCGACAGCATGCCGCCGTCACGCAGCGGGAAGCCCAGGCCGAACAGGGAGAGCACCAGGTTGCCCAGCATGAGGACCAGCACACCGATCAGAGCCGCGCTCATAAAACGGGTGAACTTCGGGGTCACGCGGATAGCGCCCGACTTGTAGACGAAGAGCATACCGATGAAGACACCCAGGGTGGCCAGCACTGCCTGCATAATCAGCGCACCAGCGGCAACGCCCTGAATTGGAGCGGTGAACATGAAGCTGATGCCACCGACGAAGAGGCCCTCGAAGGCCGCGTAGGTGAGGGTAACCGGCGCGGAGCCGTACTTCTTGCCGAAGGTGGAAACCAAAACAGTAATCAGACCACCGATGGCGCCGACAATGGTCAGAATCATGGCCAGGCTGGTGGAGACACTGACGGCAATGAAGAAATTGACCGCAGCCAAAACGATGATGGTTGCCAGCGTGATGCCGGTCTTGGAAACGACATCGTCGACCGTCATCGGACGGTAGTCGGCGGCAACCTGCGACTGGTACGGGTTATCCCCGTAGCCAGCGCCCATCTGACCTTGGCCGTAGTGATGTGCGCCCGCCTGTCCGCGGGCGACGGTCTTAGTAAGTGAACTGAATGCAGGATTGCTGCTTTCGCGCACGTCGTCCTTCTTTCTTTTCTCAGTTTTTCTTACGTTTTGTATTCAGGCACACGCGCTTACGTTTGCCTACACTTTCTACAACGGGCGATGTAAAGGTATTGTTCCCAACCCTGAAAAACAGTTAGTATCAAGGTAATTCCTCGCCTGCTGGCGGTGATTTTGTAATCGCGGAAAAACTCACAGTCGCCAGGCGTGGGCACCACATGAGTGATTACGAAACAGGAGGTTGGTCAAGATGTCTGATGGCCTTGACTACGATCCGGATACCACTGGTGATTTCGACGAGACCACGCTCGATGGCTCAGAGGGACTCGATGGCGACTTCC
Organism: Corynebacterium sp. c8Ua_99; assembly: GCF_039907185.1. Lineage (NCBI taxonomy): Bacteria > Bacillati > Actinomycetota > Actinomycetes > Mycobacteriales > Corynebacteriaceae > Corynebacterium > Corynebacterium sp. c8Ua_99. The sequence goes on from NZ_JASBOG010000003.1 coordinate 111,158, forward strand.
TCACCGGTGATGGCGAGAATTATGTAATGGATCCGCCGGACCGCTGGCGGGGCGCTTCTCCGCATGACACTCTCGGCAAGCGGTTGGCCGAGGAAAAGCCGGACATCGACGTCGACGACGATCTGGATGATGACCCGGAGATGCGTTACGGCGATGTCGACGGCCACGAACCGTTCGAGTTCGGCAACGATGGCCCGCGCGACCCGGACCGCAACCGTCGGATGGGCTGGACTACTTACTAAAGTTTTCTAAGTTTTTGTAGTTTTGCCAAATTTACTATCTCGGGGCGCCGCGCAACAGTAGTATCTGTGCCATGACAGCATCTACTGCTACGACAAACCGAACTACCATCCGCAATCCGCTTAACGACGAGCTCGTTGCCCGCCTTCTTCAGCGCGTCACGGTAGCTGATAAGTCGAAGACCGCCACTATCTCGGCACCATTTACCGGCCAGGAGCTGGCGCAGATTCCTGTCGGTACCCAGGCCGATGTCGACGAGGCCTTCAAGCGTGCCCGTGCCGCGCAGAAGAAGTGGGCCCGCATGGCGCCGGAAAAGCGCGGCGAAGTGCTGCACCACTTCCACGACCTGCTCTTTACCCACTGCGACCAGGTGCTGGACCTGCTGCAGGCCGAGACCGGTAAAAACCGCGCCAGTGCCCACGAGGAGCTCGTACACACCGCTATCACCGCCCGCTACTACGGCAATCAGGGCCCGAAACTGCTTGAGCCGAAGCGAGCGCACGGCGCGGTCCCGGTACTTTCCAAGACCACCGTCTACCACCACCCAAAGGGCGTCGTCGGTGTTATTGCTCCGTGGAACTACCCGCTGACCCTCGCGGTTTCCGATGCGCTGGCTGCACTGATGGCCGGTAACGCCATCGTGCTCAAGCCGGACAGCACCACTCCGTTTACTGCTCTCTTCGCTGTCGATTTGCTCTACCGCGCTGGCCTTCCGGAGGATCTCTTCCAGGTCATTCCAGGTCCCGGTCGCGTTGTCGGCCAGGGCATTGTCGGCCAGTGTGACTTCCTGATGTTCACCGGCTCCTCCGAGACCGGCCGCTCGCTGGCGCAGCAGTGCGGCGAGCGCCTGATTAGTTTCTCCGCGGAGCTCGGCGGCAAGAACCCGTTGATTGTCGCCGAAGATGCCAACATCAACCGCGCGGTCGAGGGCGCACGCATCGGCTGTTTCACCAACTCCGGTCACCTGTGCGTGTCCATTGAGCGAATCTATGTCGTGGACTCCGTCTGGGACGAATTCGTCCCGGCATTCACCGACCGCGTGAAGGCAATGTCCATCGGCGCTGGCTACGAATGGGAAACCGAGATGGGCTGTCTGCAGTCGCAGGGCCAGTTCGACATCGTCAAGTCCATGGTCGACGAGGCCATCGAGGCCGGCGCCACCGTGCTGGCCGGCGGTCGTCCTCGCCCGGATCTGGGACCGCTGTTCTACGAACCGACCGTGCTTACCGACGTCCCGGAGGGCGTCGCCCTGCTGACCGAAGAGGTATTCGGCCCGGTGGTAGTCCTCCAGCGTGTCTCGGACGTCCATGAGGCTATCGCCAAGTCCAACGATTCCCGTTATGGCCTCAACGCTTCGCTGTGGACCTCCCCGCGTCGCGCAAAGGAGCTGGCTCCACAGCTTGAGGCCGGTACCGTCAATGTCAACGATGGTTTTGCTGCGGCCTTCGCGTCTGTCGATGCCCCGATGGGTGGTTTCAAGGATTCGGGTGTGGGCCGTCGTCAAGCAGCGGGCGGCCTGCTGAAGTACACCGATGAGCAGACAGTGACCGTGCAGCGTCTTTCCCCGGTGTCGATGCCGCAGATGCCGCGTGAGCTGTACTCGAAGGTGTTCAATACGGCACTTGTCCTCGGCAAGAAGTTCAACGTCCTGCCGTAATACGTGTGCAGCGCGCACAGATAGCAAAAGGCCAGGTCAGAAAACTCTCTGACCTGGCCTTTTGGTGCCCCCAGTGGGACTCGAACCCACACTGAAAGGATTTTAAGTCCTCTGCCTCTGCCAATTGGGCTATAGGGGCCCCTAAGAAAGATTAATGGGCGATATGGGTGTCTACCAAACTCGCCACAATTCCGTCGAGGATATCCTTCTCGCTGATGTAGAAAAAGCGCTGCTCTTCCTTCGCTGCCTCGGAAAGTGGCAGCGCCTCAAACATGTCCATCAGACCGTCCACAATGATGGAACCGCCGGCGAAGACATCCGCGCGCTTCGGATGCATCACGGGATTGGCAGCGAGGGACTCCGCGTCGGTCTCAATCACGGACGCGGTCAGCGCACGCAACGCCGCAAAGCGCAGCTGCGACAGGTGGATTGCCTCCGGGTCGTAGGTTTCTAGCCCCTGTGCCAGCGCCGACAGCGTGGTGAAGGTCCCGGCGCAGCCGACGATGGTGCGAGCCTTGTCGACAGGCACCTTCGCAACAATCTCGTCGGCCAGCTCCGCAACATACGAACGCGCCTCCTGGACCTGTTCCGCCGTCGGTGGCGAGGCCTGCAGGAACCGTTCGGTCAAGCGCACACTGCCCATAGCCACGGAATCAGAACCGGCTACCGTACCATCGTGGTCACCGACAATTACCTCGGTGGAGCCGCCACCGACGTCGATGACGCAATACGGACCGAGCTCGGGCTCCAAGTCATCGACTGCACCGCGGAAGGACAGCGCGGCTTCCTCGTCGCCGGAAATAACCTCGGCCTCTGCACCCCACGGAGCGAGAATCTCGCGGGTCATGGCGAAGAAATCGTCGCGGTTGCTTGCGTCGCGTGTCGCCGATGTCGCCACCATTCGGACTGCTTGCACTTTTTCGACCTGCATCAGCTCCGCATACTTCGTCAGAGCCTCCCGCACGCGCTCCAGCGCCTCTGGAGCCAGCATGCCAGTGGCATCCACGCCCTGGCCAAGGCGGACGATTTCCATCAGTCGGTGCAGTTCTGTGATTTCGAGAACTCCATCGACAACCTCGACCCGGCTGATAAGCAGGCGAAGCGAATTAGTGCCGCAGTCGACGGCAGCGAGGGTCGTCATTTATCCCTCCACCCCCGGATACGCAATACCGAGCTCGGCAATCGTGGGCCAATCTGCGGGAATCGCGGTGCCGCGCAGCTTCTCGTTCTCCGCCGCCAGCGCCACCGACTCAGTACCCAGTCGGAAGTGATCCGGCCCCTTGGCCAGCGCGTAGGCAATAAGAACGTGTAGGCACTTCACGCGCGTCGGCATGCCGCCACCGGAGAAGTCCGTGCCCAGGTCTTCCATCTCATTGCGCTCTGCCAGAAACGCCTCATGTGCACGCTGGTAATCGGCGGCGAGCTCTTCGTCGCTTTCCAGACGCGCGGTCATTTCCTTCATCACGCCAGTCGTCTCCAACCGAGAGGCCTCGGCGGTGAGTCGCGGATCAGTTAGGTAAAAGAGCGTGGGAAACGGAGTGCCATCGTCCAAGCGCGGCTTCGTCTTGACCACACCAGGAGTGCCGTCGGGGCTGCGGTAAGAGATGTCCACTACACCCCGCGGTTCACGTCCGAGCTGCTCCGCTATCACTTCCAAATCTGCGGTATCCACAGACATCGGTCACACTCCTTTTGCTTCCGTTTTACTGACACATAATCTCACAGTCGCCTTACAAGCGCGTTGTTTCGCTTTACGACGGCACACTCCGCCGCGCATGCAACCTCACCGAGAGGCCCCAGGTAGCCCTACGGAGGTTTAGGACTCCGGTACCGTCGGCAAGCTCTCTGGCCTCGTTGCCTGATCGCGCCCCGGATTAGGGCGAGTCTCTTCGGGTTCGGGCGGGATGGAAATAGAATCCCACAGCGTCTCGTACCACTTCTTGGCCTGGTGCTGCGGAATTTCCTCCGGCTGCGTCACAGGCTGTTCGCCCACGGCCGGATCGAGGATACGGAATGGGGTCTCCCCCGGCTCTACCAGCCCCAGGCGCAGACGTGCCTGCTCCTTAACATAGGCGGGGTTGGAGTACAGCTCCTTTTCATCCTCTAACTGCTTAATTCGCTGTTCCATGCGAGCAATATTGTCCTGCGTTGCGGCTACATCCGCCTGCTGTTGTGCAAAAGTCCGCAGCGGAATTGCGAGAACAGATACTAAGAAAAGCACCAGCAGACCAATACCGATCTTCTGTGCCGTGCTCAGCGAGCGCATTCCCGATGCGATTGCCGCTGCCGAACGCTGCCCCGCCCCTGCAGGGCGCGACTGTGTTCCGCGGCGAGATCGGTCCGATGCACTCATGCCCCACACTCTACCCGACCGCCAGCCGATGAAATAACAAAAACCCGCCCACAACCACGTGCGTGGTGCGGACGGGCAGTGCTAGACGCAGCTTTCGCAGCGCCTCAGCTCTTTACTTGAAACGCGGGAATGCGCTGCGACCAGCGTAGACAGCAGCGTCACCCAGGTACTCCTCGATGCGCAGCAGCTGGTTGTACTTAGCAACGCGCTCGGAGCGAGCCGGAGCACCGGTCTTGATCTGGCCACAGTTCAGGCCGACAGCCAGGTCAGCGATGGTGGTGTCCTCAGTCTCACCGGAGCGGTGGGACATCATGGACTTGTAGCCGGCGTTGTGAGCCATTGCGACGGCCTCGAAGGTCTCGGACAGGGTACCAATCTGGTTGACCTTGACCAGCAGAGCGTTAGCGGCCTTCTTCTCAATGCCCTCTGCCAGACGCTTCGGGTTGGTGACGAAGAAGTCGTCGCCGACGATCTGGACCTTGTCACCAAGCTGAGCAGTCAGGGTGGTGTAGCCCTCCCAGTCATCCTCCTGCAGCGGATCCTCGATGGAGACGATGGCGTAGTTCTCAACCAGGTCAGCGTAGACAGCTGCCATCTCCTCAGCGGTGTGCTCGCCGCCCTCGAAGTGGTACTTGCCGTCCTTGAAGAACTCGGAAGAAGCAACGTCGAGAGCCAGAGCGACATCGTCGCCCAACTTGTAGCCTGCAGCCTCAATTGCCTCAACAATCAGGTCAAGAGCAGCCTTGGTGGAGTCAACCGACGGAGCGAAGCCGCCCTCATCACCGAGGCCAGTGGACAGGCCCTTGTCCTTAATGACCTTCTTGAGTGCGTGGTAGACCTCAGCACCGACGCGCAGTGCTTCCTTGAAGGTCGGGGCGCCAATCGGAGCAATCATGAACTCCTGGACGTCAACGCCGGAGTCAGCGTGTGCGCCACCGTTGAGGATGTTCATCATCGGAACCGGCAGAACGTGACCGTTCGGGCCGCCGACGTAGCGGAACAGATCCAGGCCAGCGGACTCAGCAGCAGCCTTGGCAACAGCCATGGAAACACCCAGGATTGCGTTAGCACCCAGGCGGGACTTGTTGTCGGTGCCGTCCAGCTCAATCATGGTCTTGTCAACCAGACGCTGGTCCTCAGCCTCGAGGCCAATAATTGCGTCCTCAATCTCCTCGAGCACAGCGCGGACAGCCTTCTCGACCCCCTTGCCCAGGTAACGGTCTCCGCCATCGCGGAGCTCGTGTGCCTCATGAACGCCGGTGGAGGCACCGGACGGAACCGCAGCGCGGCCCACAGCGCCGTCTTCCAACAGCACCTCAACCTCAACGGTCGGGTTACCACGGGAGTCCAGAATTTCGCGTGCGTTCAACTCGATGATTGCAGCCATAGGTCACCTTTCCGCCGGAACCGTTCCGGCACATGACTCCAATTGTGGCACGGTTTGCCAACCTTCGCCTTAAATCCTTTTCACCCTATGCGGGCTGATTCAGCGCATAGTTCGCCGCAGCATCCCGAACATCGCGAAGATACTGCTCAGACTGGTTATACGAGCGAATTGCAGATGCCCACCCTTCCGGGGTGGCGAGGTCGCGTTCCCCACTGCAGAGCATCCGTGCCGTGGTCGCAGTTGCGTCGTCGATGTTGTTGGGGTCGGCGACGCCATCACCAGAAGCATCCATCGCAAAACGATGCCAGGTCTCGGGAATAAACTGCATCGGCCCCACAGCGCGGTCATACTCTGTGTCACCGTCGAGTTCACCGTTGTCAGTATCGAGAACCTCAGCAAACCCACTCGTGCCGTCCAGCGGCGGACCGATAATCGTCGGACTGACTACCCCATCGGCGCCGATATGAGCCGGCTTGAGCCAATTGCCCGAGTACGTGCCGTGATTAGTCTCCACTTTGCCCAGTCCTGCAAGCGTGTTCCACTCCAGGTGGCAGTTCGGGAACTGTTCTGCCGCAATCACATATGCGTTGCCGTAGGCGCGGAGAGCGTCCTCAGAAATACCAGTCTTCGGGGAAATCTGCTGCGCCCACTGTCGGAGCTGTTCCGAGGTGCGCCCGGGCGCGTTGACATCAATCATCGGCGGTGGCTCAGCCGCAGCAGGCGGCACATTATCCGGAATCGGCTTCTTGGTCAACGACGGGATAACGGGTCCAGTGAACATCGCCAACGCCCCAACCGTGCCAATGATAATCAGCACCGCCAGGGAGGTTAGACCGAGGCAGCCACATCCTCGCGAGGACTTCTTTTTCCCCTTACTGCGGCCACGCGGCTTCGCCCCGCGGGGTGCGGGGTGCGCGTATTCATCAAAGGGAGAATTAGAAGGCATGGGGAATTACTCTACGGGGTAGACCGTAAAAATCACTCAAACTCGAGGACAGAAATCACTTTTGCTGGAAACTAGCTGTCGCTTTCCGACGGGCCGAAGTCCTCAGCCTCTTCGTTATCTTCGCTGCCCGCTGCCCACTGCTCAGCACTGCCGGCCTGCTGATTCTCCATCTGGGCCAGCTCAGTCAGGAATGCGCGTGAAGCCTGTCGGGTCCGTTCTTCCGCACCGGACTCAGTCTCCAGCCCCGGGGTCGGGACCAGAATCTCCACTGGAATGTCTGCATCGGACAGTCCCAGTGCACGTGCGCGGCGGATGGCTTCCTCAGCCAAAGTCAGAGCTGGCAGCTGTGTGGCCGGGTTCGAGCGCGGACGTCCGCGGCCGTAAGCCCACAGTCGCTCCTGTTCTTCCTCCGACACCATCTCTCCCTCGGCCACAGTGCCGTCGAAGAGGTACGGCTGACGAGCGCGCATCTTCAAAATAAAGTCGGTCGCCACATCGTCGAAGTCGAAGTCCTCCGCGATTTCAGCGTGGAAGAGGATCTGCAGCAGCAGATCTGACAGCTCGCTACGAATGTCACCGCCCTCGTTGACTGCGTCGACAAACTCGTAGGTCTCTTCAATGAGATACGGCAGCAGGCTCTTGTGCGTCTGGCGAGCTTCCCACTGCCCCGTGCGCCGTGCTGCCGCCATGATGTCCACGGCCTCGACGACGTGGGGCAGACGAGCTGCGGCAAGCTGTTCCTGCGGAGTCAGCGGTTCTGCAACAGGCTCTGCCCCTGGCTCTGCAACCGGTTCTGACTCAGGTTCTTTCACCGAGTCCTGCTGGGGAGCCGCCGCAACCTGAGCTGCCGGAGCTGCTGGGTCCTGCGCATCATCCAGCTCGACCGAGTAGACCTTCTCGCCCGCATCGAGGCGATCGAGTACCTCGTCGTTTTCCATATCGGTGGTGACCAGAATCTCCGCCTGGGACACCGAGTGCCCACCGGCGTCGGCGATTGCCCAGCGCACACGGATCGGGACTTCTTCGGTGTAGCTGACTTCACCGGTCAGCAGGCTAGCGGCTTCCAGCGGAATCGCTGTTGGAAAGCGGCTATCGAGCTTGATGATAGTCATACGGTTTCTAGTCCTTTCCCATGTGCGAGATATCCATACGTGGAATTCCCGCCATCGATGTCAAGAAGTCTGCTACCCACTGCACCAATGCAATATCGCGGACAGGTTTTGCCCGCAACCCTCGCCCTTCCTTCGGCATTCCGACGGAAACCGTGCGCGTTGCCGCACGATAGGTCGCCTGTGGATACAGGCGCTTGAGACGCACCTGCTTGGAGTCAGCAAGCTCCATAGGGGTTATTCTAATGTGCGCACCCATGGCTTGAACTTCATGCACGCCGAATTCCCGGCAAATAATTCGAAGTCGTGAAATAACCGCCAGTCTCTCCACCTCAATGGGTGGGGTTCCGTAACGGTCAACAAGCTCTTCGAGCACTACGTCGATATCGTCCAGCGCACTGGCGGCAGCAAATTTGCGGTACGCCTCTAGACGTAGGCGTTCCGACGACACATATTCGGCCGGAATATTCGCATCGACCGGCAAATCGATCCGCACTTCCTTCGGTTCGTTATCGGAAGCATCCGGAGTTTCACCATCGGCCACTGCCTTCAGCGCGGCCACGGCCTCGCCAACCAGTCGGACGTACATATCAAAGCCGACACCGGCAATGTGACCGGACTGCTCCGCACCGAGGATATTTCCGGCACCGCGCATTTCCAGGTCCTTCATGGCCACAGCCATACCGGCACCCAAGTCATTGTTCTGCGCGATCGTGGACAGACGGTCGTAGGAAGTCTCCGTCAGCGTCTGATTTTCCGGGTAGAGGAAGTAGGCATAGGCGCGCTCACGGGAACGGCCCACACGACCACGCAGCTGGTGCAGCTGGGAAAGGCCCATATGGTGCGCGTTTTCCACAATCAACGTATTGGCGTTGGCAATATCCAGGCCGGTCTCCACGATGGTGGTACACACCAGCACGTCGTACTCGCGCTGCCAGAAGCCATCGACCGTGCGCTCCAGCTGCTCCTCCCCCATCTGACCGTGGGCCACTACCACGCGGGCCTCGGGCACCAAATTGCGGATAGTCTGGGCGACTTTGTCAATGGTTTCCACCTTATTATGCAGGTAGAACACCTGGCCGTCGCGAAGCAGCTCTCGCCTGATAGCAGCGGCGACCTGCTTGTCGGACTGCGCGCCGACGTATGTCAGCACCGGGTGACGGTCCTGCGGCGGGGTGAGAATCTGGCTCATCTCGCGGATGCCAGCAATCGACATTTCGAGCGTGCGCGGAATTGGCGTTGCGGACATGGTGAGTACGTCGACGTGGTGCCGTAGCGCCTTGATGTGTTCCTTGTGTTCGACGCCGAAACGCTGCTCCTCGTCAACGATGACCAGGCCGAGTTCTTTCCACTGCACGCCGGTCTGCAGGAGACGATGCGTGCCGATAACAATGTCGACCGTCCCGTTCTTCAACCCTTCGAGGACCTCCTTGGAGTCCTTCGGCGAGGTGAAGCGGGACAGTCCACGGATGGTGACCGGGAAGCCCTCCATACGTTGGGTGAAAGTGGTCAAGTGCTGCTGCGCCAGAAGTGTGGTCGGCACCAACACTGCCACCTGACGGCCATCTTGAACAGCCTTGAAGGCAGCACGCAGTGCCACCTCGGTCTTGCCGTAGCCGACATCGCCGATGAGCACGCGATCCATCGGCACCGGCTTTTCCATGTCGGACTTAATTTCGTCGATGGCCTGCAGTTGATCTTCGGTCTCGGTGAAGGGGAAGTTATCCTCCATCTCCTGCTGCCATGGCGTATCCGGCGCGAACGCGTGGCCCGGCGCGGCTTGGCGCTCGGCGTAGAGCTTGACCAGCTCTTCCGCAATCTCGCGGACAGCGCCACGGGCCTTGCGCTTGGTGGACTTCCAGTCCGACCCGCCCATCTTCGACAGGGTGGGCTTTTCGCCGCCGACATAGCGCGACAGCAGATCCAGGCTCTCCATCGGCACGTAGAGCTGGTCCGAGGGGCCTCCGCGCTTGCTCGGTGCGTACTCGAGCACCACGTACTCGCGGCGAGCCTGATCCTCGCCCGTGCCGATGGTGCGCTCAGTGAGCTTCACAAACCGACCAATGCCATGCGTGTCGTGCACGACATAGTCACCGGCCTTCAGCGCCAGCGGATCCACCCGACCACGGCGCTTCGCTGGCTTGCGGCGCCCACCAAGCGCGCCTTCCGCGATACGGTTACCTGTGATGTCCTGCTCGGTAATCAGAGTCAGCGCGCCACCGGGGATTCGCGGGAACACCAGGCCACCGTGCAAAACACCCTGGTAGACCGTAATTCTTCCGGACTCGGGATACTCCGGGCCTGCCGCCATGCGCGTCGCAATTCCGGCTTCCCTAAACTTTTCCGCTTGCCGACGCGCCCCCGCGGGCGTCGCCGCCACGTACGCCACTCGCTCCCCCGCGACCGTGGCATCGCGCAGCTGCTTCATCAGGTGACCAATTTCCTTTAAGTCGCCGCGTGGCGCGGGCCCAGGCTCAAAGGTCAGCGGCAGTACATCATCTTCGGTGACTCCCGCCTCCAACATGCCGGGCGGGGAAATATGCCACGAAGTGGGCATCGGGATAGAGGCCAAGCTGCGGTACGCGCTGGGCTCCAGCCCATCCGTGGCGATTGGCGCCGAGCCACCCATCGCAGCAGTTTCCCACGCTGCGGCCATAAACTCCTCGCCTGCACTGATAAGGTCCTGTGCGCGAGAGCGAATGCGCTCCGGCCCGCACATGAGCACATGCGTTTTCTCCGGCATGACCTCGGTGAGCATCTTCATAGGATGCTGACTAATCAGTGGAATCAGCGATTCCATGCCCTCCACCCACTGGCCATCGCCGATGCGGGTGAGCATTTCTTGGACCTGGCCAGAGCGCGTGGTGGCGAGTTTCTCCGCGGCGGCCTTCACGTCGTCGTCGATAAGCAGTGCACGACACGGGAAGATATCCAGCTGGTCGACCTCTACCTCAGAGATCGTGCGCTGGTCAGCGACGGAAAAGGCGCGCAGGTCGGTGACCTCGTCACCCCAGAGCTCGATACGTACCGGCAGCTCTTCGGTCGCAGGGAAAACATCGACGATGCCGCCACGCACGGCAAACTGGCCACGCCTGCCGACCATGTCCACATGCGAATAGCCGTGATGCACCAGCCGCTCAACCAGGTTCTCGCAGTCCCGGTCCAGTTGGACGTGAATGGGGGCGCTGGCTTCAGCCTCGAGGTCGTCCACAATCGGCTGCACCAACGAGCGCACCGCCGCAATCAGAACGTCGACTTTGCCCCGGCGAACGTCGTAAAGCGCCTTACGACGCTGCGCCACGGTATCCACCGCTGGCGAAAGCTTCTCATGCGGGAGCGTCTCCCACGAGGGGAACATAGCTACACGGTCGCCGATCATCGACTTGACCTCGGCAGTCAGGTCCTCCGCCTCACGGCCGGTAGCCGTGACGACCAGCACCGGCACCTTCGTAGACATGGCGTAAATAAGGTGCGAACGCACCGCGTCCGCACCCGTGAGCGCCAGCTCGTCTTCGCCGATGCGCCCGAGCACGCCGACAAATTGAGGATCCGTGACAACGAGGCTTTCCAGCCCCGACAGCGGGTTCGGCAGAATGCTGGGTGTGGCTTTCGCCGAGGAAGACGCAGAAGTTGGCATAGCCCCAATATAACCATGCACCCCGGATCCACCCTGCGTGCTGGTTAGCCGTTCTCCGCCACCTGCATCGGGTCCGCTGCAGCACCTGCTCCAAACTTCGCGCCCTCAGCGGCCGCTGGCACATCAGCGGAACCATGCAGAGTCGGAGAACCCTCCATGCCGGCCAGCCCGTTCCAACACAGGTTCACGATGTGCGCCGCCACCGTCTCCTTATCCGGACTGCGCTTCTCCATCCACCAGCGAGCGGTCTGCGAAACCATACCGACCATGCAGTTTCCGTAGAGCACCGACATGGCCGGGTCGAAGCCGGCGCGTTTGAAAGCCTCGGCAAGGATAGGCGTAATCGACTCAGTGGCATTATTCAGCAGCGTCTCATAGCCACCCGCCACGCCGGGGTCGCGAGAAATAATGGAGAATCCCTCCGGGTTTTCCTCCACATAAGTCAGCAGTGCCAACACCGCCTGTTCGATGCGGTAACGCGAGCGTCCCAGGGACAACGCTTCCCTAATCGTGGCCTCCAGGGTCTTCATCTCCTGGTCGACGACTGCCTGGTAGAGCCGCTCTTTGGTACCGAAATGCTCGTAGACAACCGGCTTTGATACCCCAGCTGCGGCAGCGATCTCCTCCATTGAGGCGGCATCAAGCCCCTTGGCGGCAAAGATTCCACGGCTGACTTCTGTCAGCTGAGCTTTGCGCTGTGGACCGGTCATACGTCGTCTCGGAGAATTGGAGGCCATGCTTTTAGATTAGTGGCTAAAGTCTTGCTATCGTATATCGCAGGCGCAAGCGAGTTGGCTGAGTCGAATCAGCGTCGAATCAGCCATGCAATTTTTCGCGTTTGCCCCATTCTCCCATGGTGTAATGGCAACACTCCGGTTTTTGGTACCGGCATTCTAGGTTCGAGTCCTGGTGGGAGAGCAAGCGGGGGGCCGGCCCCTTAATTAAGAAGTGACTTTTCGCCCCGCCGTGACCGTGATGCACCCTGACCGAGGAGTAGCAAGTTTCATGTCAAACGGTTCGGCCACCGCTGTGGTCATTCTCGCCGCGGGTCAAGGCACCCGAATGAAATCCGATACGCCGAAAATGCTGCACGCTATCGGCGGTCGTACCATGTTGGAGCACGCGCTCTATGCCGCCAAGGGCATTAATCCGGATGAGATTGCTGTTGTCGTTGGCCACCAGCGCGAAAAGGTAATCGACGCCATCGGGACTTGGGCTTCGGATACCGAGCACTCCAACGGTGTCGTCATTGCCCACCAGGACGAGCAAAACGGTACCGGCCACGCTGTTCAGTGCGCGCTGGAGCACCCCGAGCTGCAGAACTTCGATGGCACCATCCTGGTAACCACTTCCGATGTTCCGCTGCTGGATTCCGAAGCGCTCCAGGCACTGCTCGAAGAGCACAACCGCAAGCCACGCGCTGCCGTGACTGTGCTGACCTCCACTGCTGACAACCCGCACGGCTACGGCCGCATCGTTCGCAACGCCGACGGCGAAGTTCTGCGCATCGTGGAGGAAAAGGATGCCTCCGACGAGGAACGCGAGATTACCGAGGTCAACTCCGGTGTCTACGCATTTGATGCCGAGACCCTGGCAAACGCTCTCAAGCAGCTGGACACCAACAATGCCCAGGGCGAGCTCTACCTCACCGATGTCATCGGCATCGCCCGTGAGGCCGACCGCTCAGTACGCGGTCACCGCCTCGCCGACGCCACCGTCGTCGCCGGTGTCAATGACCGCGTCCAGCTGGCTACCCTTGGCCGCGAGCTCAACCGTCGCACCTGCGAGGCAGCTATGCGCGGGGGCGCCACTATCGTCGATCCGGACACCACGTGGATTGACGTTGAGGTGGAAATCGGCCGCGACGTCACGATTCTGCCGGGCACGCAGCTGCACGGCAAGACCGTGATTGGCGACGGGGCCACCGTGGGACCGGACACGACGCTGACCAACATGGTCGTCGGCAAGCGCGCCAGCGTCGTACGTACACACGGTTCCGATTCGGAGATCGGCGAGGATGCGACGGTCGGACCGTTCACCTACATTCGCCCGAACACCAAACTCGGTGTCGGCGCGAAGCTCGGCGGCTTCGTAGAAGCGAAGAACGCGCAGATTGGAAACGGTTCGAAGGTTCCGCACCTGACCTACGTCGGCGATGCGGAGATTGGCGAGCACTCCAACATTGGTGCCTCCAGCGTGTTCGTGAACTACGACGGCGTCAACAAGCACCGCACCGTTATCGGCTCGCATGTTCGCACCGGCTCCGACACCATGTTCATCGCTCCGGTGACCGTGGGTGATGGTGCGTACTCAGGTGCAGGTACTGTTATTAAGGACGACGTTCCTCCGGGAGCATTGGCGGTCAGTGGTGGCCGTCAGCGCAACATCGAGGGATGGGTCGAGCGGAAGCGTCCAGGTACCGCTGCTGCTGAGGCAGCGCAGGCGGCGCAGGTAGCTGACAACGCTGACAACAACAAGGAAGACCAGGAAGGCTAGACGGCAGATGACCGGCCAGTGGATCGATAACCAAAAGAACCTCATGCTCTTCTCCGGAAGGGCACACCCGGAATTGGGCGAGGCAGTTGCCAAGGAGCTCGGCACAGAGCTGACTCCGATGACCGCTCGTGATTTTGCCAACGGCGAAATCTTCGTGCGCTACGAGGAATCCGTCCGCGGTTCCGATGCCTTCGTACTGCAGGCGCACCCGGCACCGCTGAACAAGTGGCTCATCGAGCAGCTGATTATGATTGACGCGCTCAAGCGCGGTTCAGCCAAGCGCATCACCGCTATCCTGCCGTTCTTCCCCTACGCCCGCCAGGACAAGAAGCACCGTGGCCGTGAGCCGATTTCCGCTCGCCTGGTCGCTGACCTGCTCAAGACCGCAGGCGCTGACCGCATCGTCTCCGTGGACCTCCACACCGACCAGATTCAGGGCTTCTTCGACGGCCCGGTCGATCACATGCACGCCATGCCGATTCTGTCGGAGTACATCAAGAAGAACTACTCCCTGGACAACCTGGTCGTGGTCTCCCCTGACGCCGGCCGTGTGAAGGTTTCCGAGAAGTGGGCCAACACCCTGGGCGACGCCCCGCTGGCCTTCATTCACAAGACCCGTTCCGTCGATGTCGCAAACCAGGTTGTCGCCAACCGCGTGGTCGGCGAGGTCTCCGGTAAGACCTGTCTGCTCATCGACGACATGATTGACACCGGCGGCACCATCGCCGGCGCTGTCAAGGTGCTGCGTGAGGCTGGCGCTGAGGATGTCATCATCGCTACCACGCACGGCGTCTTCTCCGACCCAGCTCGCGAGCGCCTGTCGAAGTGCGGTGCCCGCGAGGTCATCACCACCGATACCTTGCCGCAGTCCACCGAGGGCTGGGACAACCTGACCGTCCTGCCAATCGCACCACTGCTGGCTAAGACGATCCACGAGATCTTCGAAAACGGTTCCGTCACCACCCTCTTCGAGGGTCAGGCATAAGTTCTTTCCGCTTGCCGACGGGCACCCCGCCGCGACCAGCAACCTAGTTTTGCTGGTGGTGGCGGGGTTTGCTGTTTGACCTGTTAGTCCACTACAATTTCTCCGGTAAGTCTCGGCGAGGGCGGCCACAGTAGGTGGTTGCCGTTATCGACGCGACGCTCGCAGCCCAACTTTTGCGCCCACGGTGGCATGGATGCGGCACGTGCTCGACTCGACGACTCAATATCGAATCGTTTAGGAGTCCATTTTCATGGCAAAGCCCAACATCATCAAGATTGATGCCCGTAACCGCACCGAGTTCGGCAAGGGTGCCGCTCGCCGTGCCCGCGTTGCTGGCGACATCCCGGTTGTCATCTACGGCGCTGACCTGGATGCCCCGAAGCACATCCTCGTTGACACTCTGGATTTCCACGCTGTCATCCGTAACCACGGTGTCAATGCTGTTCTGGACGTCAACATCGAGGGCGAGTCCCAGCTGTCCATGGTCAAGGCTGTTGACCAGAACCCGCTGACCCTCGACATCGACCACGCTGACCTGCTCGCCATTCACCGTGACGAGAAGGTTGAGGTTGAGGTTCCGGTCGTTCCGACTGGCGAGCTCGCTCCGGGCGCCCTGCTCATGCAGGATGCCGAAACCATTCTGGTCAACGCACCGGTTCTGGCTATTCCGGAAGAGATCGAGGTCTCCGTCGAGGGCGCAGAGGTCGGCACCATGGTTCACGCCGGCGACGTTACCCTGCCGGAGGGCCTGGTCCTCACCGACGACGCTGACCTGCTCATCTTCAACATTGTCGAGCCGGAGGAAGAGCCGGCTGGTGACGTCGATGCCGACATCGAGGGCATGGGCGAGGCTGAGACCCCGGATGAGCCAGCTGAGGAATCCGCTGAGTAATTATGAACTCGCAGGCCTAGCTACCACAGCTAAGTAAAAAAAGGGACGGACACTCTGGTCCGTCCCTTTTTTGTTCTTGAAACTCCCCGAAGCCAACAGACCGCGCGCTGTGTGCCAAGATTGAACTCATGAACGCCTCCACCACACCTTTGCTTGTCGTGGGGCTCGGCAACCCTGGGCCCAAATATGAACTCACCCGCCATAACGTCGGGCATCTGGTGCTAGATGAACTAGCCAGCCGCACTTCTCCGATGCCGTCGTCGTTTAGCGTGCACAAGAAGTCGAATGCTGAGATAGTCCAGACTCGGTTCAAGACTTCCGACGGTGGCGAGCGGCAGGTGATTCTGGCTAAGCCCCGGACGTACATGAACCTGTCGGGTGGACCGGTCGCGGCGCTGACAAAGTTCTTCAACGTCGCACCTACCGACGTCGTGGTAGTCCACGATGAGCTGGACCTGGACCCGGGCGTGGTGCGCCTCAAGCGCGGCGGGGGCGAGAATGGCCACAATGGCCTGCGCTCGACCACGAAGTCGTTGGGCACGAAGGACTACATGCGCGTGCGCATTGGCATTGGCCGTCCTCCGGGCCGCCAAGATCCGGCGGACTACGTGCTGCGTAACTTCAATGCTAAGGAACGCGAGGAGCTCGCTTTCACTCTGCCCACTGCGGCGGAGGCGGTGGAGCTAATCGCCAGCCACGGGCTGGAGATTGCGCAGAACCAGATTCACGGGCGGTAGCAGAAGCGGGAGGGGGGGCTATTTTCACGTTCCCGGGAGCTTCAGTCTTTACAGCTCGTCGGTGTTCGTGCTGCTCGGCGTTTTCGTCGGCGTTTTCGCTCTGTCCACCGAGCGCCTGGCGGTGGGATTCAGGAAGCTGCGGCAGGGCGCCCGTGAGGGCATCGACCAGGTGATGAGGATCAGGCGCCCGAGGAGCTCCCCGTCCGGCACGCCCACGACTCGGCGTAGCGGCCGCCCTTCGCCAGCAATTCATCGTGCGTGCCCCGTTCTGCGACCGTCCCGTCCTCCGAAAGCACGACGATGAGGTCGGCATCGCGAACGGTGTGCAGGCGATGGGCGACGACAATCACGGTGCGATCGCCGCGCAACGCCTCCATCGTGCCGACGATCGCCCGCTCAGTGGCCGCATCCAGCGAGGACGTCGGCTCGTCGAGAAGCACCACCGGGGAATCCTTCAGAAGCGCCCGGGCGATGGCGAGGCGCTGCCGCTCGCCTCCCGACAGCAGCGTCCCCTCCTCCCCCACCGGGGTATCCCACCCGGAAGGCAGCAGCTCCACGATGCGGTCCACCCCGGAACGCCGGGCGGCCTCGCGCAAGCGATCCCCGTCACCGGGCTCGGAACCGAATCCGGGATCGGCGAAGACCACGTTGTCCCGCACGGACGCGTCGAAAAGGAACGTCTCCTGGAACACCGGGGTCACCAGCGAGTTCACGCCGTCGGTGCCAATCCGAGGCAAGGGTACCCCGCCGATGAGGACCTCCCCCGAGTCCGGATCATGAAAACGCGACAGCAGCCGCATGACCGTCGTCTTGCCCGCCCCCGACGGTCCCACTACGGCAACCAGCGCTCCCTGAGGGGCACGGAAGCTGACGCCGTCGAGAACCTTCTTATCCCCGTACCCGAAGCTCACGTCGCGGAACTCCACGTCATGCCCGTCGGGCAGCTCCGGTGCGGCAGGTTCGGGAAGGGCGGGGATTGCCCGCAGGTCACGCAACGCAGCCAACGTGTTGCGGCCCGCACCGAAACCGCCGGACAACGCTCCCGCCGTGGTGATCGGTCCGGTGAACTGGACGACCACGATGAGCATCGGCGCCAAATGCGCCGGCGCCATCCCGCCCGTCGCGGCGACTGCCACGGCGACTATCACCGCCGCCGTGAACACCGCATGGACGACCGAACCCAGCCGTCCGATGGCCGCCCCCTGCGTCGACGTCGCCTTCGCGAACGCATCGTGTTGGGCCCGGATTGCCTCATCCACCATCGCGTCCGCCGCCGAACCGTCGCCCGCGGCGCGAATCGCCTGCTGGCAGCGGGTGAACTCGATCAGCCTGCCGGAGACGGCAGCGACGGCGTCAGCATGCGCTTCGTCCGACTCCCCGCCGACGCGACCAATGGCCCGGTAGGCGAAGAAGATCACCGGCGCCGACGCGACGAGAACCAAACCGACGCGCCAATCCACCGCCAGAATTCCGAAGGCGATGACGGTCGGCGCAACCGCCGCGGCGATGACAGGCCGCAGGATCACGTGCGGCACGGACGCCGCGAACGCGATACCCGACGATGCCATCTCCGAAAAGCGGCCGGCCGTGGACTTGGTGACGTACCCGAGTGGCAACGTCAGCACGCGTTCGCCCAGAGAACGCAGTAGGGACGACAGCACCGCTGCGGAATTCGCCCTGCCGACCGTCCCCGCGGCGAGAGACAGCACCGCATGGGCGGCCGCGAGGCCGGCGATGACGCCGGTGAAACGCCACGCCGTCGCATCATCTCCCTCGGCCAGAGCCGACAGCAGCGGCAGCAGCGCGACGAACGCCGCTCCCTGAGCCAGCGCGGCAAGCGCGGCCAACGCAATGAGCCACGCCAGCGTCATTCTCGAGCGCCGATCCGTCATCGACCACAAGTCCCGAATCATCGGTTCCCCGCCTTTTCATCGTCTAATTCAGTGCCCCGCGGGGCGGATGGTTCGTCGTCGAGCGCGAACGCGCGCCACAAATCCCGGTAGCGGCCACCGCGCGCAAGCAACTCGTCGTGAGTACCCGCCTCCGCAACCGCTCCCCCGTCGAGAACGAGGATGCGGTCGGCGTTGCGGATCGTGCTCAACCTGTGCGCGATCACAATCACCGTCCGTGAACGGGCCAAACGCTCGATTGCGGACTGGATGAGGGCCTCGGAAGCCGGATCCGCGTAAGCGGTTGCCTCGTCGAAGATGAGCACCGGCGCGTCCGTGACGATCGACCTCGCGATGGCCACGCGCTGCGCCTCACCACCGGAAAAGGTCACGTCGACGTTGACCACCGAATCCAGGCCCTTCGGCAGCGCCGCGATGACCGCATCGAGGTTCGCGAGCTTCGCGGCCGCCATGATTTCGCCGTCGGTGGCGTCTCTCCTGGCCAGCCGGATGTTCTCCCGCAACGGCAGCGTGAGCAACTGCGGATCTTGGAACACCACCGACACCGAGCGGTGCACGTCGCGCACGGCAATGTCGCGAAGATCGGCGCCGCCCAGCAGCACCGAGCCTTCAACGGGGTCGTAGAAACGCGCCAACAGCCGGGCGACGGTGGACTTTCCGGAACCGGAGGACCCCACCAGCGCAGTGAGGGTCCCCGGTTCGAACGTCGCGGACATCCCGTCGAGGACCCGCGGCCCATCGCCGTAGGCGAAGACCAGGTTCCGGGCCTCGAGCGCGCCTCCGCGCACGGGCACCGGATCGGCGGGCTCGACGATCGGCGGCGTGCCCAGCACCTCCGCGATGGACTTCAGGGCAGCGATCCCCGCGATGATGGGTTCGGAGTTCATGGCCACCCGCACGATCGCCGCGGAGAGTCCAAGGCCGAGAACCAGCCCGGCAACGAGCCCCTCCGGTAGACCTCCCGCGGCGTCCGTCAGAGCGAGGCCGGCCCCGCACACCACTGCGAGGACTGTGATCGGGGACGTCACCACGTCGATGACCCCGAGATAGATGTTCGACTGCCGGGACCAGGCAGACCACGCGCGGACGAACGACAGCGCCGCGGCATCGTAGCGACCCGCGCCCTGGTTGGCGCGTCCGAAGGACTTCATCACTGGGATACCGCGCACCAACTCGATGACCGCGGCCGTCACTCCTTCGGAGGCTCGCTCGTAGTCGCGCTGAAGACCGGCTCCGCGTGAAATCATCACGCCCATCAGGGCGAAGGTGACCAGCACCGGGACGACCGCCACCGCCGCAATCCGCCAATCCACCGCAACGAGCGCGATGAGGGAAAGCATAGGAACCAGCACCGCCACCACGGTCTCACCGACGGTGTGGCCCATGAGCTGGTGGACAGCCGCGACGTCCTTCTCAACCGACCCGATGATTCCCGACGAGCGCCGGGCGTCCAGCCAGCCCAGCGGCAACTTCCGGATTTGGGCGACCAGCTGGCGCCGGAGGTGGAGCTGCAGGTCGTTATCCGCCCGGTGCGAGAGCATACCGGCGGCGCCGTCCGCGGCCATGCGCACCGTTGCGGCGACGACGATGACAGCCACGGCCAACCACGTCCGATGCTCCGGGGCCTCCGGGTACGTCATCGCGATGTCGATGATGCCGACCAGCGAAGCGACGGTAGCCACCGACGACAGGACGGATAACGCGACCACCGCACGCATCCGGGTCCGGATCGGGGCGAGCAGCGACCACGGGCTTACGGTCCCGTCCACGGCGCTCACTTGCCCGCCTCCCCGATCGTGCTTTTCTTCGTGAGAGTGCAGAAGTACACCATGCCGGCGCGTGAGGCTCCGCCCAGCTTCAGCCCGTTGGCTTCGGCGAGGTCCTCGAGCTCGCTGCCCCGGAACACCCGGTGGCCCATCTTCGCCATGACGGCCATGTCGACCCGCTCGTTCACGTCGGGATCCTCGGCGAACGTCTGCACGTAAGCGATGCCGCCGTCGGCGAGCAGCCCGGCGACCCTGCCGAGCACAGCACCCGCATCCTTCATTTGGTGGAGCGCGCCGCACACCCAGATTTCATCGGTCCCGCCGGGCTCTCCCGCGAGCGGCGCGAGGACGTCGGCGACGTGGAATTCCGTCCGGGCCCCGAGCCCTTCGACGGCGGCGCGTTCGCGGGCGATGCGGATCGCATTGGGCGACAGGTCGTAGCCGACGATGTTCGCCCTGCGATAGCGAGGCTCGGCGGCAAGCATGCGAGCGAGCCACCCGGTTCCGCAACCGAGGTCGAGAACCCGGGCTGGCGCATCCGGCCCGGGATCCAGCGCACGGAGCTTCCGATACACGGCGGCGGCGTCCATCGGTTCACGCGCATAGCGGCTGAGGAACCTCGGCTGGACCTTGTCCTCGTAGGCCGCGAGGAGTCTGCGGTTGTTCTGGACGATCTGGGCAATCGACTTCATCTGGTTCTGTCTCCGGGTGTGTGGGCCGCGTCCACGCGGCGGTTTCGGGTTAGGTGCTCGGGTTCGCGGGCCGTCATCGGCGGCGCCGCCCCCGTGGACGTGCCCGTCATGCAGACTCCCCCGGCCTGATTTTCACGGCGATGCCCCACGCCGCGAGCACGGCGATGCCTAAGAACCAGGCCGCGCAGACCACCAGACCCGCAGCCCCGGTGCCGTTGACGGCCTCGCCGGCCGCGGATACGGGGGTGTGCCCGGCGATTCCGCGCAGGAGAGGACGGAAGTGGTCGGCGGGCATGAGCACCGTGTTGACGAACATCGCAACGATGATTAACGGGATGAGAGCCACGGAACCCTGGGGGCTGGTGATGGAGAACGCGATGTACGTGCCGGTGCATGCGGCCGCCGCGGCAACCATCGCGCCGGTCACCGCGATCCTCCACCACCAGGACACCTCCGGGAGGCCGTCGGACAGCAAGGCGGCCACCGCCGCGACGACGACCGTCATCGCCATGATCCGGATGAACTCGGCAATAATCCGTGCGGCCGGCACGGCCGCGTACGGTGACGGCATGGTGATTAACCGCTCGTGGAAGCCATTGCTGCGTTCAACGAACACGGTGGACGATCCCGTGATGGCCAGGATGAACGCCCACGCCGTCACGACCAGGATGACCGCGTTCCGGAGTTCGAACTCTCCGGTGAGCTGCCTGACCAGGCCACCGAACATGCGGTTGACGATGAACAGGTACACGAGCGGAGCAATGAACGTCATGAACCAGAAGTCGGAGCGCCGCAGCCAAATGTGGACGATGCGCCGCAGATGCACGGAGACGGCGTCGATCATGATTCGCTCCTCGAGGTGAACCGGCGGATGAACAGGACGATTCCGGCGACCACCGCGACGCCGAGCCACAGGGCTGCCTCTTCCCCGGCGCTATCCGGGAAGGCGTCCGGGGACGCCGCCCTGATCACCTCGATCATCGGCGAAAACGGCATGTGACGTACGACGTCGCGCAGGGAGCCGTCCAAAGCGGTCGCCGGAATGAACGCGGTGGAGAACATAAGCAGCAGCATTTCCAGCGCCTGGATCGATGAGGCCGTCGACACCGGGGCGGGCACCATCAGGATCACCCCGTCCGTGACCAGGGACAGGACCGCCGCGGCGAGCAGCGACCACAGGACAGTCCACGCGACGTCACCGACAGCCATGTCGAGTCCACAGGCCCACGCGACGACCAGCAGCGCCGCGATCGACGCGGACATCCGCAGCAAATCGGTGGCGAGCCTGCCGGCGACATAGCCGCCTGTGGCCCCGGGCAACACGCGCACGCGGTCAACAAGCCCGGATTCGACGTCCTGTCCCACCGCCATCGCCGACGCCGCGGCGGTGAACATCGCCGCCTGGAACAGGCAGCCGCCGAGCACGAAACGCAGGTACCCGAAGCCGGATTGCCCCGCCGAGTACCCAAACACCGCGTACAGGCACAGCAGGAAGAGGGGCGGAACTACGAACATGGAGATCAGCGACGCGGTGTTGCGTCGCAACAGCAGCAGATCCCGACGGAGAAACGCCGCGACCGACGTCGCACTCATCGCGCCGCACCCCCTGCGTTCATCGATATGAACACCTCGTTGAGGGTGGGCGGCGACACGCTCAGCGAATCCGGCAACGCTTCCGAGGCCTCCATCGCCCGCGCCACCGCCTCGAGGATCCGTGGCCCGGGGTCGACGTCGAGGGACACCGACTTCCCCGCGACGCGGGCGCGGTCCAGGCACGTTCCCCCGAGGCAGCGGGCGAACGCCTCCGCCCCGGCGGCGGTGGCGAAGGACACGCGGAGCACGTGCGACCCGAAGTCGCGGCGCAATTCCTCCGGCGTTCCGCTGGCGACGATGCGGCGGTCCTTGAGCAGATGGACGTGGTCTGCCAGCGCCTCCGCCTCTTCCAGGTACTGGGTGGTCAGCACCAGGGTCATTCCGTCGTCCCGCAGCTGCCGGATGAAGCCCCACAGCTCTTCGCGGCTGACCGGGTCCAACCCCGTCGTGGGTTCGTCGAGGAACAGCAGCCTGGGCACGACGCACAGCGACGCGGCGATGTCGAGGCGCCGCCGCATGCCACCCGAATAGGCCGACACCAACGTCGAGGCACTGTCTGCGAGCGAGAATTGCGCGAGTAGTTCCGTCGCGCGGGCGGCCGCGTCGGCGCGGTCGAGTCCGCGCAGCCGCCCGAAGAACTCCAGGTTCTCCCGGCCGGTGAGGTTCTCGTCGATCGCCGCGAATTGGCCGGTGGTGGCAATGTCGGCGCGCACGCCCACCGGATCCTCTTTCACATCGCGCGAGAAGATGCTCACCTCGCCGGAGTCTGCGGTGATGAGCGTCGACAGGATTCGGATGAGAGTGGTCTTGCCTGCGCCGTTGTGGCCGAGGAACGACACAATCGCCCCGGCGGGCACGGTGAAACTCACGCCGTCGAGCACATGCTTGCGCATCCGGGCACCGCGCTTTCCCTTACGCCCGCCGTCCGGCGGGGCACCTGCACCGCCTTCGGGCGCGGTGCCCGCTTTGCCCGCAATCGGGTAGCTCTTCGTGAGGTTGCGGACGACGATCGCCGCACCTCGTTCAGCTTTCTCCGTCATCGTTTCCCCTTTTCTTTGGTATCGCAGTGGGCCGCTGTCGGCAGCGGCCCCGTGGTCGGGTTGTCATGCGGCACCTCGATATGGATGCCCGCATCGCGGGCGAAGGCGAGGACCGGTTCGAGGAGCCGGGGGTGGCCGACGAGATCCCGGCACCCCGGCGTGACCGGCTTCCCCGCCACCGCCACAACGGTGGCGGCAGCAATCGCCGCGGTCATTTTGTAGGAACCTGGGCCGGTCGCCCGGACGACGGTCGTCTCGGCCGACGGCCCCGCATCGCCCGCGCCGGCGGACGACAGTGCGGCGACCAGCTCGGCGGGTTGCGGAGTGCCCTTCGCCCGCGCCTTCCGCGATGTCACGGCCGCCCCGAGACGGGCGAGCAGACCGGAGACAACGGGCATCGCGTACAGTCTCGACGTGCAGATCTTCTCCACCAACGCATCGGGGAGGGCATCGAAGGCGACGTGGTAGGAATATCCACGGATCGAGGGGCACACCTCGCGTACGACGTCGACGTCCGGGCATTCGTAGCCGATTCCGCTTTGCGACGACACCGGGTTGCGCCGCACTTCGACAATGGCGCCGCCGAGCATCGCGCGGTATCCGCCGCGAATGGTCCGGAACATCGACTCGACCGACGCGGCCCCGGATTCCTGGTCGGCGCCGATTCTCAGATCGACCCGCACATCGCGGACCTCTTCGACCCCCGCAGCGCGGGCCCCGAGAATCAACAGTGCCGTCGACAAGCCCGGGCACAGGCCGAACCCGGTGAGCACGGGAACCCCCTCCCGCCGGGCATCCCCGTCGAGGGCCATGATTGCGCGGCGGGCGTCGATCGAATCGTTGACGTCGATGTATCCGGTGCCTGAGTCAATGCAAGCACGGGCGAGTGAGTCTGCGTGCACCTCGAACGGGCCGGTGCAGTTGACCACCCAATCGTGTTTGCGGAATACCCTGCAGATCTCGTTGTGGCCGGCGGCGATCCTCAGCGGGAAGTGCCGCCCCGGGCCATCGTCCGGTTTCTTTCGGGAAGTGTAGGCCAGCTCGATCCCGTCGACGGCGCCGAGCATCCCCCGGACGAGCCGTCCGGTGACGCCGGTACCTCCGGCCACCAGCACTTTCACAGGTTCGCCCGCGTCGCGGTCCCGTGCTTCCCCGCCGTTTCGTCGATCAGTCACTTTCCATCTCGTTTCCCCGGTCCCGCGACCGGTCGATTCCATCGGACGACGGGTCCACTGCCCTGTCGTCCGTTTCCGGCGCCCGGCGCCGGTGTTCGATGTACTCCCCGATGAGAGCCCCAGTCAGCGCGGCATCCTCTCCGAGGACGAACGAATAGTGGTTTCCCGCGACGCCGGCGACGCAGAGGTCATCGACGAGGTGGTCCCGCCACTGGTCGTGGTTGTGAGCCTCGCCGTCATCGGGGAAAACGAACAGCGCCTCCCTCACCCGCCCCTCGGGCCGGTACCGAGTGCGGGCATCGATGAGCGAGCGCAGCGAGTTGAACTCCGTCGCTGTCACCCGGTCGCCGGAAAGCCCAAGGTCCTCCAGGAGCGTCGGTGCGACCGCTGCGGCCAGGGCACGCAGGCGGGCCCCTCGTTCCTCATCGGTCTCGTCGACCCCGCCGAACTCCGCCCAGAGGCGGGCAACCGGCGTTCCGTGCGGGAGATCGGCGATCGAGGGCATCACCCGGGACAGCAGCCCCTTTTCGGATTCCGCGTCGAAATCCCCGACGTCGACCGCGATCCCCGGAGCCAGGCTGTCGAGAAACACCAGCGCAGGATCGAGATCGGCCAAACGGAGCGCCATCTCGGCCGCGATGGTGCCGCCGAGGCTCCATCCAACGATCGCAGGGGCGGCACCGTCGACGAGCACCTCGCGGACCCGGCCCGAGTAGTGGGCCGCGATATCGCCGATGCCGATAGCGTGGGGGAATGGTCTCTCGAACTCCGCGAAGCCGACACCCCACACCTGCCCGCCACCGGGGATCGCGAGTGCCAGGTCTCGGTAGATGTCGACGGTGCCGAATCCGCCGTGGACGAGGAAGATCGGGCGCGCCTCATCACCGCTGCGCAATAGAACCAGCGAACGGTCCGTGGCCGACGCGCCGGGGTCATCCGCGTCCCGCCGGTCGGTCGGCGTGGCCGTCGACTGGCCGACGAGCTCTGCCACGCCACGTGGCGTCGGCTTGGCCAGCGCTTCCGCGAGCGGCACCGACGCCCCGGTGATGTCCTGGATCCGCTGCATCAGTTTCACGAATCCCAGGGAGTCGTAGCCGAGGAGGAACAGGTTGTCGTCCGCGCCGGCTTCGGCGCCGCCGAGGTCGGCCCGGACTATCCCAGTGATGACCGTCAGGTATCCGCGAACTCGGCCCATCAGGTCCCCGGATGCGATCCTCGAGATCGCGCCCGCCCTGTCGCGCTCTGCCGATAACACGCCCGCGACGCCGTCGTCGATCACCCCACCGCCGGAAGAAGTGCCCCCGACCGCCAGGCGCAGGTGCCGAACCTGGCCGACGCTCAGCGGCGCCGCTTCGGAGCAGCCCCCGGCGAAGCCCGACACCGACCTGATGTAATGGTCGAAGATGTCCTCCACCAGTTCCGGTTTCAGGATCTGCTCGACGAAATCCCAGGCGACGTTGATACGCCCGTCGACCTCCATCACCTGGTTGTCCAACAGCACCTGCGGAGTCTGGGAGATGGCGTAATCGACGTCTCCCAGGACGTGGGCATCCTTGCCCGAGCCATCGCCTGCCGCGGCCCCCTCGCCGAACAGCAACGAGGTGTACACGAACGGCGCTATGGCCTGTCCGACGGGCAGACCCCGGTGGCGCGCGATGGTGCCGAGCAACGACACCCCGGAGTACCCGGCCGCCATGTGCCCGAGCAGCCGGTTGCGCAGTTCCGCCGTCCACCAACGGAGATCATGGTCGGCGGCCGCTTTTACAGGCATCAGAATGACGCCGGTGAAATCACCGAAGACGCCGGCGACGTCGGCGATTTCGGAATCACGGTTGTACGTGGTGATGTTGATGCCGACCGAATCCCCCTTCGACCACAGCGACAGGCTCGTCGCATAGCAGGCGAGAAGCAGTGCGGACACGCTGCCGTCGGCGGCGCTGGCCCTTTCCCGCAACAGTGCGGTTTCCTCAGCGGTGAACGTGTACGACAGGCGACGCATCCGCGGCACATCCACGTCCGCGGCCGCACCGCTTGATGGAAGGGTGTTGCCGGGCGGGAATTCCTCGACCACCGTCCGAGTCAACGTCTCTTCGCCCCGCCCGACCGCCGAAGCTTCCCGACGCTTCATCTCCAAGACGTACGTGCGGTAGTCGCCAGTGACGGGCGGAAGCTCCGTTCCTCGGTACAGCTTGTCCAGGTCGTCGATGAAAATCCGCTGGCTCGCCCCGTCTCCGATGATCATGTCCACGCTGAAGAACAGGCGGTGCCGCCCGTCCGGGAGCGCGAACGCCGACAGATGGAACAAGGGCCAGCTGCCCAGATCGAATACCTGGTGGCTCAGCTCATCGCGCTTGCGCCGCACCGCCTCGACCACGGTCGCCTCATCGGCGGTCCGGTAGTCGGCGACATCAATACGGTAGCGCGGAACCTCCGGCAGGATCCGCTGCGTGGCTTGTGCGGTGAACACGACGCGCAGCATCGGATGCCTGCGGATTAGCTTGTCGAGGGCGTCTTCCAGGCGATCGATGTCGGTACCGGGTTCGGTGACGGATTCGATGTAGTAGTGCTCGGTGACGCCGCCCAGCTCGAACCCAGAGTTCCGGCCAACGTAGTAGGCCTTCTGCATGTCAGTCAAGGGGAACGGCGCGTGGGGGTCATCCCCGAATTGTTCCACCGGATCCTTTCCGTGGGCACTCGCGGAGCATTCTCGGGCGCCTCCTGCGGCTGAACCGGCACCGACGGCACAATCGGGGGAAGGCACTGCCTCGGCGACGGCTTCAGACTCGGCCCCGGACTCCCGCATGGCCTCCGATACAAGGCCGGCGATGTGCGCGATGGTCGGGTCGACGATGACGTCGCGGAAACGGAGCCGGACTCCCGTCTTCTGCCGGATTGCGCGAATCATAACCTGGAATTGCAGGGAATCGCCGCCGCGGCGGAAGAAGGACTCTCCCGCGCCGCACGCCGAATCCGCGGCACCCGTCGACGGGGCTTCCCCGAGAATCTCGTCGAAGACTCCGGACACCAACTCGATCGCCCCGGGGTCGGCGACGGAACCAGCCGAGCCCACGGCTCCGGCCCCCGCCCCGGCGACCTCGCCATCGGCCGTTGCCCCGCCGCCCGCGGCGCCGACGTGCCTACGAATTTCCTCCTGGTCCAGTTTCCCGTTGACGGTAACGGGCAGGTGCGCCACCGGCAGCAGGACCGTCGGTACCATGTACGCTGGCAAGCATCGGGCAAGCTCGGCCCGGACGGCATCCCGCGAGCCGGTCATATCGTCCACCGGAACGTAGAGGCACGCCAGTAGTCCCCGATCGCCCGATTCGACGACCGCCGCCATCGACGCGGTCACCAGGCCGGACCGCTCGAGGACCGACTCGATTTCTCCGAGTTCGACGCGGAAGCCCGCGATTTTCACCTGTCGATCGCGGCGGCCGAGAAATTCCACAAAACCCTCCGCGTTGAACACGCCCACGTCTCCGGTCCGGTAGCAGCGACCGATGCCTGGGACATACCCGAAGGCGGCAGCGGTCCGCTCCGGATCGGCCGCATACCCCTGCGCGACGCCGAGACCGCTGATGTGGATTTCCCCCGGCACCCCGACAGGGCAATGCACCCCGTCGGGCGCGAGCACGTGGATGCCCTGGTTCGCCAGCGGGTACCCGTAGGGAATGCGGTTTTCCAGGCTATCGCGTTGCAACGGGTAGTGGATGGACCAAATGCTTCCTTCGGTCGCACCGCCCAGGCTATTGATCGACGCGTTCGGGAACATGGACATGGCGCGAGCCGGAAGCCCCGCTGCGATGCGATCGCCGCTGAGCAATACGGTGCGCACATCCGGGAACACGTCGTCGTCCGCCGCCCGGACCAGGGCGAGCTCCAACAGGGCGGGCGCGGAGTTCCACAGCGTGACCCGCTCTTCCCGCAAGACGTTGAGGATTTCATCGGCGTCGCGTTCGTCTCCGACCATCGTCACCGTCGCGCCTGCCGCGAACGCACCGAACACGTCGTAGACCGACAGGTCGAAGCCCAGCGACGACAATCCGATGATGCAATCGGCGGAGGTGACCCCATACTGCCGGTTCACGTCGAGGATGGTGTTGATACAGTTGCGATGACTGATCCGCACACCCTTTGGCCGGCCCGTGGTCCCCGAGGTGAAGATGACGTAGGCAAGGTCGTCAGGGGCAGTGCCGGGCGAAGAGTGCGCACCTGCGCTGCTCGCGCGGTCGCAGACTTCCGCGGCTGCGGGCTTGCCGACGCCCGCTACTCCGCTTTGGTCCAGTTCATCGATCACGCCGGTGTCCAGAATCGGGCCCGCCGCACCTGAGGCTTCCACTACGTATTCTTGTCGCTGGGCCGGCATGCCCGCGTCGACAGGCACGAATGCGGCTCCCGCACGCAATGCGCCGACCATGTTGACGACGTCGTCGGGATGCTTGGTGTAGCGCACGATCACCGCATCCCCCGCCCCGACGCCGGAATCCGAGAGTTGGCGGGCGATGCGTCCGGCCCTGGCCCAGACCTCGGCGTAGGTGTACGAGATGCCACGGGCGGCGAGGCGCACGGCCGGCGCATCCGGAGTCGCCGCGCATGCGGCTTCGACAAGCGAAACCAGGGTGTCATCGTGGATCGGGCCCGCAGCGTCGTTGTAGCGGGCGACGGCCCTCTCCGTCTCCGCATGACGGATGGGCAGAGCCTCTCCCCCCTCCGCCACCACGTCCAGGGCCTCCGCAACGGCTCCGAACATCGCATCTACCGCAGGGAAGTAATCGTCGACCACGTCCCACGACAACGCCATCCCGCCCGATGCCGGCATCACCTGGATGTCGAGGCACACCTGCGCGGTTTGCGTGTAGACGCGTTCGATGACCGGGCTGCGCCCGCTTCCCCGCTCGCCGCCGAGGTAGCTGGTGAACACCACCGGAGCGGTGGCCTGGGACTGATTGGCCGCGTCCCGGAGGAATCGCTGTAGCACCTCCACACCGGAAACGCAGCGGTGGGACAGCCCTTCGCGGATGTCCAGGTCGATCGCCTCCGCCAACCCGTCGATGGTCGCGGCTCTCCCGGCGTCGACGCCGACAAGCATCGATGAAGTGAAATCTCCCATCACCCTCGTGCCCGCGGCGAGGCCGCTGCGTTCGCTGACAGTCACGTTGACCGTCAACGCGGATTCGGGCAGCCACCTGCAGACGACGGCGGCGTTGACGGCCATCACCAGCGACGACAGGGTAACTCCAATGCGGCGGGCACGTTCGCTGAGCTTGGCGGTGACCTCCGCGTCGAGCACCGTGCCCAAGCGCCGGGTCGACCAATCGTCGCCACCCCCCACGGCCGCCGGGAACTCCGGACGCCGCGGCAGATCTGCGGCCTTCTTCTCCCAGTAGGCGAGGTCCTCGGCCCGTTTCCCGTCGCGCCGGCGCGCAGAGATTGCCGCCAGGGCATCCCCATATCTGGAAGCCGGAGCCGGCGGCTCCCCGGCCAGCAGGGATTCGAGCTCGTCGAAGAACAGGTACACCGAACCCGCATCCATGACGATCATGTTGAAGTAGATGAACATCCTGCACCCGCCCGCATCTGCGAGCAGCCTCGCGGCGACCATGGGGCCGTCCTCGTTCGACGATCGCGCCGCGGTTCGCATGTCCCGACGGATCTCCCCCACCGCCGCGTCGATATCGTCGCCGGACCCGACTACCTCGACGGTGGCGAGGCACACGCCGGTCGGGCTCAAGACCCCGGCATCGACGTCGAGCCGATGGAACAGCACGTCGTGACGCCCGAAGACCGCCCGCACGGCCTCCTCCACCTGCGGCAACGAATAGTCGTGCCGGGATTCCGCGTAGATGTACGTCGCTTGGCCACCAAGCTCGATGTCCTCGTCCGCGCCGAGCAGGTAGGCGGTCTGGATTGGATTGAGCGGGACCGCATCCGCGGGACCAGCCCCATTTTTGCCGGCACAGCCGTCATCCGACTCACCCGTCGCTACAGCGGGATCGGCCCCGGCAGCGGCGCCTGCGGCAGATCCGGCATCAGCGCCACCCCGGGCGGCGTCGATGACGGCCGCCAAATCAGCGACCGTGACCCCGGTGTCCATCGCCGCGTAATCGATGGTGACCCCGTACTCGTCCTCCAGCGCCAGCAGCATCTGGAGGAAAGTCAGGGAGTTCGGGATGTGGTCGCGGAGTTTCACGTCCGCCGAATCCAGGTGCACGCCGATGGCGTCGGCGATGGACTCCGACAGCCGTTCGGGGGCGACTCGAGCCCCGGTGCGGGCTCTTCCCACGGCGGTAGATGCGACGGCCGGCGCGATCGTTTCATTGGTCATCGTCATCGCCTCAGAGCAGAGCCTCGAGCTTGCGGCGGAGCTTCTTGCCGTTCGACGCGACGGGCAGCTCGTCGACCCACAGAACCCTGGAGACGGGCACCCCGGCGACGCGCATCAGCTCGGTCGTCGCGGACCGGGCCACCGCCTGTTCATCGATCGGAGGCTCATCCCCGTCCGATTGCCCGGCACCGGTCGCATCGTCGGCCTTACGATCGGTCGGGGTCCGCCTGGCCAAGAACACGGCGATCTCCTCTTCGCCCGTGGCTGGGTTGCTCCGGCCGAGAACGGCAACATCGCGGTCAAGCACATTCTCCAGCACGGCTTCCAAATCAGCCGAATAGTAATTCCGGCCGTTGACGAAGATGATGTCCTTCTTCCGGCCGAGGACGAACAACTCGCCGTCGCGGAGAATGCCCATGTCCCCCGTTGCGAACGCCCCATCATCGGTGAGCTCGTGCTCCACGATCCCCTCTGCTGTGATCGCGGCGCGGGTCATCGGAGCGCCGGCGATGTGGATTTCACCGACGGTGCCGTCGCCGAGGACCCCGCCCCCGTCATCGCGGATGGTCAAGGAAATCCCCGGGACGGCCTTGCCCAAGGCGACGAACTCAGCTCCGGACTCGCTCTCGATGTCCTCGAAACGCTGCCCCGTGGCGATGCCCGTCCGGTCAAGTCGCACCGTGGACAGACCCGAGTAGATATCCCGGGTCGTGACCAGCAGGCAAGCTTCGGACATTCCGTAGGCGGAGGTCAGGGCATCCTCCCGGAGGCCCACGGCGGACATCGCCGCGAGGAACCTCCGGGCCAATGGAGCGTCGATGGGCTCAGAACCGCTCATCAGCTTCTGGACGTTGGAGAAGTCGTAACCGTGGTCATCCCCGAGGGGCCGGCGCTCGAGATGGCGCAGGAAATGCTTGAACGCGAAGTTCGGGCACACTGTCACCGTCGGCCGGTGCCTGGTCACGGCCTCGAACCACCTCGGGGGATCGGCGACCACCTCGGAAACCGGCAGCAACACCTGGTCGTACCCACGAAAAAGGGCATAGACGTGGAAGCCGATCAGCGAAAGGTTGTGGGTCAACGGCAGCCACGTGAGCATCTTGTTCTCGTACCGGTGCGCGTGGCGTGGGATTGTCGCGCGCAGCCCGTTCAGCACGGACTCGTTGGTTACGATGACGCCCTTTGGCGACCCCGTGGAGCCGGACGAAAACTGGATGAGGGCTTCGCCGGCCGTCCCACCTCGCACCGGGAACGCGGGGACCGCCCCGGCGCCATCCCCGGAATCCACGTCCCCCGCCTGAGAGAAGTCCGATTCAACATCACCCGGCATCGCCGCACTCGGTTCCGCGGCAGCGTCATTGACGATGGACACGTCGAGCAGCCGGTCCTCGCCCACGACCACGGCACCGTTTGCGCCGGTGAGCAGCGTGTGACTGCGTTCGTCGACCAGAATCGGGGCCCCGGGCATCATGTCCGAGAGCGTCCGCACCCTGTCGACGTCAACCGGGCCCGACACCGGCGGCGCAAGCGCCGGAACCGCGCCGGCGTAGACGCAGCCCCAGAACGCCCGGATGAGCCCACGGTTCTCTGAAACCTGGAAGATCACGCGATCGCCGGGGCCGATGCCGGCTTCGGCCAACCGAGTCGCAGCCGCCACCGCCTCCGCATGGACCCGGCCATACGGGACGAAGACGTCCCGCCGATTCTCGACGAAGGTGATCCCCTTTTTCGTCTCATCGGCCTTGTCCCGAAGCACGTCGCTGATGGTCCGGATCGTGTTCATTGGTACCTCTTTCGGTTGTCGGCGCCATGCCGGTGCCAGGCGGACCGGGCCCGCATGGCGTGACCCGGAGGATGTGTCTGAAGGGTTGAAAGGGTGAAGCAACTGGGTGGGGCGCGTCTCCGCACAAGCTCAGAAACGCTCGCGGGCCCGGGACCCGCCGGTTCCAGGCGCCCGTCAAGTCACTGCGAACACCAGGGCGGCGACGAAGACCGCGGCGGACGCTACGGCCGCGAACCCGTCACGCACTCGCCAGGGGTGATCGGTGCGGAAGGTACGCCGCGGATAGAGGCCGAAGTTGCGCATCGCCAGGGTCAGGGACAGCTTTTCGGCGCAGCGCACGGCGCTGACGAACAACGGGAAAGCGATGCGCGCGGGCGTCGTCGCGCGAATGAAACCGGAGCGGAAAGACTGCTCCGGTCGCATCGAGCGCAATCTAATCGCCCATGTCAGCTGGGGGATTTCACTGCGCAGGAACGCTGCGATGCTCACCCCGGAAATCGCTATGGTGCACCATGTGTAAGGCACCCGGAGGCGTTGCACCATGGCGTCGAAAAGCTCCTCGACGCGCATGCACGCGGAGACCAGGACCGTCCCCGCGAACACGGCCATCAACAGCAGTCCGTGATGGATGCCGTGGCGGACGGCTTCCGACGCATCCCCACCTCCGTAGAACTCGGAGCGCCACCCGAGCAGGCCGAAGAACACCCCGATTAACAGGACAAGAAGGACCTTCCCCGCCGTCGCCCGAACGTCGCGTTCCGCGATCGCAGCGAGTGCGAGGAACGCGACCACCGTCAGGGCGAGAACGGCGTCTCCGCCGGAGAGCAGCGCGGCGACGAGGACGAACATCACCGCCGCGACAATCGTGATGGCGTTCAACCCCGCGCGCCTTCGAGCGGCGGATTCACTGGTCCAGGGGCTTTCGTCCAAGGACGTCCGTGCGCCGGCCGCGGGCAGTGGGCGATCCCGCCGGGACGACTCCGGGGAAGCCGGCAGGTCGGCTGCGGGACCGGACCAGGCGACCTTCCCTTCGGCGACGATGCTCGCCCTATCTGCCCACGTTCGCGCGACACGGCGGTCGTGGCACGTGAACACAACGGTTCCGCCGGCCCCGGCGTATTCCGCTAGCGCATCCAGTACGATGCGCGAGCTCGGCGAATCCAGGTGCGCCAACGGCTCGTCGAGAAGCAGCAAACGGCGATTGGCCGCCACCGCCAGGAAGATGCCCAACCGTCTTTTCTGTCCGCCCGACAGGACGAACGGCGAGACGGGGTCAAGTGCCCTGGGGCACAGGGCTTCCCGCAGTTTCCGCAGCTCATCGGCGCCGAGTGGTCCGTGCGGGTCCGTGCCGGCCAGCGCGGAGTCGATTTCCGCGGCGACGGTCGCGCGGGTGAACTGGTGCTCGGGGTTCTGGAACGCCCACGACGCGAAGGCGTCGGGGACGCGCCGGGCGGACGCGCCGTCGATCCGGAAGTTCGCTCCCGCCTTCATCTGGCCTGACAGCACCGCCAGCAAGGTGGACTTACCGGCTCCGTTGGCGCCGACTAGGGCATGAATCTCGCCCCGTTCCAGTGTCAGATCGGCCCCGTCCAGAATCCTCTCCCCGCCTCGGGCCACGTGGGTTCCGGTCAAGGCCAGCAGTGGAACGGCATCCGCCTCCGATTCCAAATCGGGACGGTCCGGTGCCCCCGTGCCCGGCGTACTGGCGTCCGGCGCTCCGGCGGGCGCGGCCGACGTCGCAATGCCCTTCACCGCGATGCCCTCCGGTGCTCCGTGCGCGGCGACGCTCCCGTCCGCATCGAGGATTGTCACCGTGTCGACCCACCCGTCGAACGGGCGGAGGTCGTGCTCGATGAGCAGGATAACGCGCCCCGGGGCCCGCAAATCACGGATGGCGGCGAACAGCGACCGACGACCGTCCTCGTCAACGTGGGCCGCGGGCTCGTCGAAGATCATGACCTCCGGCGCCCTGGCCACAGCACCGGCGATGGCCATCCGCTGGCGTTGCCCACCCGACAAAGCCCACGGATCCTTCTCCGCGAGCTCTGACAGCCCGAGCTCCGATAGGGCCTCGGCTGATTGCTTGGCGACGATGCCGGCTTCCACGAGGGAAAACTCGAGGGCCATCGACACGTCATCGACGACTCGGAGCGTGAGCACCTGCGTCGACGGGTCTTGCCCGACGAAGGTGACCCGGTCCCCGTCCACGGAGCGTTCGGTGCCGTCGGCATCGACGATGTGCACGAATCCGGCATGGTCGATGGGGATGTGCGAGGGGATCAGTCCAGCGATGAGGTGGGCCAGGCTCGTCTTTCCGCATCCCACGGGTCCCGTGATGGCGTTGATCGTGCCGAAATCGAAGGAGAGATCCACCATGTCGGGTGCCCATCGCCCATCGGCGTGCCGGACGCCCGCGCCACTAACCCGTAACCGGGCCGGGGCCGTCCCGCGTGTCGCACCGGCGCACGCGGGTGCTCCGCCGGTCACCGGGTGACTCCGCGGCTGCGAAGCCCCTTTGCGACGGCAAAGCCCAGGACCAAAAACACCAGGCTCGATGCCAAGGCTACGGCGAAGCTAATCAGGGTCATGGGCGTGGTCGGCGAGTCGACGCCGACTGCGCGCGGGGCCATCGTTCCCATCAGCGCGGAGAACAACATCGCCGACGCCACGAACTGGGGACGCGTCCACCGCCGGTACAGGGTGACCATGAACGGAAGCTCGATGAGCAATCCTTCCATAGTCAGCGCCCCGATTGCGGCGACGCCGAACGGGGTGGTCGCCGCGGACACGACGCCCATGGCAAGGCACGCGATAAGGCTCGCGCCAGGCTTGCGGACGACGATGAGGGGAACAACGCACTGCAGGAACCACAGCCCGAGCGTCGCCGCGACGAGATAAACGTGGGCGATGCCGGCGAACACCTGCAGGTAGGTCAGGGGCACGATGATGAGAGACCCCGCGACGCCGATCGCGGCGGCGACGAGCATGTCGCGGGTGGATGGTCGGCCACCAGCTGCGACCGGTGCGACGTGCACCAACCGCCCGTCATCCGTCTGCGACGCCACCGCGTCCCCGGCTCCCCCTCCGGAGAGGGGTTCTCCGGTCGATCCACGTTTTCCGTTCATCGTCGCCGCCTCGCTTCCGTTGCCGATTCCCGATCGGGAACACCACCTGAAACAGTATTAGGTTAGGCAATGCTTATCGGATTACGCCAGGCTCAATTTACTGAAATTACCCCCGCCCCCCCCCGAACGAAAAACCGCCTTCCCAGCGTGCTCACAGAGATTCGCCCCGTACTCGAGCGCGTCTTTGCAGGCGAGATTCTCTCCCGCACGCTGGTGCTGGACTCGCTCATCCACTACGAAGGTCCGACAAAACTGGCCGCCGCAGGTCGAGGCCGGGGCCTGAAGTGGATGCGCAACCGCGCCAAGAAGGACCCTGCTGCCTTGGTTGACGCAATTTTCGCCGCCCTTGCCGAGCGAACTGTCACGGTACCCGGCACTGCGGCAGCAGAATTGGTCATTCCCCAGCTGGCGGCGAACATCAAAGCGCTTCAAGCACAGCGCGACACGATTGCCGGACAAGTCGAGGAGATGCTCGAATCGTTCCCTCTTGCCCAGGTCTTGATGTCGATGCCCGGCGTAGGCATCAAGACCGCCTCTAACATCGTGTTGTCCATCGGCGATTGCCAGGACTTCGCCGACGCCGCACACTTAGCCGCTTACGCCGACCACCCGGCAGTCGGGTACGTCGGTCCGCGGCGAGTTTCCCACCAGGGCCGGCAATAAACAGTTGAAAAACGCGATGTTTCGATCGGCGTGGATCGCGTCGCACTGCCATCCCGCATCGCGCGACTACTACCTGCGTAAACGGGCTGAAGGACAGAAGCACAACGCCGCGGTGATGTGGCTTGCCCGAAGCCGCTGCAACGACATCTATGCCCTGTTGACTCGGCGTGAGTTCTTCCGAGAAATCCCTGCTAGAACCATCGCCACGGCTGCGTAGGCCGCTGCGCTGATCACCGCCGGCCCGCACGATGCGGCCCGGCGATCAGTCATGGCTACACCCCTCCCATACGATGTACGTGAAAGTCTCGCCTGACTATTGACAATCCACATAGGGCCCCACGCGGATTGGAACCGAGTGGCGGCCGGACGCCGCCACCAAGGCGCCGAACAGGGCCACTTCCGCCGAGCCGTATTCGACGATCCCGAAATCACTTTCCCGAATCTTCATCCCCCGCCCGTGCTCGATGTCGCCGGAGGCCCGGAATTGGAGGCCGAAAACCAGATCCTCGTCGCTCAGTTCCGGCAGGATCACAATCCTCACCAACTCGAACGGCTCATACGCGGAATCCAGGTCGTCGTCGATGGACAGAAAAATCTCCCCGTCCCCCTCCCCTGCCCTCCCCATCGCCTCAACCCCCGTGGTTTTGGAGGGGGGGAAGAGGGCGTTCGAGGGCTCAGCAGCTCAAGCTCAGGTCCGCCGCCTTAGAGCTCGTCGATGTGCTTGCGCTTCGGGTAGACCCGCGGACGAGCGCCTGCGATCTCCTCAGCAATGCGGATGACCTGGTTGGAGTAACCGAACTCGTTGTCGTACCAGACGTAGAGCACCAGGTGCTTACCGTTGGCGATGGTAGCCAGACCATCGACGATGCCAGCATGGGTGGAGCCGACGAAGTCGGTGGAAACCACTTCCGGGGAGTGGATGTAGTCAATCTGCTGGCGCAGAACGGACTTGAGGGAAACCTCACGCAGGTAGTTGTTGACTTCGTCGCGGTCGACCTCAGTGTCGAGGGTCAGGTTCAGCACCGCCATGGAAACGTCCGGGGTGGGAACGCGGATGGCGTTACCGGTCAGCTTGCCCTCGAACTCCGGCAGAGCCTTGGCGACGGCCTTTGCGGCACCAGTCTCAGTGAGAACCATGTTCAGGGTGGCTGCGCGACCACGGCGGGAACCCTTGTGGAAGTTGTCAATCAGGTTCTGGTCATTGGTGAAGGAGTGGACGGTCTCGACGTGACCGAACTCGACACCCCACTTGTCATTGACGACCTTCAGCACCGGGGTGATGCCGTTGGTAGTACACGAAGCTGCCGACAAAATGTTGTCAGATTCCTCGATGATGTTGTGGTTGATTCCGTAGACAATGTTCTTCACATCGCCCTTGCCCGGCGCGGTAAGCAGAACCTTGGAAACACCCTTGGACTGAAGGTGCTGTGACAGTCCCTCGCGGTCACGCCAACGACCGGTGTTGTCGATGACAATCGCATCGTTAATGTCGTAGGCGGTGTAGTCAACAGTTGCCGGGTCATTGGAGTAAATGACCTGAATCGGGGTGCCATTTGCCCAAATAATGTTGTTTTCGCGGTCAACCGAGATGGTGCCGTCGAATGCACCGTGGACGGAGTCACGGCGCAGCAGCGAAGCACGCTTGACAATGTCGTCCTCACCATTCTGGCGAACCACAATAGCGCGCAGGCGCGGGCCGTTGAACAGTGCCTCACGAGCCAGCAGAATGCGAGCCAGCAGACGGCCGATGCGGCCGAAACCGTAGAGGACAATGTCGGTCTTCGGGGTCTGTGTCCCGGCACCGATGACGTCGGCAAGCTCACGCTCGAGGAATGCGCGCAGATCGCCGCCTTCCTCTTCGAAGCTGGTAGCCAGGGCGCCCAGGTCAATGGAGGCGGTGCCGAGATCCATCTTCACCAGTTCCTGCAGAATCGGCAGGGTCTGACTCAGGGGCAGCTCCTGCGAGGTGATGCGACGGGCGTAGCGGTGCGACTTAATGATGCCGGTCTCGGTAACGTTTTCCAGTCGGCGGCCGAAGATTGAAGTCACGACATCATTGTTGCGGCGCAGTTGTCCCAGGAGGGGGATCATCTGCTCTGCAAGGCTGATGCGCTCATTCCAGTCATTGCGCTTGATGGGGGCCGAATCCGACATAAATCCTCCTGGCTTAAATGAGTATGAGTTCCCCCTCAAAATACCCCGCACACGCTATTCACCGGCTATCGCCCTCAACTGGGTACCCCGTATTGTGGCCCAGCTTTCACCCAATCGGGGGAGACACCGGGAGACACCTCAAGGAAGAAAATTGAACCCTACTTACCCGTTAGAATAAGAGCCATGACGGAACCCCTGGATATCCAGCAGCAATCTCCCGCCCAGCCGCCATACCGCCTTGTAGTCACGGATATGGACGGGACTCTACTAAATGAAGACAAGGAAATCCCGGAGTCCTTTTGGCCGGTAGTCACGGAGCTGCTCGACCGCGGTGTCCACTTCGCTCCCGCGTCGGGCCGCCAGTACGCAACTCTGGCCGACCAGTTCGCCCCCATTGCACACCGCATCCCAATCATTGCGGAAAACGGCAACTATGTCGCGGATGCGGGCGAGGTGGTTTCGGTTACCAGTATCGACCACGACATCGTCACTCAGTTGGTACACGCGATCCGCCAGTTCAACGACAACCGTGTGGCGGCGGGCCGTACTCCCCTGTCGGTTATTATCTGCGGCGCTGCCAGCGCATACGTGGAGTTTTTCCCGCCGCATTTCAATATTCCGGAGGAAGTTCAGCAGCTGCAGTTCAACGAGGCCGCCAAGTACTACCTGAAGCTGCAGAAGGTCGATGATGTCATCGCCGCTGCCGCCGAGGACGGCATCGTCAAAATTGCCGCCTTTGATCCTTACTCCGTCGAAGAGGAATCGGCCGATTACCTGCGTTCCCAAAGCTCGCACTTGCGCGCGGTAGTCTCCGGTGCCCACTGGGTCGACCTCATCGATGCCAACACCAACAAGGGCACGGCACTCGCCGCCCTGCAGGAGGCCCTAGGTGTCTCTCCTGCCGAAACTGTCTGCTTCGTTGACTACCTGAATGATCTCGAGCTCATCGACCACGCAGGCCGTTCGTTTGCCATGTCCAACGGTCACCCGGAAATCAAACGCCGCGCCACCGACATCTCACCGTCGAACGCGGAGGAAGGCGTCATCACGACGCTGCGCGAGCTGTTCAACCTCTAACTGCAATTGACCCCTTACCCCACTGGAGCGGTAAGTTAGAAAGGTTGAACCCGATTCCCTTATTCCGATTTTCTTTTTAAGGAAAGCGTAGTTTCCCTGTGACCACTCTCGCCGAAGAAGCCGCACGCCGCCGCACATTCGCCGTCATCGCACACCCGGATGCCGGTAAGTCCACGCTCACCGAGGCGCTGGCGCTGCATGCTCATGTCATTAACGAAGCCGGTGCTGTCCACGGCAAGGCCGGCCGTAAGTCGACTGTGTCCGACTGGATGGACATGGAGAAGGATCGCGGCATCTCGATTGCCTCTTCCGCGCTGCAGTTCGAGTACCAGCCAGAGGGGCACGACGGCGAGCCGTACATGATCAATCTCGTCGATACGCCTGGTCACGCTGACTTCTCCGAGGACACCTACCGTGTGCTCACCGCTGTCGACGCCGCTGTCATGCTTGTCGACGGTGCCAAGGGTCTCGAGCCTCAGACGTTGAAACTGTTCCGGGTTTGTAAGTCCAACGGAATTCCCATCGTCACCGTCATCAACAAGTGGGACCGCCCGGGTAAGGCTCCCCTGGAGTTGATGGATGAGATTGTCGCGGAGATTGGTCTGCAACCGACTCCGCTGTACTGGCCAGTTGGTGAGGCCGGCGACTTCCGCGGTCTGTTGGAGCGTGGTGAGGACGGCCAGGCCAAGCAGTTCATTGGCTTCGAGCGCACTGCCGGTGGCGCCACTATCGCCGCTGAGCGTCACCTCACCCCAGATGAGGCCTCCGCAGAGCAGGGCGACGCCTGGGAGACGGCAGCCGAGGAGTCCGAGCTACTCTCCGCCGATAGCGCTGACCACGACCAGGAGATGTACCTCGCTGGCGACACCTCTCCGGTGATTTTCGCCTCCGCCATGCTGAACTGGGGTGTCCACCAGATCCTGGACACTCTCTGCGAGCTGGCTCCGGCACCTGGTGCCCGCGAGTCCGACCCGGCTGCCGTTGCCGCTGCAGCGGCTGGCGGCCAGGGGGCTATCGTCGAAAAGCGCGAACCGACGGATGATTTTTCGGGCGTCGTGTTCAAGGTGCAGGCGGGTATGGATACGCACCACCGCGACAAGCTGGCATTCATGCGCGTTGTCTCTGGCGAGTTTGACCGCGGCATGCAGGTCACGCATGCGCAGTCGGGACGTAGTTTCTCCACAAAGTATGCTTTGACCGTTTTCGGCCGGACACGTTCGACTGTGGAGACGGCTTACCCGGGCGACATTGTCGGCCTGGTCAATGCGGGTTCACTGGCACCGGGTGACACGATCTACGAGGGCCGCAAGGTTCAATTCAAGCCGATGCCGCAGTTCGCGCCCGAGCACTTCCGCACTCTGCGCGCCAAGAGCCTGGGCAAGTACAAGCAGTTCCGTAAGGCTGTCGATCAGCTCGATGCCGAGGGCGTGGTGCAGATTCTGCGCAACGATACCCGCGGCGATGCCGCCCCGGTGATGGCCGCGGTCGGCCCGATGCAGTTCGAGGTCATGATGGCACGCATGGAAAACGAGTACAACGTCGAGACCATCGCCGAGCCCATCCCCTACTCCGTCGCCCGCCGCACGGACGAAGAGACCGCGCCTGAGCTGGCAAAGCAGCGCGGCGTGGAGATCTTCACGCGTTCCGACGGCGCCCTCATCGCCCTCTTCGGCGACAAGTGGAAGCTGTCCTTCATTGAGAAGGAGCACCCGGAGTTCACGCTCGAGACGCTGGTCGCTGACTAGAGTTTTAAGGAGATTTCACCAACATTGAGCCAAACGGTTGAGCTTCCTCCACAACCAAGTGCATGGCAACTTTTTACTGCCTTCCACTCCCGTGCGCAGAGATGGCCAGGTGCCCTCCGCGCAGCACTCGCGCTATTCCTGCCGGGTGCCGTGGCACTTCTCACCGGACATGGCTCGGAGATGCTCCTTATCGCCGCTGGTGGGTGCGTGGTCATCTATGGCGAAGGCCACCCCTACCGCAGTCGTCTGCGCGTGATGGCCATCGCCGGGCTATGCCTGATCGCCGGAGTTATGTCCGGCAGTTTTGTCGGATCAGTGGTCCACGGTGAGATCGCTTCCGGCGGCAGCAATCTATGGCTGCTGCTCATCGCACTTTTTACCACGGCGTTGGCCACCATCGGCGCTTTTATTCAAAACGCACTGCGCCTGCCACCGCCAGGTTCATTCTTCATTGTGATGGTCTCCGGCGGCACAACAATGGTCGCCCGCCTCGGCTTCAACCCGGTGGAAACCGCCATGTGGGCTACCGTTGGTGTGCTTTCCGCGATAGTCATCGGAATGGCACCGCGGTTGTGGAATCCGCATGGCCCCGAGATGGCGGCTGTCGAATCCCTTGAATCAGCCATCGACGCGATGGAAAAGTCAGACTCGACATCGTTCGCCGTTCATCACCAGGCGCAAACTGCACTCACCGACGCATGGGAATCGCTTGCCGACGCAGGCATCATCCGTGGCAGCAAAATCGTTAAGCCCTCCCACACGGAACTGGTCAACCGTGTCATTGCTGCTCATCAGCGGCTGATTGCTATCCGCGGACGCTTGGGCGTGCACGGCAGCGCTGTGGACATCGTGGACACACCTAACCTCTTCGACGAGACGCAGACAACCATTCCACTCGCGCGACCAAGCGTGAGTTACCGAATCTTCCGCTCTTTCGATCGCTATTCCCATGCGTCGATGACTGCGGCAAAGGTTGCTATTACCGGTGGCTTAGCCGGCCTCATCAGCGTGCTAATCGGTCTCGACCGGCCTGACTGGGCGGTGGTCAGCGCATTGATGACTCTGCAGTGGGGTCCCGACCGCACCGCTGGTTCGATCCGAGGGATTCACCGCATGGTGGGCTCGATTATCGGCATTTTCCTCTATGCGCTGCTCTTTTCCTTTGGCCTGGACAGCTGGACGCTACTTATCGCGCTTGCAGCCTGCCAATTCGGCGCGGAGGTTCTCGTGGTGAAGAACTATGCGCTGACGACAATCGTCACCACTCCGCTGGCTCTGCTGCTGGGCGGAAACGTCGCTGGCGAACTCGCACCGATTGTGACCGATCGTGTCTTGGAAGTCGGTATCGCCTGCGCGCTGGCTCTCGCTGTCCTGCACTTCTGGCCAACCGAGAGCATTGAAAAGCACTACCTGCGTCATATTCCGCGCTGCTATCGACAGATGGGCGCTCTTCTCGGCGCGCTGCTAACCGGTACTCCGAATCAGGCGCTCGATATTCGTCGAGATCTCCAGTACGAGCTGCTCAGTGAGCGCCAGGCCATCTCGTCTTTGGCCACCAACGACCCCGAAATCGCCACTCCACACTGGGATGGGCATCGTCGCATTCGCACAGCTGGCTATTTGTTGCTGGACTACTGTCGCACGCATCCGGATATCCGCCCCTCTCACGAGGAGATTTCCAAGCTCGTTGAGGTAGTCCAGGCAGCTAAAGCTGAGGAGCGCTAGTCCTCCGGCAGCGGGGGCTCCTTGCGCAGGTCGCGGGCTGTTGCCCGCCGTACCTCGCGCGGTTCCTCCTCCGAGCCCCGCGAACGGAACTTAGCCGCGATGTCCTTCAGCGAAGACGACAGCGGCGGCAGCTTCTCCAGCGCGTCACGGCCCGCGTCCCACGCGTCGGTAGCAATATTCTCCGCTTTCCGACGGAACTTGCGGACCTTCTCCTCACGCTGCCGCTTAGTCTCTGCCGCGTCATTTTGCCGCTCGCGCTCGCGTTCAAAGGCGGCGACATCGCGGGCCTCCGCGTCGGAAAGCCTCTTCGAGGCGTGTGCCGCGGCGTCCCACGACTCCTCCAGCGATTCCGCGAGGTGCAACATGGCATCGATGCGCTTTTCAACTTCGCGCAACTTCTCGCGGTAGCCCCGCTGAATGTCATAGCGGCGCATGATGCGGCGGGCACGAGTGGCCTCATTGCGCCAGGTGATGATTGCGCCCTCAGAAATCGACTCATCGACGACGAAGCGCATCGTCCACGGGTCGACATCAGCGCTGGCCAGATTGTTGCGTACCCGCTCCTCGCGGTCGAGGACGTCCTGCACGAGACTGCGGGCACGCTCTTCGGCTTGATGGGCGCGGTTGGTACGGGAGTTATCTGGTCGGAAGCTCACCTGGACTATCCTACCGCTCGGCTGCTGCCAAAGCCGGTACTTGGTCGGTCGCGGAGCTCTTCTGCTGGTCATTGTCGCTCTGGTGCTCGAGGCGAACCCAGGAGACAAAGCCCCAAATAACGAAGCATCCGTAGAAGAGGTACAGCGCCGCCGACGGGTAGTAGCCACCCTTGAGCAGCAACGGCACTCCCACGGCGTCAACGGCAATCCAAATTAGCCAGAATTCGTTCCACCCGCGGGCCATACCCCAGGTCGCCAACATCGAACCGACGAAAATCCAGGCATCGGCCCATGGCCCCCACGAGCCCAGCATCTCAAAGATATTGGCACAAATCACAGTGGCGAAGATAGCCACGGTAATCATCCCAATGCGTTCCGATGCCGTCGCCCACCGCGGCTCAATTGCGACCTCGTCACCGCTCTGATTGCGGCTCTTGACCCAGCTGAACCACCCGTAGAGACT
The DNA here is from genome assembly GCF_039907185.1 of Corynebacterium sp. c8Ua_99. Lineage (NCBI taxonomy): Bacteria > Bacillati > Actinomycetota > Actinomycetes > Mycobacteriales > Corynebacteriaceae > Corynebacterium > Corynebacterium sp. c8Ua_99. The sequence goes on from NZ_JASBOG010000003.1 coordinate 155,489, forward strand.
GACGACGATAAACATGACCTGACGCCCAGCCTGGCCATAGAGATCAAGATTTTGTGGCGTGTGGAAAACTCCGCCGAGGAAGACGGTAAACAGCAAGGCATTTCCGATAATGCCGACCGGCCAAGCCCATACCTTCCGTTTCATACCTAGGAAGGCACACGCCAGGCCAAAGAGGTTACCGACAATTTCACGAATCAAGATTGGTGCTCCCGCCACACTGAGCTGTGCAGTGAGGAAACCCACCAAAAAATCCGACACGTATTCCACGAATTATTCAACTCCTTCTCTTTCATCCGGACTATGACCGTCGGTTTCGGATTCCAACCGAAATCTGCTTGTCCCCTACCTGACGACCCTTCTGGCCACAGGTAGGGCGCTCGTGGACTTGTCTGCGTCAGCCGCAGCATCACCACCGGTGAGGAATTTCACCTCGCCCTGAGAATGCGAGTTCAACGTTAGCACTGTCGCCTTGCGCGCATGTGCATTTTATTCAATGAGGTTTCAATATGAGGTTCTAATACAGCCCCGACATAATTACGCATCTACAATGCGTAGTATGAGCCAAAAGCCCCGCCAACCACGTCCTCCCCGCCCCGCCCGCCGCTCCCATCACAAGCGCTCCGCTGGCTGGGTTCCGGACCAGCACGGCGCCTGGTTCATGGTCACCATTCCCCCGCTGACCGCTCTCGCCCTCACCCCCACATGGACAGGCCTTGCCGTCACCGCGACCTGGCTGCTCGGCTACTTCGCATTCTTCGCCGTGAGCGTCTGGCTCCGCTCTCGTCGCCAACGCCGCCACCTCGCACCCGCCGCCACGTACACCGCGCTCACTGCCGTCGCCGGCTGCATCACACTGCTTGCCGACGTTTCCCTCCTCACCTGGGTCGCCCTCATTGCCCCTCTTGCCGCTATCGCTATTTGGGAGACCTACCGCCGCCGACCGCGCTCACTTCTCTCTGGTGTCTCCACCGTTCTGGCCGCTAGCCTCATGGTGCCTATCATCGCCGGACCAACCCCGAAAGCTTGGGCAATTGCGGCTATCTACGCTGGATATTTCGTCGGCACCGTGCCCTATGTAAAAACTATGATTCGCAAGCGCGGCAACCGCCAGTGGCTCATTGGCTCGGTCACGTATCACGTTCTCATTACCGCCGTGGCCATCATCGGGTGGCTCCTCCTCCACGACCGGAACCTCATCAGCATCGGTGTGCCCATCGTCGCAATTGGGCTTCTCATCAGGTCTTTTACCATGCCAATCTCCGGCGCTCGCCGCGCTCGGCCGTGGACTCCGAAACAGGTCGGAATTCTCGATGCCTTCTTTGGAGTCGCCGTCGTCCTGGCTGCGTGGTAAAAACGACGGCGGGGACATACTTTGGGGATTTTTGGGGAGGGGATGAAGTCTATGGCTTCCACCAAACACGCAGTCAATCACGCAGTTTCCGTCTCAGACTTGGCGGTTAGCCTGAACTCGCGGCAGGCACCACAGTCGGGCTGGCGCAGCTGGGTTCATAAGGCCACCTGGGGCGCAATTTCGCCGCGGGAATCATCGTCGGCACGCAAGCAACGCGAGCTGATAGAGCGGGTGCGACAGCCTATCTACGGTGACTACAACATCGCTATTGTCAGCGTGAAAGGTGGCGTCGGCAAGACGTCGACAACCATGTGCCTGGGCGCCACGCTTGCAAGCCTGCGCAGTGACCGAATCGTCGCAATCGACGCGAATCCGGACTTTGGTACCCTCGGCGCACGCGTCACCGCGGCCAATCCCGCATCAATTCGCGATCTGCTCCGAGCCCCGGATACGGACAAATATGCGCAGGTCCGCGCATATACATCACACACGCCGTCACGGCTGGAGGTTGTCGGCAGCGACCAAAATCCGACATCGACGATCGCGCTTTCCGACGGCGAATACTGCGCGGCCCTCGACATCCTTCGGCGGCATTACAACGTGAGTCTGACAGACTGCGGTACCGGCCTGACGCAGCCCATCTCCGCTTCGATTCTGTCTGCGGCCAATTGTCTGGTGCTGGTCACCACGCCTGCACTGGACGGCGTGAAAAGCGCCTGGACGACATTGGACTGGCTTTCAGCGCACGGCTTCGAACGGCTGGTCTCTACCACTGTCGTGGTGGTCAACGAGCTAAATAAACAGGGACTGTCCACAGAGACCGTGCACGAGTTATTTGCCCAGCGCTGCCGCGCAGTACAGGTCATCCCCTACGATCCGCATATCGCGAATGGTGCCAATATCGAGCTGGACAATCTCCAGCCCGCCACCACCCAGAGTTATCTCGAATTGGCGGCCATGATTGCCGATGATTTCGCGCCGACGACTGGCCGCCACAGCTTTGTCTAACGCATAGCCAGCTAACGAAGGTGCTGTCGAATCTCTTCGACATCAACTTCCTGCACGGTAGCGGGCTTAAAGGCGGCGTCGCGGTCCTTATCCACCAACACTGCCCGCACGCCCTCGGCAAAATTGGGGTGCTGACGCATGTAAGCGCCAAGCTTCATCTCCCGGTCTAGCGCCTCCTGCAAGGTGACCTCGTGGGCCGAGTTAGCCGCATAGAGTTCCACGGCCGCTACGAGACTTTCCGGGTTGGCGGGTGCCAGCAGGTCGCGAAAAGTCTCCACTGTTGACGATGCACAAGAGCCCGCCTCAGCGGCTTCGTTGAGAGCTCGCTCAATCTCCGCCCAGGTATCAGCCCCAAAGCAAGCCTCAATGCAGTCGCTCCACTCGGCCAACTGCGGATCCCCGAGCAGATCACGAGCCTCAGCTGAGTCCACATCGAGCGCATACTCCGCGAGCGCCGAATCAATTCCATCGCGGTCCAGAGCCGCAACAAACTCGTCCAGCTGCGCGGATGGCACCGCATGTGTCGCCCATCCAGACCACAGCATGTCCGCCGCAGTTAGGCGGTAACCGGTCAGCCCGGTAAACCTCGCGATTGCCGACGAGGGCCCTCCTAACCGCGTGTTCACATGCTGCGAAAAGTGGGTAATGCCAACGTCGGGAATAAAGCCGATTGCCATTTCTGGCATGGAAGCGCTGGCACGCTCGGTCACGATTCGGTGGGAGCCGTGCATGGAAACACCAAGGCCACCGCCCATAGCGATGCCATCAATAATCGCGATATATGGCTTGGACTGCGCGAATTCCGCAATCATCGCGTTCATCTCGTACTCATCCCGGAAAAACTCCTCCCCCTGCTCCGGAACGCCATCGAGCACAGCCTGCCGAACTGCGCGCACATCACCACCGGCACAAAACGCCTTGGGGTGACCGGATGAAACAACAATGTGGTCCACCGAGTCGTCGTCACGCCATGCGCGGAGCCCCTCGACGACCTCGGTGACCATATCCAAATCGAGCGAATTAAGTGCCTTCGGCCTATTCAGCCGAAGGTGACCAGATCGCCCGTGGACTTCTCGCAGCACCTTCGGCTCATCGACCTCGGTGCGTGCAGTGCCAGAACCGTTATCAGTAGCAGTCATGTCACCCAGTGTGACACAGATAACTAACCAGGGAAAGGTCCTAACAGGAAGGTTCTGCTGCGAAGGTTCTGACGACCAGAACCTCACTGAGACTAAGGAGCTACTTCTTCTTGCTCTTCTTGTCCTTTTTGCCCTTCTTGTGCTTCTTGCCCTTCTTATCGGACTTGCCTGCGCCCTTTACGCGGTCAGCCTCGAGATTGGCGGCAACGTCCGGCACATAGCGGAACTCCGTGCGCGGCGGACGCTCGTAGCTTCCCTCCGACTCCGGACGCTCCGGGATTTCCGGAACATCGCGGTGAATGCGCTCGTACGGAATGGTCGTCAACAGGTGGTTGATGACATTGATACGCGAACGCTTCTTATCCTCAGACTCAACCGTGAACCACGGTGCGGACGGGATATCGGTGTGGATGAACATCTCATCCTTTGCACGGGAGTAATCCTCCCAGCGGGTGATGGACTCCAAATCCATCGGCGAGAGCTTCCAGCGGCGCAGCGGATCCTCACGGCGGGACTTGAAGCGGGCAACCTGCTCCTCGTCCGACACAGAGAACCAGTACTTACGCAGGATAATGCCATCTTCGACCAGCAGACGCTCAAAAATCGGCGCCTGATGCAAGAAGCGACGGTACTCCTGGGAGGTGCAGAAGCCCATGACCCGCTCAACGCCGGCACGGTTGTACCAGGAGCGGTCGAAAATCACGATTTCACCAGCAGTCGGCAGCTTTTCGACGTACCGCTGGAAGTACCACTGACCCTGCTCACGGCTAGTTGGGGCCGGCAGAGCCTCAACACGGCAGGTACGGGGGTTCAGGTACTGCGTGATGCGCTTAATGGCCGACCCCTTGCCGGCAGCGTCACGCCCCTCCATCACGATGACAATTCGGGCACCGGTTTCTACTACCCACTGCTGCATTTCGACGAGCTCTGCCTGGAGCTTTTTAAGCTCGGCCTCATAAGCCTTCTTGTCGAGCTTCGGTGGGCGCTGGACGTCGTCATTATTCATAGTCCACAGTTTACCCGGCAGGGCGCGACGACCCTATTCGCCGGGTTTAACCGCGGGGCCTAATAGCTAACCTTTTTGCAACCCTAGTCGCGTGAGTAAAGACGCAGCGTGACCTGCGCAACAAGCCCAGCGAAGACCATGCCAATAACGACCACGATCGGCGCCACCACACCGATATCGCCGTTGGTCAGCGGCGCCAGGAGCTGTGCCTTGTACAGGTTACTCAGCGCCGGATCGATGACCGTCGCCTTGCCCAGGAACAGCGCACCAATGGCCAGCACACCACCAATCAGCGACGCAATCACAGCCTCGAGGACGAACGGCGCCTGCGTGAACCAACGGCTGGCACCGACCATGCGCATAATCTCAACTTCCTTACGACGCGAGAACGCCGCAATCTGCACCATGTTCGCAATCAGGAACACAGCGGCAACGGCCTGCACCGCAGCCAGCAGGAAGGTCGCATTTCGCACCGAATCCAAGTTCTGAGCTGCAGTACCGATCTCTTCATGCTGGTCAGTAACGTGGTCGACCTGTGGCAGCTCCCGAATCGGATCGAGCGGGCTGACATCGGTCGGATCGCTCAAACGCACCATCACGACAGCCGGCAGCGACTCCGGCGTCGCATTTTCCACGAGCACGGGGTCACTGTCCTTGAACATCTCCACGAAGTGGTCAAAGTTTTGCTGACGATTTCGGAAGGTCACCGAATCAATGCCGTCAGCCTCTTCAAGCTTGCCGACGACGTCAGCGCACTCCGGCGAGGAGCAAGTTTGGTCTTCGGCGGAGATTTGTTCATTCAGCTCAATCTGCACTTCTACTCGATCGAGATAGAGATCCTTCGTGCGGCTGGTCTGCTCAGTAACCAGGATGCCCGTCGCAAGCAGCGCCAACGACACCGCAGTCGTAATAATCATCGCGATGGTCATCGTGATGTTTCGGCCCAAGGAGGAGAAAGCCTCACCGAGGACAAAGCGAGTCTTCATAGGTCAGTAATACCTTTCGAATGAGTTCTTCTACCGATGGACTGTCTGCTAGTTGTTCAGGCCGTAAACACCCGTGGCGTCGTCACGCACGAGACGCCCCAGCTCCAGCTCCAGCACGCGGCGACGCATGGAGTCCACGGCATCGTTGTCGTGAGTCGACACAATAACGGTCGTGCCCATGCGATTGATGCGGTCAAGCAGGAGCATGATGTCACCGGAGGTGCTTGGGTCGAGGTTGCCGGTGGGCTCGTCGGCAAGCAAGATGAGCGGGCGGTTGACGAAGGCGCGAGCAATGGCGACGCGCTGCTGCTCACCACCAGACAACTCGTGCGGGTAGCGGTTTTCCTTGCCCGAGAGCCCGACCATTTCGAGCGTTTCCGGAACTGCCTTGTCGATTTTCGCCTTCGGCTTGCCAATTACCTGCAACGCGAACGCGACATTTTCGTACACCGTCTTCTTTGGCAGCAGGCGGAAGTCCTGGAAGACATACCCCACTTTTTGACGCAATTTAGGGATGTTGCGACGAGAAATCTTGGTTAGATCCTGGTCTGCAACCGTCAGTTTTCCTGAATCCACTTTCTCTTCACGCACCATAAGGCGCAGGAAGGTCGACTTACCAGAGCCCGACGGTCCAATGAGAAAGACAAACTCACCTTTATCTATGTGGACTGAAACGTCGTCGAGAGCTGGTCGGCTAGAAGTCGAGTAGGACTTGGTAACCCCGTCGAAAGTGATCATAAGTAGACACTCTAATCACTTAAGCCACTCAAGTCACTCTGGAATGCGTGGAATTGGTCGCCGTGACGGGATTGCGGGAACAGGCGGCGTCGAACGCTACCCCAGAGCGCGCGACTGCACGAAAGCTCACGCCATAGCGGCATTCGAAATTATTTTCCCCAAAAATCTTTAAATACCCCTTTAATTCGCTTGCCTGTTCGATTACAATGAGCCATGAAAGATTAAACACGAGGATTAAAAACACCGAATAGCATCGCCGAGCTGCTTGAAGCTCGGAAAGTTAACACTCAGAGCTAGTCGAAAATACTTTCCCTACCTCTTCCCTATTCCAACATTTCAACGTCCAGGCCTTATCTTTCAGGGGGATTCAACAATGGCCAGCGGGGAAAATATACCACGCAAACGCACTTACACTGCGGCGATGGAAGCAACAGCGCCACGCTTTCACCATGAGATTTCTCAAACAGCACCAGCACGTCTTGGAATTGACCGCAATCGAGCTGACTTGAAGCTTGCCCTTGCTTGTGTTCCCTGTTCTTCAACAAAAGATGTCGAAGATTACATCGCCAAAATCGCTCCAGCTCTTGGCATGTCACGTGGGAGAACACTCCAGTACATCGATGTCGGAATGCAACTAGAGCGACTCCCGCGGTTAAAAGAGCTTCTGCTCAAACGCGCACAGCTACCGCTTCCCCACATGCGGGTCATTGCCACGGCCATCCTCCCATTGGATGACCCCTCGGCTGTGAGATATTTCGAAGACCATCTCCTTGAGCTGATCACGCCGAGAGTCAATGGTGAAGTTCTTCGCGGAGTTCGGAGCCTTCAACAGAATATTCAGCGACTTATTGATGAAGTCAGCCCGCTATTGCGCCCGAAGAATGAGTACGACCCGCCGATCACTTCGTTTCAAAAAGGCATCGAACAAAAAGCTGGCGAATCTATAAAGTTCGAGTTAAAGGACACCCTCACTGAAGTCACCATGGAACTGATGCCTGAGCGGGCAATTGAGTTTCAGAAGGTCTTGGAAGAAATCACCGCTGATCAAGACTGCGACTTCGTCGAGGCTTTTTCACACCTTCTGCACGGGACTGCTCAGGTCACCGCCACACTGAATCTGTACTGCCCGCTTACCCAAGACAAGCCCCAAGAAGCCTGGATTGGCGGCCTAGGGTGGATCAACAAAATCGCCGCTGAATCCTGGCTCGATCGGGTCACTAGCATCCGGCTACTAGCGGACGAGAAAACGGAAAAGTACTCGCCAACAGAGCGACAGCGTACTTACATCCAAGGTAGAGACGGCACCTGTCGCTTTCCCGGATGTGATGTCGATGCGACGAAGTGCGACATCGACCACATTCAGCCGTATAACCACGAGAATCCCGACGAAGGTGGCCAAACCGAGACGCCCAACCTCCATTGCCTATGCCGTCGCCACCACAATCTAAAAACGGCCGGTCTTTGGAATGTCGTGCGCGATATCGACGGCGTGGAGTACTGGACCTCCGCCACTGATCAGAGCGCTGAAAAAGCTGCCCTAATCAGCACAGAATCAGGGCCGCTCTCCGGCCACGGTCGCTACTCCTTCGACCTGCGCAAGACAAAGAAAGCACAGACACTCAAGGAGTACAACGAGCAGAGGTTGGAAAACCTCCGCGAATCACAGGAGCTGACAAATCAGGCTCGCGAAGAACTGGGAATGAACAAAAACAAGAGAAAATCAGAAGCCGACGAGCCCACCACACCGGAAGCACTCGAAGACGAACCGCCCTTCTAGGGCTACTCCCCTTCGGACTGCTGAGCCATGCGCCAGCGAATACCGGCCTCAATGAAACCGTCGAGGTCACCGTCGAGGACCGACTGTGGGTTGTTGACTTCGTATTCGGTACGCAGATCCTTGACCATCTGGTACGGGTGCAGCACATAGGAGCGCATCTGGTTACCCCACGAGGCATTGCCGCCTGCGCCGAGAGCGTCCAGCTCCGCGCGCTCTTCCTGGCGCTTCTTCTCCAGCAACTTCGCCTGCAGAACACGCATGGCAGATGCCTTGTTCTGGTGCTGCGACTTCTCGTTCTGACAGGTCACCACGATGCCGGTTGGGACGTGCGTAAGTCGGACCGCGGAGTCCGTGGTGTTCACCGACTGCCCACCTGGGCCGGAGGAGCGGTAGACGTCGATACGCAAATCTGACTCGGGGATGTCGATGTGATCCGTTTCCTCCACAACTGGCAGCACCTCGACCTCAGCGAAGGAAGTCTGGCGGCGCCCTTGGTTATCAAAAGGACTAATACGAACCAGACGGTGCGCACCCTGCTCGACCGAGAGGGTGCCGTACATGTACTCGCCATGGACGACGAAAGTAGCGGACTTGATGCCGGCCTCTTCAGCGTAGGACGTGTCGTAAACCTCGACCTTATGCCCATGCTTGTCGGCCCAGCGCAGGTACATGCGCATGAGCATCTCGGCCCAGTCAGCGGCATCCACGCCACCGGCACCGGAGCGGATGTTGATGACCGCCTCGCGCTCGTCGTAAGGCCCCGAAAGCATCGTAGTGACCTCGAGGGATTCGATGTCGGCACGCAGCTCAGCGCGTTCGGCATCGGCCATCTCGACGGCGTCGGGGTCGCCCTCCTCTTCCGCGAGTTCGTACATCACAGAGAGATCGTCGAGGCGCCCGCGCAGCGAGTCGATCTTTTTCTTCTTCGCCTGCGCCTGCGATAGTGCGCTGGTGACCTGCTGCGCGTGGTCGGGGTCATCCCACAGCGACGGGTCGGCGGCCTGGGCTTCCAACTCCCTGATCCGGTCGGAAAGCTCGTCGACATCGACCACCTTCTCAATGGTGGTCAGCGTCGCGTCGAGTTCTTTGAGGTCAGCATTCAGATCCGGGTTCACGGGTACTACCTTAGCTATACCGCCTGTTTCGGTGCACAATAGGACGTATGTCTGAATCCACCGCCAGCCAAGATTCCAGCCAAGACCTAGAACTCTTTCTCTCCCAAGTATCCGAGTCGATTGTGGCATCGGATACCAGCGTTGCGGTTGCCATCGTGAAGCGTGCCGCTACCATTGCCGCTCGTATGCGCGACGAAGGCCTGGTCACGGAGTACAAGACATCGATTTCCGACGTCGTCACCGCGGCCGACCGCGCAGCGGAGAAATTCGTCGTCGAGGCTTTGGCCGCGCTCCGCCCGGAGGACGGCATTCTTGGCGAGGAAGGGTCCGCGAAGGAGTCCCAGTCTGGTCGCACGTGGGTGATCGATCCTGTCGATGGCACCTACAACTTCACCACTGGTTCGGACTACTGGTGCAGCGCATTGGCGCTGGTTATGGGCGATGCGAACAATCCGGATGAGGTCGTCCTCGGCGCGGTGCACCGCCCGGCAACGGGCGAGAGCTGGATTGGTGGCCCCAATCTCCCGACCACTCGTATCAACCTCGATGGCACTGTTGATGACCTCCGGGTCACTGACCGCCCCCTCTCGGAAGTCTGCGCAGCGACCTACCTCCACACCACGGTGGTGAGCTCGAGCGAGGAATCCGAGGCCACGGCTACAAAGTCCTGGCTGGATGCGGTGTCCCGCAGCGCTACCTGGCGCATGCTGGGCTCAGCGTCGGTGGATATGGCAGGCGTTGCCGACGGCCGCATCGGCGTATGGTTCCAGCGCGACGTCGCAGCCTGGGACTGGCTGCCTGGGTATGCGCTTATCTCGGGCGCAGGCGGCGAATGTACGTCGGTGGGGCGCTGGAAGCTTGCGGGCTCGAGTGGCCAGGTCGCAGAGCTGAGTGAGGTTCTGCGCTAGAATTTCGGCCATGACCACCTCTTACTCCGAAGATCTCGCCCTCGCACTCTCGCTTGCCGACGCAGCCGACGACCTCACGATGTCCCGCTTCGAGGCGGCCAATCTAATCGTCGAGTCCAAGCCCGACCTGACTCCGGTCTCCGATGCCGATATCGCGTGCGAGAAGCTGCTCCGCGAGATTCTGTCGGACAAGCGCCCGAGCGATGAAGTTCTCGGCGAAGAATTCGGCGGCGAAGCTGTGTTTGAGGGCCGTCAGTGGGTCATCGACCCCATCGACGGCACCAAGAACTTCGTGCGCAATGTCCCGGTCTGGGCCACCTTGATTGCCCTGCTGGAGGACGGCAAGCCGGTTGTCGGCGTAGTCTCTGCCCCAGCACTGGGCCGTCGCTGGTGGGCATCCAAGGGCGACGGCGCATTCAAGCGCACCCACGTCGGTGGCCGGGAAGCCGCTCAGCGCCGCATTGAGGTCTCGAAGGTGGCAGACATCGCGGACTGCTCAATTTCCAACTCTTCGCTCACCGGCTGGGCCGAGCGCGACCTGCGCGACAACTTCATCGGTCTCACCGATGACGCCTGGCGCCTGCGTGGCTATGGCGACTTCTTCTCCTACTGCCTGGTAGCCGAGGGTGCGGTCGATGTCGCCGCAGAGCCGGAGGTTTCCCTGTGGGACCTGGCAGCGCTTGCGATCCTGGTGGAGGAAGCTGGCGGCCACTTCACTTCCCTAGTGGGAGTCGACGGGCCGCACGGCGGGGACGCAGTTGCGACGAATGGGGTGCTTCACGACGCCGTCGTCAAGCGCCTGGGCGGGTAAACAGGGTTTTCCAACCTATCGCAATTTGCGACGAGCGGCTCACTATCTCCCGTCCGCGTGACCGATATCCAGGATACGTCGCAGCTCAGCAAATACCTCAGGGCGTACCTCATGGGTTACCACCCGTCCACTCTTAGACCTAGTTAGCAGCCCGGCATCCGCCATGGTCTTTAAATGATGCGACACCGTCGGCTGACTAAGCCCAGAAACAGCGGCCAGCTCCCCTACGGTCATCGGACTACAGCCAGCGGCAGCGAGCTGAGACAAAATTTGCAGGCGCGCCGGTTGCGCCAGCGCTTTGAAGAGCGTTGCCGCAGCCTGCGCTTCCGCCGCGTCGAGAGGCCGACCGCCAAGTGCACAGCATTCTGAGATTTCGTCCATACCTGTTGAGGCTACACGCCCCCCCCTAAATATATTGACAATCATCGATATATTGATTACACCGGAAACTATGACACAGACTACAAAGTCACTCAGCTTCCTAGATCGCTTCTTGCCGCTATGGATTGCAGCTGCAATGGCAATTGGCCTCATTCTCGGAAAAATTGCACCGTCATTTGTGAACTGGCTGGCAGAGGCAAAAATTGCGACAATTTCCGTACCAATCGCCATCGGCTTGCTGGTCATGATGTACCCACCGCTCGCAAAGGTTCGATACGACAAAACGGGCGAAATTTTGACATCAAGGAAGCTGATGGGCATCACAGTCTTCCTCAATTGGATTCTCGGCCCCGCACTGATGTTCATCCTTGCCTGGATATTCCTCAGCGATAGTCCAGAACTGCGCACTGGCGTGATTATCGTCGGTCTCGCCCGCTGCATTGCAATGGTTTTGGTCTGGAACGACCTATCTTGCGGCGATACTGAAGTCGCTGCCGTATTGGTGGCCGTCAACTCGCTATTTCAAATTTTCATGTTCGGCGCTCTAGGGTGGTTCTACCTGCAGATTCTGCCCTCCTGGTTGGGACTGGAAACCACTTCCGCCACCTTTTCTTTTTGGGCAATCGCACTATCTGTAGTGGTATTCCTCGGTATTCCGCTTCTGGCTGGCGCGGCATCACGCATAATTGGTGAACGCACCCGTGGTCGCGACTGGGATGAAAATGAGTACTTGCCCAAAATCTCACCATTGGCACTTGCCGGCCTTCTATACACAATCGTGTTGCTCTTTGCGCTTCAGTCACAGCAGATTCTTGAGAATCCCTGGACCGTTGCGAAAGTGGCACTACCACTAGTGATCTACTTCCTCGCCATGTTCGCGATCGCTCTCACTTCGGCCAAGGCCGCGGGCATGAACTACGCAACCTCCGCATCGATTGCCTTTACGGCCGCCGGAAATAACTTCGAGTTGGCAATTGCGGTTGCGATTGGCACCTTCGGCCCATTGTCCCAGCAAGCACTTGCGGGAACGATTGGACCACTTATTGAAGTACCCGTACTCGTTGCACTTGTCTACGTCACCCGCTGGCTCGGGCCGCGCCTTTTCCCTAATGACCTTTCCGTACCGGACAAACTATAGAAAAAGGATTCTGAAATGAAGGAAATCCCGAAGGTACTTTTCATCTGCGTGGCAAATGCCGGTAAATCCCAGATGGCCGAGGCCATTGCGCGTGCAAAATATGCCACGCAGTTCATCGCCCTTTCAGCAGGAACGAACCCCAAAACTACTACCAATGCGCTTGCAGCCAAATCAGTTGCAGAAATCGGCGCCTCTATGGACAGTGCATCACCAAAGCCCATTGCCCCCACGCTTCTCCGGACTGCAGATCGTGTTGTCATCATCGGCGATGCCGCTCATGTAGAGCTCCCCTCGGACGCTCAAGGCTCACTCGAGCGTTGGCTTACTGACGAGCCCTCAAAACGAGGCATCGACGGAAAAGAACGCATGGACCTGATTCGCGATGACCTCGAGCGCCGTATCGACGAGTTAGCTGTCGAACTCCGTTCCACTAAGAATCCCTAAGCGGCAGAATCCAACAAAAGCCGCCTTATCGCCAGCGTAAGCCACACGACTGCGCCGACGCCTGCGATGAGACCGAGGAGCAGGAACATCAGGCCGACTGCCCAGAGCCCGGTGGTGTCGTCGGTGCCGGCAATGATGCTCCAGCACAGGGCGTAGCCGGCGACGGCAGCCCACCAGGTGGGCAGCAGGTTCAGAGTTGGGGCGGGCACGCGCATCATGGCAGAGGCAGTGAGGATGACCATCGCAAAGCCGCTGCAGAAAACCTGCCACGGCGAGTAGTCGTATTCGCCCTCAAGTGTCCACGCGAGCGTACAAAAGCAGATTAGGAATGCTGCGACAAAGACGAAAATCGTGTGCCCAAATGCGATACGCTCGCCGTATTTTTTGGCCAACCATGCGGCACCCACCCATGCGAGAGCGGTGGGGATGGCAATGATTAATAGGTACGCGAGGAAGACGCCTGGCACCTCTGCCCAGGTGAAACTCGTCAGCATCGATGTCATGCCACCAGGTTACGCCTGCCTCTTAGCTTTTTGAGCGCGCTAGTTTCCCAGTAAAAACACAGACGAAACACCATGATTTACACATAGTCACTTAATGTATTGTCAGGTTCGGTTGCTACAACTAAAAAGTCGTTTTCAATACGCCGTTTGTAGAGAGTGCTTTTTACCAAAGAGCACCTCCCTATAAGTTGTAGTAAAGGAGAAATCCGGGGTGAATAAACCTACCCGAATTGTGGGGCTCGATATAGCGCGCTCACTCGCCATCATCGGCATGATCATTGTCCATATGGCCTCACTACTTTGGAGCACAAAGGTTGTGCTCTCTGGCCTACCCTCATCACTGTTCGCCATTATCGCCGGCGCCACAATGATGATTATCGGCCGCAATTACAGCAGCACTACCTTCTTGCGCCTGATCACTCGCGGTGCCCTGATCATTCTCATCGGCCTGGCGCTATTGCCGGTGGGTGGAGAAATTCAGGTGGTCCTCGTCATCATGGGCCTGGTCATGATGCTGGTTTCCTGGATGCCAGCGCTCGGAACCTGGTGGCGAGTCGGCTTCTTCATCGCCGCCACCATCGCCGCCACAATTAAGTACGCGCCTATGACGCTGCCGCAGATCTATCCGCTACTCGCGTGGATCGCATATTTCATCGGCGGCATGCTGCTTTACGACGTCTACCTACGCCGTCGCCTGCAAGACACTTCCACCTCTGAGAACAGCGCCAATGCTCGGTTGAGCTGGATTGTCACCGCTGTCAGTGCTGTCATCACGGCCGTCGGCATGTACTTCCGATTTGATCCCGAGATTGCTGGCTGGCTCCGTTTTACCGGACACACTGGCGTCTTCGGAGAAATCATTCTCTCCGTCGCAGTTGCCGCCATTGTCCTGCACTTGTGCCTTTTCATAGGCGATCGCTTCCCAGCTGTGGTTTACCCATTCGCGGCTATGGGAACAATGTCGCTGACAATCTACATCCTGCACGTTCTCACCGCGTTTTATTGGCAGCAGAATGTTGCATTGCATTCCACGTTGTCTGCAGCAGGTTTCATCGTATTCTTCCTCGTCATCGCTAGCCTCTGGAAGAAATTTGTCGGACAGGGCCCTGCCGAAAAACTCGTTGCCACCGCAATCAAGGGCATTGTTCCTTCTGGGAAAGGGAAATAACCGTGAAGAAAACATCTTTTTCCATCGCAGCAATTGTTAGCAGCACCCTGCTTCTATCTGCGACTCCAGCTCTTGCATTGGAAAACGGCGAACCCGCACCCGCCAATGCTGAAAGCAGTTCTGTGGCCGCGCTAAAGATTGGCAAAATCGGTAATTTCGGTGACTGCACCGGCACGCTGGTTGCCGACCAGTGGGTGCTCACCGCACGCCACTGCCTGGAGTCTGTGAACAACGAAGGGACCCAGGCCCGCATCGGTGGAAAGGTCTACGATGCCGATTCTTGGGCGCTTTCTCCAATGTCTGATGCGGGATTGCTTCACCTGACCGAAAAGGTCACCGACGCAACCCCGGCGAAGGTCTCCCGCGATATCCCCACACCTGGACAGACGGGAACTCTCTACGGCTGGAGCAGCAGCTCGTCCATGGCACGATCCGGGCAGCTTCCGATGACCAAGATGGTCGTCAATGAGCTGCTGGGCGGCGGGCCGACTGAAGGAACTCCAGGTGAGGCTGCGCCTGGTGGTGCTGTTCCGGGTGACGCTACTCCAGGCGAAGCTGTTCCGGGCGATGCCATGGAATCAATGGAGATGCAGCCAGGCGGAGCAATGCCGGGTGCAGTTAAGCCGGATGTAGTAAAGCCAGATGACTCCAAAACCGAGTCGATCCCCGCAGGAACGGAAAGCATCCCAGCCGACGCTGCCATGATGCCAATGATTCAAAGCGCCATCCTGGACGCACATTCCGTCTCTGGCGCGGGTATGCAGGGCGGTGACTCCGGCGGCCCGTTCTTCGTCGACGGCAAGCTCGCGGGCCTGGCTACTGCCGGAACCTCCAATGGCGATCCTGACCTACCCTCCCCCAGCGCAGCTATCACCACCCTCGCTGGCACGGCTGACTGGATCGATGACATCACCTCTGGCCGAGACACAGAAAGCGTGCTGACCGCGGAGAACACTCCTGCTCCGCCAAAGACCATTCAGACCAGCGCCGATCACATGTGGGGTTACCTCGCCATCGCGTGCGTTGGCCTGGTTGTCGCAGCAGCCTGGCCGCGCATTAGGAATGGCCGACAGTAGAACCGTCTAACCACAACCACAAGCCGCCTCCCCGGAAAGTACTGGGTAGGCGGCTTTTATCGTGCATGCGAGGAACTTAATCGTGACCGAAGCCACAAAATCTCTCGGTAACTGACGTACAATCGTGAGGTAATCCTATGGTTTTATTCCAATTTTTCTAAGAATCGACGATTCGGTGGGGTCGCACCTATCGGTGGCCTGGCTCTGTTGATTCCGCCAATGATCTGGCTGAAAAAATCGAAAGCCAAGACTTCGTAGAGTTCTTTATGAAGGGGCGAAAAAAGGAACGAGTCACTCCACATCCGCCCACATTTCGAGCCCACCGTGGGAGTCCAAGCCTGTCTGGCAGCTGTCTGCCAGCTGTCTGCCCACCGTTTTGCCAGTATTGCGCTCACTTATCGATGCATGATTCACCCATCGATGCGCTCCAGCGTATCCATAAGTGAATAACTCATCGATATGTGAAACCGAAAGCTAGCAGCGCGTACATGAGCTGAGGCAAATCGACCAGAATCAACCCAGCACCTCCTCAAGCTAAGTACCTTCAGGCCGACTAATCGAGCAGCGCCTCACGCTGCATTTTGACGACCGTCCTTCAATGCCCGGTTGTGAAGTGCGCGAGTTCGTCAGACCCAACGACTGCCCAACGGCTTAACCCCCAAACGGTGATTTGACCCCCGAATAACGAAGACCCCTACCAGCGTTTACACCGGTAGGGGTCTCTTCTTAGTGGCGGGGGCTGGATTCGAACCAACGACCTCTGGGTCAGTAGCCAAGATTAACACCTGGCATGGTTCGCTTTGGCGCTACAAAAATGGCTCGTGGCAGGCACAACATATTTTTTTGACCCCCAAGACCGCACACCCGCATACCCAATTGCGGTCATGCCCGCATGAGGACATGCCCGCATTGCTGGACTTGCGAGCGGCAAACAGAGTATCGCGCTTAAACAAGCAATCACGCTCGATACAGCGCCAGCAGGACGGCCGCATGTAGGCATGACCGCGCGACCACATGCGGTAACGCAAATATGACCGCACGACCACAAGACAGCCCCTAACTGAACGCTAGATTTCCTAAAGATTACTGTTATATAACACTAAAGGAAACAAAAGAATTCAATGAACTCATGCTTATCAGTGATCGCGCGAACCTTGCACCTATTCCCGCTGGGTGGGAATTACCTCTCCGAAACTGGGAAATTCACTTACGAGCGCAAGGAATGCGACCGGCCACAATCGATACCCGTATCCGCCATGTTCGACGTTTGGCCCGTGAACTTCACGCGCCAACACCAAGCACAGTTACTGAATCAGCCCTCACTGCCTGGAGCGGTGAGAAAAACTGGCATCCGGAAACCAGGCACGCATATCACGCGAGCGTACGGACGTTTCTGCGCTGGTTTGCAACGGACTCTCACTGTCCGGAGTTGCCAACGCTGCCAAGTGTTAAACGCCCAGTTCCCCCTCCGCGTCCGATCCCCGAGGAAATCCTCGCCGAAGTACTTGCTGAGGTTACTGACCGCACCGAACTTATCCTACGGCTGGCTGCTGAGCTTGGACTTCGAGCAGGAGAAATCGCACGACTACGCACAGACCGCTTTGCTGCCTCCCCCTCGGGCATTTGGAACCTCACCGTCGAGGGCAAAGGTGGCAGAGAGCGAATCCTTCCTGTTCCCGCCAAGCTGGCTGCAATGCTGCGCCGAAGATCCCACCAAGTCAATTCATACTGGTTTTTCCCAGGCCGAATCGATGGGCACTTATCTTCCCGGTACATCAGCAAACTCGCCTCACGAGCGCTTCCCGGCACCTGGACGCTTCACCCACTGCGGCACAGGTTCGCCACCGTCGGATATCAGGCCTCCCATGACCTGCTCTCCATTCGACAGGCGCTAGGCCACGCCAGCGTGCAAACCACCACACGCTACACCGCGTCAGACACAACTGGACTGATCTCAATTACACGCGCAACGCAATTGACACCATCCGACGAAAGGAATCACACAATGACGACAATCGCAATCTGTAACAACAAAGGTGGTACGGGGAAAACCACGTCTACAATCATGCTGGCAACCTACTTCTCAACGCTGGGCAAAAAGGTAGCTGTCCATGACGCTGACCCCCAGGGATCATCCACAGACTGGTCACTTCTGGCTGCGGAAGCCAATGATCCACTGCCCTTTCCTGTCACTCCCGTCAACAAACGCTCTGTCAGCATCTCCCCTACCGACGCAGACATTGTGCTGATTGACTGTCCTCCCGGCGACCCTGCACTCATCGACGCGGCACTACGCACCGCCGACGCTGTCATCGTGCCAACCTCGCCATCTGGAATTGAAGTAGCTCGCATGTGGGAGACACTCGAAATCATCACCGACAAGCCCGCTGCAGTACTCATCACCTCAGCACAGCTAAACACCACGACGCTTGAAGACTTACTCAACGCACTCGATGAGGCCGGCGTTCCAACTTTTTCCAACATCATTCTCGCACGTCAAGCAATCAAACGAGCATGGGGCACCACACCCTCCCAATGGCACGGATACGACGGCGTTGCCGATGAGATTCTCACAGAATTCCTACCGCAAAATCGCTAGCCCGCATACGGGCATGACCGCACGAATCACGAGAAGAAGGAAAACAATCAAATGAGAAAACCCACCAATGCTATGCACAAGCCAGCTACCACGCCAAAGCGCGCACGCGACACTTTCACGCAAGCCACCCAAACTGACAACCGCGTCCATCTCACCGTTCGCATTAGCCCGGAACTTCGACACCGGCTAAACATTTACGCCGCAGAAAACCAGCGCACGGTCACCGACATCGTGACACAAGCCGTCACCGACCTACTCGACTCCTAAACCACTACCGAAAGAATGTTCTGCAATTCAGACCGCCAAATCCGAGCACCGTGCAATCATGCCCGCATGCCCGCCTGACCGCACGCCCACACTTCACGGAAAAGAGGACTCATGACCTACCCATCTACTAACTATGAGCATCACCCCCAGGACAACCAGCAACTTCCGAAATACGACATTCAAAAGCTGGCTATCAACCTCGGTGCGCTCACCGTACTCGGAGGTGTCGTCGCATTCGCCGTCATCTTCCTTGTATCAGCCACCATCAACGCATTCAGCAACCAACCAGTGCCCGAACTATCTGAATCACTGTTTCTCGCAGTGTGCTCCGCACTAATCGGCCTGTGCTTCGGTTTGATCTACCTTCCTATAGACGGCACTGGAAACGAAGGACTGTACAAGGTAGCGGTCGGCGCACTAACTGCCGTGGTCTCAGTCGTTTACGTCCTCTACGGCGGACTGCTCGGCGGTGACTGGTCAACGCTCAAGATCCTTGCCGTATTCCTCTGCGCAGCAGCAATCGCAATCATGGCACCTGCCCGCATTGCACCAGCAGTCAACTACGCCTAATTCAAAAGCACTCAATCGAGCAACACAAACTTGCTCGATTGAACAGCTTCAAACCTCTTCATCTCGCAACTACCCAGACTTCCAACATGCCTGCCTGACCGCACGCGGTACTGACCGCATAGAGAAGGGATATTCCCATGATGCCTTACTACATTTTCATGTTCTTCGTAGCCGTCTTTTTGTGGCGCAAATTCCGCAATCTGACCGATTTTCTAATTCGCTTCGTTCCGCTCGGCATCATTTGCGCAATTCTCTATGTTGTCGTCGCCACCCCGTTCGTCCTCTTCGGTGAAGTCTTGCATAAGCGCGAAGACGGTAAGAACTGGCGGGAACAGCAAATTGAACAGACGGGCATTGACCCTTGCGCTGAACAACCTGACCAAGGCGATGACGTCCTGCCAGGAGTATCACAGCAATCCTTGGAAGACGCCAACACTCTGTCATGGGAAGAAAGGGATCAAAGACTTAAGGACAGCTACGACTTGATGATTAAGTGCAAGCACGGCGAATAGCGGCCATGCGGGCATGCCCGCAGTCCCGCACGCCGGCATGCGGGCAGCGCATTACGAAAAATTGTGATGGACTATACACTCACCCTATGGATCGAATTGAACGTAAAGTCCGCAATGCCGTTGCCTCCACGCAAGCCGAGGGAGTCCGCCTCGACGAAGAGGATATTAAAGCGGCGTACCGTCTAGCCCGAGGTCAATCCACAGCTGCTGACGAGATTCGCAAACTGGGCTTCATTCCGAACGAAGACGCAAGCCAGTGACGCAGCAGGAACGCTGGGACAATCTCCTTTTCCCCGGCACGAATACGCTACGAAATAAGCAAGGCATCACAGACGAACAGGCGTGGCAACAGGCCGAGGGACAATTATCTCTCAGGCGCAGCTTGACCCTGCCTGCGCTTGGATTTGATGGGACACTTTCCAATCAGCTCGCTCAAACGCACGAACACCTCTTCCAGGATTGCTACGACTGGGCCGGACAGTTCCGTGATCTCGATATGACGATCCCCAGCGCCAGTCACCCCGACGGCTACGCCACTTTTGCGAGCCATACCACCGTTGAAGCGCGGATTGCTGAACTCGACGAAGTCGTTGACGCACTGGACTCAGCTAACTACGACGACAAAATCGAAGCTCTGGCTTATCTTCATTGCGAGCTGAACGAAATCCACGCCTTCCGAGAGGGAAACGGACGCACAACACGCGCGCTCATGGAAACCCTAGCTACCAGATACGACATCGAGCTGTCCTGGGAAGGACACATCAGTCAGCTACATGATGTCTCTGCGGCTTCCATGGCTGGCACCACGCTAAATTCGGCACCATTCCACAACTTCTACAAGCAAATATGCCAACCAGCCTCACACGATGACGCTGACCTGACCATCGACGAACTGTTTGCTCAACAGCATGAAACCGACGCAACAAAGAACCGGCTCGACCAACACTTCGACCGCTATACACACGCACACGACTACGAAAGGAAAACACCCACGATGGCTCAGCAAAACTGGGATGTTCCACTGGACTTCTATGGGCGACACTTCGATCTCAAGGTCACGGTCGACCGCTACGTTAATGGTGGACGACCCGGCATTACTCTCACCCATGAAGAAGACGGCAACGAAGAAATCTTCACAACGCTGACCGAAAATGCACCCCACATCGACCTCGACGACGACCGCCGCCAAATCATCGTCAACCACGATGTCACACGCGAAACCCTCAACGCCGTATTTGATTCTGGTCTACTAAACCGTGAGCCTGACGACACCGTCTATCTTGGTATGGCCGCGTGCAACGTCCATTCTTTTACAGATGAGGCCCAAACGTGGATTAACGACCAGCTGGAAAACATTGAAATTGACCAATCACAAGTCGATGCGTTCGCCTTCGCAAGATCGGCTTACCCCAATGGCATTCAGCTCGATGACAGCCACGCGGAGCAAGATAGTAGCCAACCCCAGCCCGAAACTCAGGAATACAGCACAGTTGATAGTGAAGCGACAGAAGCATAAGACCGCAACGCCCGCATGCGGGCAGGTGGTCATGCGGGCATGACCACATACGGAACCCCATGCGCAGCATGGGGATTTTTCTTTTAAGGATCGACACCGATCCTTAAATCTCGTTTTTCCATGAGAAGCCTGCGGCGATTATACGGTCGACCCGCTCCACGCAAGTCCAGCGACGGCGTCGTCCGATTCCTTCCAAAAAACTTTTCTACGCGCTCCAGTCGCACATAGCTCCTTGCGCTTATTTCGCAGAAAACTTTTTCTCCTTCCTCGGATACCGGGACTTGCATTCCACTAAAGCTCGACCTAATCGGCACTCCGTGCCTTCTCAGGCAAAAAACGAGGGCGGGCACCACACCAAAGATGGTCACCGCAATCACGCAAGGAGAGAAAATGCCACGCTACGCCACAATCCCAATCGGATTCGCTACTACCGGAACACTCTTCCGACTCGCAGAACTTGTTGCCAACGAACTTGCCGACGACCACGACCTGATTACCGAACCGGACATTGTCGCGCTTGCGCTCGAAGAGTGGTCAGAACAAGCACTTCTTCACATCGACGACACGCCAGCACCATGGATCGCCAACGCTCTAGCTATCCAGACCCACGCCTACAACGCTGTGGACACAGCAGCGGAAAACTGGCTCGAAATCGCCGTAACAGATGCAGTCGAAAGAATTTGCCTCACGAGCATTAACTAAAGAGCCTGGCCCGCTTGACCGTTAACGGGCGTTCGGGCATTATCATGCGCGCCTATCAACACTAGTTAATCGACCAGTCCGCCACGCTTAGAATCTACCCCGAGAGTTTCCCCTCAGGGATTCCAACGCGGGCTTGATAAAAGCATAAGCCCCTAAGAGAGAATCACTACCCCCGAAAATTGACTTATCTAAATCAACGAGTACGATAAAACTCGTTAGCCCCCAGGGACGTACCATCACGGTATCTGCCTGGGGGCGTTTGCTATTCTTTCAGAATGACTAAATTGCCTTTCGATCTCGATGTTTCCTACGAGATGGGCACCCCCCGTTTCTCGACTTACCTGAGATGCTCAAATAATACGCTAGAAGCGTCACGCCTTTATATGTGGAACCTAAGCCTGGCAGCTCGGTGGTGGGGTCCCCTCTCGTACACAGAAGTAGCGTTGCGTAATAAACTCCATGATGCTCTCGCGGATTCTGTGGGTCGTGATGATTGGTGGGAAGAAGACAATTTAGGAATATCCGACAAACTTGCAGAAAAGATTAAGTCTGCAGAAGCCTATGCAAAAGTGCAGTGCAATGACCCTAATCCGACAGCTGACAACGTAGTTGCGGCGTCATCGTTTGGAGTCTGGACCACCGTTCTACACTACGAGAATGCACCGTCGCTTTGGCGCAACCACCTCCAAAACGAATTCGATAGCGATATCAGACGCGGCCAGCTCTTCCACAACGCCTACAACCTAAAGAAACTACGAGATCGCATCGCGCATCACGAACCAATCTTTAACAGGAATCAACAGGAGCACCTCACCCAGCTGGATTACGTATTAGAGGCAATCCACCCCGACCTGCCCGATTTGGCACAAGATTGTTTCCCCGGATTGCGGAAAACAATAGACGGACAGCACGCCGCAATCAGTTTCGGAGAGGTCGATCTCTAAGAAGCTCCTTCTTGACAGGACTCAAAGTTCAACCTCAGACACCGGCGAAAGCCGGTCGCCTATCGCCGGGCACAGCTTTTAACGACAAATCCCAACGACCTGCAACAGAAAAGAGGCGTTTACCCCCGGCGATAAACCTGGCCACTTAGGTACCCTAACCGCCTAAAGTAAAACGTATACCCGCCTCGCAATACATGCCGAATCATCCCGCCAGCGCCACTTCCATCGCACGACTACACGACTTCAAAAGGTCGGCTCCCGCTAGGTGAGCTGGTCGCTGCGGCGGAGTACGAACGGAATTTGATTAGCGAAAGGACGGTCGCTGGCCTGCAAGCGGCAAAGAGTCAAGGTAAGCGTCTAGGACGCCCCCTGCACTCACACCACGCGGTCTAGATGCCGTAAGTACTCATGACTCAAAGCGGTCACACACGCGAAGAAATAGCGGATGCACTGGGATTGGGACTTCAACCGTGGATCGCGCTCGCAGAAAACGCCGCAATGAGAGGAGAATCATCTAGGCATCTCGCCGTAACCAGTTGTCATGACCGAGCAATCAAACTACGTTTAGGCGGTATGAACTTCTACCCAGCATCTAAAATCAATTTTCAAGTCCCAACTGAGCCCGAGACGCTGCAGCCCTCGTATTTCGTATTTTTCTGGGGAGAAATCGAAAAAGTCCCCGATGGGGAAGATCAGCGGATGCGAGTTGCACTCAAAGCGGATACTTCTTTAAGGCTCGACGAAATCGTCTCATGGGCGAGAAAAGAATCTAAAGGGCGCGTCTATGCAGTCTTGCTCGGATCGCCCGAAAAGACAGAAGCTGGGCATCCGTACATTAAACTTTTCTTGCTTGATGGCGAATACCCAGCGGAAAGCGACTACGATGACGATTCCCTTATGGACGGCAGTTTCAGCTCTCCTAGCATTTGACTGTTGCAGTAGCGCTGTCCTGCTTTCTTAACGTCTGAGGCTTCCACGACGGAGGCCCGGTCCATGTCATAACGACAGTCGCCGTATATGAATGAGTCTTACCATCACACTTTAGGGCAGCGTTTCCCCTCCACGATTTCGTGTTATTCCTGACTATCACTCCAGAGCGTGCTGTAGCCCCATCGTCCCTGACCAATGTCACGTTTCCCGACAGCGACGTTACTGGTCCGGTGCAGTTAACAACCGCTTGTGCATTTACTGTCCCAGGCACATGCGATGAACGGTGAGGGTTATTTTGCTTTCCGCTACAGCTGATCGTTGCCGCAGCAGCGTATGGCGCATCAACTACCATCGTTGATGCGCCTAAAGCTGTTGCAACCAATGTTGCGTATAGAGTTTTCTTTAACATGGACATCCTTCCCTGTGAGTATCGGGAGAGGACGATAACAGTCGTCACGATAACCTGCTCTCCCGGCGTGAACTTAAGCTAAGCGCAAGTTTTTACCTTGTCAATGAATCAAAAATACTCAGAAGTTATCTTCAAAAAAGAGACTTTAAGTACCATGTCTTGGGGTAGCCAAATGCAATAAAAAGGCTGCAGCTAATACAATCCAAGTCCCCTCAATCGCGTTACTTCTATTGGCTATAAAGGGGCTCTTCGCGTTTTGGAGTGCGTAGCTGACCACAGAGCCCGTGAACTGGACGGGAACCTCAAGTTTCCATCGCTAATCAAGACGAGTTCGATTCCAGACTGCTTGTTACGCCACCCAGTAACTACAGAGTGGTAAAAATCAAGAGTAGAAATGGCTGAATTTCCGTATGTAACCTGATCAACGACCAATTTTGCTTGGCTAGGAAATTCGGCCGCAATCTCGACCTTTTCACTCTTTAGATTCCAGGGTTTCCAGAACGAAGATCCTAAACGTCCAGGTGAAACTTCAAACCAATTTGTCGTCTAAACAGCACCTCACATTCAAGCGCTTTATTTCTGCTTTTCCGCTATACCAGGTTCAAACAGACTTGGCTGATCCAAGGGATTAACCGGCCTACGCGCAGCAAGAGCGTAGGCCTCTTCATTCCACCCCTCTGCCAACGCCGCACGAACATCACGCGAACGCTGCACCCGAGACCGATTCTGAGTGTCCAGCCCTGGTCGCTGGCCACGTGCTCGACCGGTCAGCGAAGCGTATCGCGCATTTGCCTCCCGCGTCGACGCGATTACATGGCGCGGGTCAATACGCACGCACAGCGGTTCATTGCAACGATGGTCTGCTACGACCTCAGAATCTGAAATATCTGTGCCAGACAGCATCAGCGCGAAACGATGCGCCGACACCGAATACTGCCGACCATCAACGCGAAAATTGATTCGGCCATATCCATCGGGCGACGAAATCGCTCCGGTAAAAATCCAGCACCCATCAGGGGACGGACTTTTTACAACTTTCCCCCAAAACGCCTCGACCACACGATTAGGAATCGTGGCTGGCAGCCGAGTCATTGGCTTCCGACTCCTCGTCTGCAACCTTCTCGGAGTCGGACTCCGCTACCTCGGTATCGTCGTCTGCCTCATCATCGCTGGCCGATATCCTCTCGCTTTCAGCTTTCCGGGCGTGCGACGAACCAACGAGAGCAAGCGCCTCATTAATCTGGCGCATGGGAACAGTGAAGTCGTTCGCCAGTTTGCCCTTCTTCTCTCCCTCATCCAGGAGCTTATCGAGCGCATACCCAAATGACTCTTGCGCTTCATCGAACGCCTCTAGCGCGATAAACGCATCGGTTCGCGCTGACTGCATACGGGCTAGACGGTCAGCTTCTTCCTTTTGAAGTTCGCGCGCACGGCGGCGGGCTTGTGCTTTTCTGTCTTTAGTCACCATGACCAAAGAAAAACACCGCGCAGAAACAAAGTTAAGACGCTACCCCCACAACAAGCGCTAACACTCACTAATCCTCTATCAGAGTTGATTCGCTATCTGCTACCGCACAGGCTAGCAGCTTCCAGGCCACGACCAACGTCTACGTACTCACAAACTTCGTCATTGTTCGTTCTCTGTTGACTTTGTCACAGACGACCTAAAGGTCGACACACCTCTGGCAGATGTACATCTGCAACTTCTTAGGGGCTGACCAGCGCGAACGCGCAGGGGTGAAAAATCGCTCTAGTTCGTCATCGTTCAGACCTCAAAAGTAGGTCTTAACTTCTACGGTTTTTCTTCTTAGCGTCACGCTCATGATGTCGATTCGAGTGGTCAACGCAGGAGATGGGTACGCCTATCTCCTACGCAACGTTGCCACTGCCGACATCGACACAGGGGCGAAAACCAAACTCGGTGACTACTACCAAGCCACCGGTACTCCCCCGGGCCGCTGGTACGGGCGCGGACTCACCGGCCTCGACTCCACCGCCATTACCTCTGGCACGACTGTCACCGAGGAGCACATGGCCGCGCTCTACGGTGAGGGGCTTCACCCCGAGGCCGATTCCCGTATCGCCAACGGCGCGTCCATTGCTGACGTACAACTCGGTCGCGCCTACCCGTTCTACTCCGGCGGCCATCAGGTACTCAAAGAGCTATCGGCCATGGAGAAACAGTTCCGCTACCACGCTGGACGCAGGCCCACCGAGCAGGAACGAAACACCATCGCGGTCGATGTCGCACGCAGGCACTACAGCGACGAAACCGGCTACTCGAATGCGACGCCAAAGGAAATCCTGGCCTGGGTCAACGAGAAGAAAAACTCCGTTCGCCAAGCTACTGCAGGCTTCGACCTGACGTTTTCACCAGCGAAGTCTATCTCTGTGCTGTGGGCACTCGGCAACGAGGAGACGCGCAAAACCATTGAGTCCGTTCACAGTGAATGCGTCTCTGCTTCCCTAGATTGGCTCGATAACAACGCACTGCGCACCCGTTGTGAATTCAATGGAGTCAAGACGTTAACGCGCACGCGCGGCCTCATTGCCGCACAGTTTGTCCATTACGACACCCGCAGCGGTGACCCGGATCTTCACACGCACTGCCTGGTTTCAAACAAAGTCCAAGGCCCCGACGGCAAATGGCGCAGTGTTGATTCACGCTCGCTGATGAAGTCTGCCGTTGCCGCATCCACCCACTACAACGCACTGATGATGCAGCGACTAGGAGATGAACTCGACCTCGCGTTTACTAACTATGAGACCGATCCTGCCAAACAACCCGTGTGGGAAGTCGCAGGTATTGATCCCAAGATGATTGCTCATTTCTCCAAACGACGCGCTGGCGCGCGTCCTCGATATGAGCAGCTCCGAGAAGCCTATCGGCAGGCACACGGGCGGACACCGGGCCTGCGCGCGAGCCGAAAGCTCTGGCAACAAGCCGTGTTGGATACTCGACCGAGCAAGGACTCAGCGCAATCACTGCGGTCTTTGCGTCAAACATGGCAGGCCGAAGCCCGACAGTTCTTCGGCAACTCGGCTACCGACGCGGTGGAAAAGAATGTCTCTCACGCAGCTGATACCCGGACGATTGCACCGGCGGTGGACTCTGAGAAGTGGCGCAAATTTGTCACCGAACAAGCGGAATCGTCGATTGCTCTTGCGGTATCGAGGCGTTCCGAGTTCCGCCGCCACCACCTCCACACTGCTGTGGAACAGGAACTTTCTGCCTGGATTTTCCCCTCCCAGCGCGCACGCGCCCTCGCCACCGCGCACGTCATGGACAGAGCTTTAGCGTCTGCTGTACGCCTGACCCCACAGCCGTCCTACCGTATTCCCGGGCGACTGCTTACCGAAGATGGTGAACTATTTGACCGCAGCGCCGACCATGTTGTCTACACCAGCGCCGACGTACTGGCGGCGGAAAACACGGTCCTCGACTCGGCTGTCGAGCCAACAGCTCACGTTGTAACCAACGCCGAGATTGACCGTGCTCTGGCCCGTCACCAGCAAGCTAAAGGCTTTGCACTGAATGCTGGGCAGGAAGCGCTGACGCGGCACCTGCTGTCTGCCGGAATGCAAACGGTCGCCGGTGTTGGCCCCGCCGGCACCGGTAAGACGGCCTCGATGGCCGTTGTCGCCGACACGTGGAGAAACTCAGGTAAACAGGTTTTCGCGCTCGCCCCGTCGGCGGTCGCTGCCAAAACTCTCGGCGAAGACATCAACGAAACTGGCCATACTTTGGCGTCGCTGACCTACCGCTGGCGCGGGAAAATCGGTTCAAGTCCGAAAAACGCGGATGCAATCCAGCGTGCGATTGGTAAAACTATTCGACCTGGCGACATGCTGCTCGTTGATGAAGCGGGCATGGCAAGCACAGATGATTTGGCCGCCATTGTCGAAATCGCGGACGAAACAGGCGCGGTCGTGCGTATGGTCGGTGACCCCTACCAGCTTGATGCGGTGGAAACCGGTGGCCTGTTCCGTACCGTATGTAAGCGCACTTCTGCCGTCGAGCTTGACCAGGTGATGCGGCAGGGTGACGATACCGCCCAGGCTCATGCTGGCCTGAAAATCCGTCGAGGCGATGCGTCTGGACTCGATGAGTACGACCGTCGTGGCTGGATTAGCGGCGGTACACGCTCCGCCATGGTCTCTGGTGCCGTGGATGCGTGGTTAGCAGATTTTGACCGTGGCCGCTCCACGCTTCTCGTCGCATCCACCAACGCGGTGGTCGATGATGCCAACACTCGCATTCAGCGCGAATTGATCGACCGTGGAAAGGTGCAAGCCTCCGCCGGTTGGTTAGCTCGCCTTTTGCATAAAACCCCGCCACAAGCGCAACTCGGAGACCATCACACCGCCTATGTTGGTGACACTATTCTGACCCGCCGCAACCAGGTCATGCGGCAGCCTGACGGCAGCGAACACAAGATTCTCAACGGCCAGAAATGGCAGATTGACCGCATTGGGAAAGACGGCTCAATCACCGCAATTAACACCGAAAATGGTCGCGGGATTGTTCTCGATGCCGACTATGTACGCCAGCATTGCCAGCTTGGGTATGCCTCCACGATCCACCGCGCCCAAGGAGTCACGGTCGATACCACTCACGCAGTGGTGGACTCGACGACTGATAGACGCGGCCTTTACGTGGCCTTAACCCGAGGACGAGCAGAAAACCACGTTTGGGCAATCACAGATACCAGCATTGATGAAGCCGAGGAAGAAGCGCACCTCCACATGGATGGTGATGCTCATGCGCCGACCGCTCTCGATGTTCTGACACGCGCCGTGCATCGTGACCACGGCCACGTTGCGGCCACAGACATCGCCGAGAATCTTGCAAATCAAGACTCCGACCCACAACGCCAGCGTCAGTTGTATCGCACCGCAGTGCAGGCGCTCGCTGCTGACTACGCAGCAAGTGCCACCGAGCGTCTCCTTGACGAACTGCCCATCAACGCCGCCAATCGCATTGACCAGCAGGCAGTCTCTCGCATTCGCACCGCGGCAGGCCGTGCCGCATTACGCGGTGTCGATCTCCGCGACCATCTCGCACAGGTGTGTCGGTACGACGCTACCGAGCGTGATCTCGGCGCGGTTATTGCTTCCCGGATTGACCAGCTTCACTCCCCTGGTTCACCGCTAAAGGACACGCATATCCCACCGATGACCCCGACGACCGACATGCAGCTACACGCGTTTGCCGTCGAGTTATCCACACAGCTCGAAAACGTCACTGTGACAGAAACGCCCGAAAGGAACGTGCAGGAAAACAATGATTCTAAACACTCTCGTGAGCAGTTGCGTGAAATGTTCCGCGCCCGCGTGCGCACAGCCGCACAGGAAGCAGCAGCACAGGGACCCGCCCGTCGAGCCGCCGCCCATGAGCACATCAACCAATCCACCATCCCGCAAATCGAGTATGAGACTTCACAGGATAGCGACTTCGAACTTTAACGTCGAAAAAAATCGAGCACCCTCAGAAAACCGTTGAAAATTACCTATAACTGTTATAGCCTCAAGAAGGAGCGATAGTATGGCTCGCAGGAACGTGCCTAGCAACGACCAGTTGTCACTCTTTGACACCGACTCACTCGCCAATATCGACAAGGAGAAGAACAATGCCGCTGATCGAATCCACCCACTGGACTCCGCCGGACGACCACTGGCTGATGCCGGACTACGACATGGAGACCTTCGATACGAGACTGATTCAGCAGTATCTTCTCCTGATGGATCAACCAGCGACACCGCCGCAGGTGTACCAGTTTCTAGAGGAGCTGGCCGACGAACTCAGCGAACGATTCCTACCAGCAATCACGAAGGAACTGGAGGACAATCGAGCGCCGGAGGAAACAGAGGCCGACGTAGCGCGGAACCGTCAACGCCTGATTTTTCAGTTCCGCCAACACCAGTTCGCAACCCAGCTCCTAGCCCCGGCCCTGACCAAGTATCCCGGACAGTGGGCAATGCTTCATCCACTGTTGATGGCGCATCGTCCTTTCAACCGGACAGCAGCAGCCGACAACGCAGTGATGAAATCAACAATTCTGGCAGCACACCAGGAACTGGGGCTTCCCACCGATCCGGCAACAATCGACGACCGCTGGAAGAATCTGAACGAACAGGTCGATTTGCTAGTGACGCAGCGCAAGATTCACCACTTTCAGCAGTGGATGAATCGGTCGAGCGAGTATCCGGTCAGCGAGGAAGCAATGCGAAACCTGTGGAAGCAGGAGCAGATGCTCGCCGCCAATCAGATTATCCACGAGGAGCTAACCGAACCGATAACCGCGAAGCATCTGGCCGAGGAGGAGAATTCCTCCCGGGCGGCCGATTTGCTCTAGCACCGAGCGACAAACCTGCTACCAGCCCTGCGACTATTACCGCCGACCAGTACCGCCTACTGGCTGCTGACCTCGACGAGCGTGAGCGATTCATCGACCAGCCAGAATCCCTGGAAGGCTATGCTCTGCAGACGTGGCGGAGCCAGCTTGAAGCGCTCGCCACTCGGTCGGGCTTGGTTAGTGATGCCAACGACGAGGTGGCTGATAACCCGTTTTGGGCCACCGTTGGTCGCGTGTTTTCTGAACAATCCGTCGATGAGCTGACAGCCATGGTCAACAGTCCAGCGGCCACCGAGGAATACGTCTCACGCGCGCATTTAGAGCTGGCCCGTCGTGGCCGGTTCTACACCGACGGACGCGATCCTGACGATACGGATTTGTTGCTTGCCGACGCTGCCTTTGGGCGCGTAGGCCTTGACGAACTTACTGACGACAACATTCGCCAGATTACTGAACGCTGGGAAATCGCCGACTTCACCACGCATCTAACTCCGCCTGCCCGTGAAGCGCTGTCGGCTTTGGGAGATTGGGCACATGATGCCACAGATCTAATTGTTGCTGATCAGGTGGCAGAGAACCCACAGTTTTACCGCGAGCAGCTGCGCTTGGGACGCACTACTAGCCCTTTTGTTCGCGATGCACTGCTGGCGCATCTTGACCGAGACGAGCTAATTATGGCCTGGGCCGAGGGGCATATCCGTAGTACAACCGCCGATGATGACCCAGCTCGGTTACTGCTCTCTGAACTTCCGGCAGACCTCGACGACAACCAGCTACAGGCGAGTCACGAAAGTCTGAGTACCCTGCGTGAGTCCGCTCCTATCCACGTGCAGCCTTATCTCGACGAACTGCTCACTGACGCATATGCCGAAATCGCTGTCCGCGCCGATGAGGACGACACGCACACCGAGGTAACTGTCGAGCCGGACACTACCGTCGAGGAGCCGTCCAGCACCTCCACTGCTGACCAACCACGAGCCGGTACCGCGCTGACTTTTTCTCCACCTGCTGAGTCTCTGGCACCTCAGGGTGCGAAGGCACGTGCTCACGCCAATATCGAAGCCATCAAACTGCTAGCGACACTCGATGAGGAAAATCGCTGGCCGACAGCCGAGGAGCAGACAACCCTGGCAACCTATTCAGGTTGGGGTGCTGCTGACCAGGTTTTCCAGTCCAATAATGATCAATGGGCACGCGAATATGACGCCCTGGTGGCCGCCCTTCCTGACAATGTGAGCATTGACCAGCTCAGAGCCTCGGTGACCACGGCCTTTTACACCGCTCCTGGGGTCACAACAGCTATGTGGGATGCGCTGAAGACAGCGGGATTTGACCGTGGCCACGTGCTGGAGCCAGGATCTGGCATAGGTGGATTTATCGGTGCGGCACCGAATGCCGCCGAGGTTACCGGGGTCGAACTCGACCCGATTGCGTCTCGCATTAGCTCCCTGCTCTACCCGGACGCCACCATTCTCAACCGTGACTTTACGGCGGTTATCCCAGATACTCGTCCGTTCGACGCGGCCATTGGCAATGTCCCCTTTAGCAATCGCGACAAGCCGACGGACCGACAGTTCAACCCCGATGGCTTAAGCGTCCATAATTATTTCATTTCCAAATCTGCCCAGCTGGTACACCCAGGCGGGTATGTTGCGCTGATTACCAGCGCTCACACGTCAGATGCGGCACAATCGGCTGCTCGAGAAGAAATCGCCAAGCACGCAGATCTTGTCAGCGCGGTACGCCTGCCAGAAGAAACGTTTCGTTCTGTGGCCGGCACTTCAGTTATCTCCGACGTGTTGGTCATGCGCGTACGCGAGCCAGATACCGACCCCAGTGACCTGACTCAACAGTGGCTATCGACCAACACCACGACCATCGGGGATACGCAGGTGCGTATCAATGATTACTTTATTGCCCACCCTGACCACATCATTGGTGAGACCAGCATCGGCCATAACCAGTGGGGCAACACCATCATGCGGGCCAACGCCTCCGAGGACGAGATCGCTCCAGCTCTATCGACGATTCTGCGAGCCGACATTGCGCAGGCTGTGGAAAACCAGCAGGGCTACACTCCCCTGTCTTCTGAGGCATTCTCACAGCAAAGCGCCGCGCTGCAATCAATTGTCTCTGACGCGGCAGCTCCAACTCCTATTCCTGGGCGCATCACCTACCGTATTGATGAAACAGGCGCATACGAGTTTTCTCAATACGCCCACCAGTCCGGCACATGGGAACCTATACGCGTTGCCAAGAACTTACAGAGGGAATCCGCAGAGCTCATCGACCTCCGAGACGCGGAAACTGCCCTACGCCAGGCCTACCAATCCGGCACAGGTATCGAGCTTGCGCAAAAGCGCCTCCACCAGCTCTACGACACCTATGTTGATGCCCACGGCCCCATCAATCGTTTTGAGATGCAGGCCGGGCGAGTCCCTTCTGCCACTGCGCAGAAAAAGGCCTACGCTACTCTCGCCGATGACTGGCGAGCGGCTAATGGTTTTGAACCCGGCGATCCGCTTCCGGAAGCTACCGAGACACTGCTGCGTGAGCAGGCCGCTGAGCCGACTCCCCGGAAAGTTCAAAGGCATCTGGCCGGACTGCGCGGTGATGCCAGCATCCAAAATGTCCTGGCACTAGAGCGTTTTGACGAAGCGACGGGAACTGCGCAAAAGGCTCCGCTGTTCGACCGCAATCCAGCCCGCCCGGTCACCGCGCCTGACCATGCAGACTCATTGGCAGACGCGGTGTCTATCACCCGCGCGGAAACAGGTGACTTCGACCTACACCGTATCGCAGAGCTGACGGATTCCACCGTCGATGAAGCAACGGCCGGGCTGCTGGCTGACGGCCTGGCATTCCGCAATCCGCAAGCACCAGATGAACTCATCGAGCGCGGCGACTACCTTTCCGGCTTTGTTGCTGAAAAACTCACCATAGCTCGACTCGCGGCCAATAATGACCCGAAATTTCGCACTAATGTCGCAGCCCTGCAGGACGTGCAGCCGCCAGAGATTGACAGTTTTAGTATCCGCCCGGGTGCGACCTGGGTGCCCGAGCACTACTACGAGCAATTTGCCAATGAGGTTTTTGACACCAATCATTGGGCTGGATTAAAAGTCTCTCGCGATAACGGTTCCTGGACGGTCTCTGTCGATAAGAACTACTGGGAATATGGTGGCACCGCCGACATGGAATATGGGCTGGTAGCCGCCAATAACCGCGACGGGTCAAACTATAATTTCCAAGCTACTGGACGGGCACGAGACGCCACGAACCAGGGTGTGGCGTGCTCCCGCAATGATGGTGTAGCGATACCGGCATACAAAACCTTGGAAGCGGTGCTGAATTTGTCAGCTCCCAAAGCCTCGTGGTCAAAAAGCTGGATTGAACAACACGGCGGGAAAGACTCCAGTCATGGCCAGGCCACAGCATTTCTGGCTCGTCGAGCCGAACTGCTCAAACAGACTTTTTCCTCGTGGATCATGGACGATCCCGAACGTGCCCGTAATGTCACCAAGGCCTACAACGATGCCTTCAATGGTTTCGTTCCTCGCACCTACGACGGCTCCGCGCGCGCAATGCCCGGGCTGGGAGACACGTTTGTTCCTTACGGTTACCAGCGCAATGCGGTCGAGCGCATTGTCAACGAACCAGGGGTCCTCCTCAATCACGTCGTTGGTGCCGGCAAAACCGGCACCATGTTTATGGGAGCAGCAGAACTCAAACGCTTAGGGTTGGCGCGACAACCATGGATGGTCGTGCCCAACCATCTTGCTGATCAGGTCACCCGAGAAGCCATCCAGTGGTATCCCACAGCCAATGTGCTCTCTGCCGCTGGCGTCTCCAATCCCACTGAGCGCGCCCGCTTTATTGCACAAACAGGTGCTGACGACTGGGATTTGGTGATTGTTCCGCAGAGTGTGTTCGAGCGCATTCCCGTCGATGATGAGACTCAGGTTGAATACCTTCAAGGCCAACTCGCTGAGGCTCGTCACAGTCTGCAACAGGCGAAAGCCACCGCTGGCAGCGAACGCACCCCATCGGTCAAGCAAGTCGAAGGCAGCGTCAAGGCAATTGAAAACAAGCTCGACAAGCTACTGGACTCTCCCACTGACCAGACTCTGACGCTCAACCAGACACCATGCGACTACCTCATCGTTGATGAGGCGCACATGTACAAAAATCTCATGCGCTCCTCGCAAGTGTCTGACTTGAATCACCAAGGCTCAAAAAAGGCCTCTGACCTGGATATGAAACTCGATTGGCTGCGAAAGTCCAAAGCCGAAAGCGGCGCAAATGCTCCTGTGGTCACCTTTGCCACAGGCACTCCCATCGCTAACAATCTGGCCGAAATCTGGGTTATGGCCAAGTACCTGCGCCCAGATATTTGTCAGAAGCTGGAAATCGACGATATCAATGCTTTCGGTGCAACGTTTACTGATCAGGTCGCAGATGTCGAGGTTAAACCGTCTGGTTCAGGACTGCGACAAAAGGTACGCACTGCTTCTTATGCGAATATCTCTGAGCTTGCGACCGCATCGAGTTTGTTTATGGATGTTGTCACCTCTGACGACATCACCGCCGATCTGCCAGAACTAGCCAGTGGGAGCGCCAACCGCGTCATTGAGTTTGATGTGGAACAAGAGGTTAAGGACTTTATCGCCGACCTTGGTGTACGCAGTGATTACGACTGGGACGCCGACCCTGACCGTCGTCGCACCTCATCGAAAATCGGTGCCGATGTAACTGGCCAGGAAATTGATATGGCACTAAAAATTGCCTCTGACGGTCGCAAAGTCACACTTGACGGCCGCCTTGTTGGACTGACCATTGACGGGCCGGGATCGCGTGTCGAAGCTGTGAGCACACAAATCCTTGACCAGTGGAATCAGACGAAAGACCGCATCTACCTCAATGCCGACGGCACTACCTCTGACAAACCGGGAGGTGTCCAGATTGTCTTTTGTGACTCCGGCACCCCGGGTGGTGCGAATTTCTCTATCTATGACGCGCTCCGCGACGAGCTTGTCGCTCGTGGCATGGATCGAAGCCGTATCGCTTTCGTCCACGAATGGGACAAGGACAAGGCCACCTTGTTCCAAAAGTGCAACGACGGTGACTTCGATGTAGTCATTGGCTCCACTCCAAAGATGGGCACTGGTGCCAACCTGCAGCGACGGGCTGTTGCCCTACACCACGTCGATATTCCGTGGAAACCCGCTGACCTCACCCAACGTGAGGGGCGAATCATGCGCCAGGGAAACCAAAACGAAAAGATTGAAATCTTCAACTACGTTGCCGCCGGAACGTTCGATGCCGTGATGTGGCAAACGCTGTACCGCAAGCAGCGTTTCATCGACCAGTTCACTGCTGCTGATCGTGGATTGCGGCAAATGGACGCACTCGACGATTCAGCTGCTCAAGCCGCCGCGCACAACAAAGCCATCGCTACCGGTGATCCGCGCTATGTTGACCTGCTCAACTACGACCGAGAAGTCGAGCGACTCGAATCCCTCAAGCAGGAGTGGGAATCTTCGCAAGCGTCTCACCGCCATGCTGTCGATGCCGCCACCTTCACTATCCGTCGCACCTCCCAGCAGCTTGGCCAGCTCGCCCCTCACCTGGAAGCCGCAGACAAGTGGAGCCAACTCGACGATTCAGACGCGAAAACGTGGGCGCTTCCCGCTGGAGAAGTCATGCATGACCGTGCCGAGGCTGCCCGAGCACTTAGCAACGGGTTAGCCCACATTGCGCATACCCGTTCGACCAACAGACAACCGCTGCTCACCATCGGTGACGTTCCGCTGACGGCACGCTATGACTATGGCGAAGTCGAGGTTGGCCTGGCTGGTGCGGAAGAATCAGTGCGTTTTCGCCTCAGCGTTGACGAAATCGCTGATGCTGTCTCTCACACTACAGACGATAGAGTTTCCACTCGCGCCTACGGAATTCTCACACGCGCCGAAAATCGAGTCGGTGATATCCAACGTGTCGCCCATCAGCTCACCAACGATCTGGACTTCGCTGAAAGTGAACTCAGCAGGCTGAAAGAGGCTCCTGCAGCTACGGCTTTTGCCCATGATGCAGCGCTTGCCGATGCTGTCACCCGCCGCGATGACCTCCGAGAAGAACTCAACAAGGAAAACGCATCAGAACAAGCCAAGCGTCAACGCGCCGAACGTGCGGAGCGCCTACGCGTGCGTGGCCGCGAGCCGATGTGGACATTGGAACTCTCCCCGACCGAAGGCTACGCAAAGGCAGTCTGCGCCACCGACGACCGTCACGCTGTTGTTCATGCTGCGAAAACCCGCGAAGCAGAGGCGCTACGCGCCAATGACCTGATCAGTGATACCGAATACGAACATCGCATTCGACAAGCCAACCCGGGAGCACTCGACTTTGCCGACGATGATTTGGACTATTCCATTCTCGATGACGACACCCTCACCAACCTCGCTGCCGAATACCCGCGCGGGATTAGCCCCCGTATGCGTGAGGAAGTCGCATCGCGAGGTATTGCTATCTCCAGCCCAGTTGAGGGCACGACCGCAGCCGGTCATGACCGCCACCGGTTTTTAGAAAGTGCCCGTGCCGCCATTGCCGATGTGCTACGCGAGCATCACACACCGCGAGTCATCGACCATGCCGAGCCACCTACCATTGTTGAACAATCGGTTGACGATAATGAGGCGGAGTTCTAAGTGTGGACAGCTGCTACTTTCTGATTTAAAATAACTGCTGTGTTCGGAGCATCCCCCAACAAGACTCCGGGCACCGTACAGGTGACCGTTATCTTTCGCGGTCACCGCGTGCCCCTCCCCCCCCCGAGGGTGCACGTGAGTGGTGTTTGGCCCCGTCGGAGTGGTGTTCGGCGGGGCTTTCCCATTTGACCAGAACTGGTGTGACGACGCTATGCCTCCGCGACGTCATCGTCGATTGCCTCGACAGACTCTTCCGCGCCCGCGAC
>NZ_JASBOG010000030.1:0-4091 GCF_039907185.1 Corynebacterium sp. c8Ua_99
GCTAGTTGTACTGACCGGGGACGTTAGTTGACTTGCGTGGCATCGCCCGGGCTCTGTATCCTCGGCCGCATGTACTCAGGCATCGCCTCGATGAAGCTGCGTTCCGTCCGCTGACGGCGGCGGGACCCCTTATGACCTCTCGTCTGCCGTCCTGGCCATCTGCCGGGCGGCCGCTTCGTGGTGCCCGGCTCCATGACGAGCTGAAAGTACGCAATGCCAACCACAGAACCTTTACGATCATGTGCCTGGATCGGGACATCCCAAGGGCCCGCTGCACACATCCGCGCTGAATCACTCCACCTGACACTCGGCGACAGGCCGCTGCTGAGTGGGACTGACGTCACCGTCTCCACCGGGTCGCGACTGGCGATCGTCGGCGACAACGGCCGGGGCAAGACCACCTTGCTCCATATACTGGCGGGGATCTTGAAACCCGACTCGGGAGTGGTGACCCGGGTGGGTTCCCTCGTCCTGGTCAAGCAGGACATGGCCACCGAGGGCGATCGCACGGTCGGTGACCTCATTGCCGAGGCGACCGCCCCATCCAGGGCCGCTCTGCAGGCCCTCGACGTGGCTACCGCGGCGCTGGCCGCGGGCGATGACGCGGCCGACGCTTATTCCGCCGCACTCGAGGCGGCCACGCGGCTGGACGCCTGGGATGCAGACCGCCGTGTTGACATCGCCCTGGCGGGCCTGAACGCCTGTAGCGACCGCGATCGGGTCCTGTCGACCTTGTCGGTCGGCCAGCGGTACCGGGTACGGCTGGCGGTCGCCCTCGGATCGACCCCTGACCTGTTGCTGCTGGACGAGCCCACCAACCACCTGGACGCTGCAGGGCTGTCCTTCCTGACTGAGCGCCTGCGGGACCACCCCGGTGGCCTGGCCTTAGTCAGCCACGACCGCGCCCTGCTGCGCGACGTGGCGACCAGCTTCCTGGACCTCGACCCGACCCGCGATGGCCTTCCGCGCACCTACGCGGGCGGTTACGAGGGCTGGATCGAAGGGCGGCAACGAGAACGGGCCGCCTGGGAGCAAGACCATGCCGCCCAGGTCGCCCGGCATCAGGAACTGACCCGCGCCGCCGCCGACGCACGCTCCCGCCTGTCCCAGGGTGGATGGAGACCTGAAAAGGGCACAGGCAAGCACCAACGTGCCACACGCGCTGCTGGAGTGGTCCAAGCCTTCAACCGACGTATCGAAGACCTGAAAAGTCATGAAATCGGCGTCCCGGCGCCGCCACTGCGTCTTGCGTGGCCCGCCTCGGCAACCCGTGCCGGACAGAGCATCATGAACGCCACCCAGGTTACTGTGAAGGGCCGATTGGACGCTCCGGTTTCGGTCGACGTGAACGGCGGTGACCGGTTGGTGGTCGCCGGACCGAACGGCGCGGGAAAATCCACCCTGTTGGCACTTCTCGCAGGGCGGCTGGCCCCCACCACGGGACATGTGCGAGTTAATCCGAGAGCGCGCATCGCTCTGCTGTCCCAAGAGGTCCCCGACTGGGACCGCTCCAGCCCCGCACACGAGGTCTATGAGGCCTACCTGGCGAAGCTAGGCCGTCGAGCTCAGGCGCCGTCCCTCGGCTCGCTCGGGCTGCTCGAAGCCTCCGCAACCGGCACGCCGGTGGGGCGCTTGTCGCAAGGACAGCAACGCCGTCTCCACCTGGCCATGTGTCTGGCCCAGGATCCAGACCTGCTGCTCCTGGACGAGCCCACCAACCATCTGTCATCGAGCCTCGTCGACGACATCACCACCGAGCTGCTGCAGACCTCCTGCGCGGTGATCGTTGCCACGCATGACCGTCAGATGCTCCACGACCTGGCCGACTGGCCCCACCTGAACCTTGACCTGAAGGACATGCCATGAACCCGCTTCACCCCTTGACCATCCCCACGTACCGTCAGCTGTTCGCAGCGATGGTGCTGACCATCTTCGCCCAGGGTGCCTGGGCCCTCTACCTTGCCATGCAGACCCTCGACCTGGGCGCCACGCCAGCCGCCCTGTCGGGTGTCGTAGTCTGGAGCGGCATTGGCCTGCTTGCAGGATCCCTCCCAGCTGGCGTAATCGCAGACCGGTTCCCCAATAAGTCCGTCATCGTGAGCGTGCTCACCCTGAACCTCACCATCGCGACCGCGACGTCCACGGCAGCAATCCTCGACATTGTCACCTTCTGGATGCTCGCGGTCTCCGCGTTCATCATTGGCACTTCAACCGCATTCTTCTTCACCGCCTACACGGCGCTGGTGCCAGTCCTGGTGGACGGCGACGACTTAATGGCCGTCAACGGCCTCGAAGGCGCCGCCCGCCCGTTGGTCGGACAGGCAATTGCGCCCGCCGCCGTCGGAGCGGTCATCGGTGCCAGCATGCCCGCCGCGGGCGGGTACCTCATCGCCGGCGCGCTCGGACTCGCCCTGATCGCCGCCCTGCGGCTTCCTGCCCCTTGCTCAGCCGAGACCGACGCCGAAGCTCCGGCCACCTCTGCGCTGCGGGACCTGCTCGACGGGTTCGGCTACGTCGCCCGCACGCGCTGGGTTCGCTCCAGCGTGCTGTTGGCGGCCGCCATGGGCCTGGCCGTGACCGGTCCGCTGGAAGTTCTCCTGCCCGCGGTCATACGCTCGACCCATGACAACGGTCCGGCTGTGTACGGAGTCGTCCTCGGAGTTCTGGGCGTCGGCGGCCTGGTGGGTTCCCTCGTCGCCGGCTCATGGCCCACCCCCTCACACTTCCTGCCCGTAATGGTCGGCGCATGGGCACTCGGCTGCCTTCCACTGGCCATCCCCGCACTCACCAACAATCCGTGGATCATCAGCGCCGGACTGGCGGTCTACGGTGCGTCGATCGGAGTCGGGATGGTCATCTGGGGCACGGTCCTGCAGGAACACGTACCGCTGGAGATGCTCGGCCGAGTCGCCAGCCTCGACTTCTTCATCTCCATCGCCTTCATGCCACTGTCCATC
The DNA here is from genome assembly GCF_039907185.1 of Corynebacterium sp. c8Ua_99. Lineage (NCBI taxonomy): Bacteria > Bacillati > Actinomycetota > Actinomycetes > Mycobacteriales > Corynebacteriaceae > Corynebacterium > Corynebacterium sp. c8Ua_99. Next base: position 2,958 of record NZ_JASBOG010000030.1, read on the forward strand.
GCACTCACCGGACTCCTCAGCCGACACATCGCCGCTGCCAGCTTGTTCATCGCCGCCGGACTCGTGCCGCTCGCCACGACGATCCTCCTTGCAGTCCTGGGGCAACTCCGAACGCCGCGGACGACGCCCGTCGCAGCAGGTGAGGAGTGATGCACGCCAACGCCACCCTGACACCTCGCCACCGGCTCAAGGTGGCCCAGCTCGTCGTCGACGACGGTTGGCCCATCAGCGAAGTCGCCGCCCGCTTCCAGGTCTCCTGGCCGACCGTGAAGAGGTGGGTCGACCGCTATCGCGCCGGCGAGTCGATGCAGGATCGCTCGTCCCGGCCGAAGACCTCACCGAACAAGACGGACAAGGCGACGACGAAGCGGTGCGTCAGCCTGCGGATACGGCTGCGTGAGGGCCCCGTGCAGCTCGCCGCCCGACTCGGCATCGCGCCCTCGACCGTCCACCGCATCTTGGCCGGTGCCCGACTGAACCGGCTCTCCTACATGGACCGCGAGACTGGCGAACCGATCCGCCGGTACGAACACCCCCACCCCGGCTCCCTGGTCCACGTGGACGTGAAGAAGCTCGGGAACATCCCCGACGGCGGCGGCTGGCGCTACGTCGGCCGCCGCCAGGGCGACCACAACCGAACGGCGACACCGGGTAAGCCGAAGAGCAAGTGGCACAACCCCAGGCTCGGGTACGCGTTCGTGCACACCGTCATTGACGACCACTCCCGCGTCGCGTACACCGAGGTCCACGACGACGAGACCGCCGTCACCGCGGTCGGGGTCCTGCATCGGGCTGTGGCGTGGTTTGCCGATCGCGGCGTCGCCGTGGAGCGGGTGCTGTCCGACAACGGTGGCGCCTATCGCTCGCACCTGTGGCGGGACACCTGCGAGGCCCTCTCGATCACCCCGAAGCGGACGCGTCCGTACCGGCCGCAGACCAACGGCAAGGTAGAGCGCTTCCACCGGACCATGGCCGACGGGTGGGCCTACGCCCGCTGCTACACCAGCGAGCAAGAACGACGCGACGCCCTGCCGGATTGGCTGCACCAGTACAACCAGCACCGCCCGCACACGGCCTGCGACAACCAGCCGCCGTTCTCACGATTGATCAACGTCCCCGAGCAGTACAGCTAGT
>NZ_JASBOG010000031.1:0-2314 GCF_039907185.1 Corynebacterium sp. c8Ua_99
GGGCTGCTGCGGCCCACTTTTGTTTTACCCACGAGTAAACAACATTTAATCGACAAATGTCGTGGCTTATATCTCGGGGTAGCTACCGATTTGGCTTAATTGCGGGTACTTAGAAGGGGCCGATGCGCAGTACACCGGTCGGAGGCTCCTCGAATTCTGGCACTGAGCTTGTTGGCATGTCCGATTCAGTTATTGCACTTCTGTGTTTACCACAGCCACTCATCCCGACATGCAGATACCGCGCTTCAATGGGGCTTTACTGCCAAGCTGTCCAAATAGGGATCCATACGCTTATTTGGAATTCGTCCTGATTCTTAAGTCCTACCTACGAGACAACGCGGCGCCATCCAAGGTCGCGCCAAAAGGAAATCCCGTATGGGCGAGGTATTTCCTGCGCCCATACGGGAATGTGTTGTATTTAGTTACGCCAGCGCGGTCTGGGATTGAGCTATCCAGCCGCGCTGATCAAAGTACCGAAGTTAGTTATTGCTGCTCGGCTTATCTGGCGGGACGTCGCCGTAGCCATCGTGGTCCTTATCTTCAGAGTTGATACCTCCGCGGAAGGTGTCGTGAGCGCTCGGAGTAACTGCGTGCGGTGCACGGTCGGCGGTGTTGAACAAAAGGTTCAAGATGATTGCTGCGACGGAACCTACGCAGGTTCCTGAGGCCATAAACGTTTGTGCCCACGCCGGCAGTCCGGAGAATAGTTCGGGCGATACAGCAGGAAGCAATGCCAGTGCCAACGGAATACCAACGACAATCACGTTGGATTCAGTGAACTTAACCTTGGATAGGGTGCGGACGCCGGATGCTGCGACCATGCCGAACAAGGCGATACCGGCACCTCCCAAAACTGGAGCTGGGATAGCAGCAACGAGAGCGGCCGTCTTTGGAATCAGGCCTAGAACCAGCAGCATTCCGCCTGCAGCTGCGGTAACCCACCGGGATCGCACACCCGTGATGGACAAGACGCCGATGTTCTGGGCAAAAGCCGTGTATTGGAAGGTATTGAAAATACCACCGATCACGGTCGCAGCACCGTCGGCACGCAGTGTGTCGGCAATACGGCGATTATCAATCTCGGTCTCGGTAATCTCACCGATTGCAAGCACATCTCCAGTCGCCTCGACCATAGTCACAAGCGAGACAATGCACATGGCAAATACAGCCGAGAAGACAAACTCAGGCATGCCGAAGTAGAACGGATGTGTCAGCCCAAAGATCGGTGAGTCCTTGGTCCCAGACCAATCCACCATTCCCAATGGAATGCATAGCAGCAACCCAGAAATCATGCCCACTAGAACGGCGATTCGGGCGAGCCATTCCGGTGCCCAACGCTCAATACTGAGAATCAAGACCAACACAAACACAGCTACTGCCAAGTTTTGGGGTGTGCCGAAATCAGGAGTGTCCTTAACTTCAGCACCGCCACCAACCCAGTCAGCTGCGACTGGCATAAGCGTCGTACCGATAATCAATAGCACCGTACCAGTGACCAACGGCGGAAATAGGCGTAGAAGCGACGCAAAAAGCGGTGCAAAGAGCATCATGAAAATGCCCGATGCAATCACCGAACCGTAGATTGCGGGCACGCCGTATTGCGATCCGATAGTGACCATCGGAATGGCAGCAGAGAAGGTACAGCCCTGAATCAGTGGTAGCCGCACACCAAATCGCCAAATGCCCACCGACTGCACGATGGTGGCGATGCCGGCAACAAACAGGTCCGCGGCAATTAGGTGCGGAATATCGGATGGGGACATACGCCCGGCATCCACAAGTGCCCAGCCCACGAAAAGCGGGACTGCCACCGCGCCTGCATACGCGGCGAGCACATGTTGAAAGCCGAGTACAAGCAGTTTCACATGGCCCGGATACTCATCGACCGGATGGACGGTCCGAGCATCGGTCTTCGTTGATGTAGTCACAGTTCGACTTTAGTTCCCTAGTCCAGCTTTTCCTCACTGGAGCTTTCTATTGGGGTGGTTTCGCTCCATCTCGCTTTACGACGAGGCTTTCGGGCCACGTCATTCTGCTGAGATAGTTCGTTAGTGTGCGTGAGCGGCCGGTGAACGAATGCATTGCCGAACAGCTTTAAGTGAAACTCTACGGTTATGGTCTTCTATTAGCTCGAAAGTGCCCTAGAAAAGCATTGTGACCTGGGGGTTCGCTTTATGTGTGAAGTGTGTGTAATGTATCCGGGGTCAGCGCGACAGGGCGATGTAATCGCTTATTGTGGTGATGTGGGGGAGAGTTTACTTTGTATTCACGGTCGGTTTGACTTGTGTTTGCAGTGAAGGTAGAGTCTTCTTCT
>NZ_JASBOG010000032.1:0-1363 GCF_039907185.1 Corynebacterium sp. c8Ua_99
GGGTTAAGTAGCAAAAAGTGTGTCCGCTCGGCGTGTTGCGGGGCGGCACACCGTTTGTTACTTCATGGGGCCTTTTCTGATTCCTATCGAGTGTTCGTACTCGGTTGGGATAGCGTTGTCGTAGAAGGCTGGTCGGCCTGTTTCATGGTCGGCTTTGTTGTGGTCTTCTTCGACAAGATCGTTGACTTTGGCGAGTTGATCTTGGCCGAAATTGCACTGCCTGGCGATCTTTAATGGGTCGTCAGGCAGTTGCGTTTTCGAGTGCAGGTACCACTCGAGCATTTTTCGTTGGCGTTCCCCGGACCTGCCGCGATGCGCGTCGGCGATGCGTTTGAGCCCGGCGTTGATGCCGCCTTCCAGACTGTTTGTCGTTGAAGCCCAGCGTTGAGGCTCAAGCGCATTCGGTGGTGGCTGCAGGTAGGTAAACAGCCATCCTTTCCGTGAGAGGTGCAGCAGGGAGTTGTATGCCTTGCGAACTCGCAGATGGGTCCATTCCCACTGGTTGTTGAGTGTGCGGCGCTCTTTTGACACGGGCGTTTTCTCGTTGAGGAATGCTTTGAATACCTGTCCGAAGTCGTGCAGACGCAGCGTCCACTCCCGTGCCTGGTCGAGTGTGGTGATACGGGTCAGTTTCAACGCCAGGGCGTAGATGGCTTTGCCGGCGTCGGTGCGTGGTCGTGATGTGGTGTAGCGGCGGATGACGCGTTGCGCATGGACGAGGCATCGTTGGATTATCGCGTTCGGCCAGCAGGCTTTAATCGCAGTAAGTGCGCCTTGTCCGCCGTCGAGGACGACGCAGAGCGGCTCAGCGATTTTGCGGAGTAGCTGCGTGTAGGCGTGGGCGGTTTCGTGTTTGGTCCAGTGCCATGCGATGACGTGGTCGTGGCTGGCTGCGACGAGCAAGCATCCGGCGGCGGTGTAGGTACCGTCGATGAAGATCTGGTCGTAGATGCGCTGTGGGTCACCGTCGTTGGGGATGTCGATGAGCCAGAACGGTTTGAATCGGCGGTCAAGTGTCCAACGGCTTACCCCTTGTTGCTGGGCGAGTTCAGACAACGTTGCTGTGGAGGTGGCATAAGAGACGAAGGCTTTAAAGTCGCGGGTCTGCGTGCGGTCGGTGCGGGTTCGTGTCGTGGAACTGCCGCAGTTCGGGTCCTTGCATCGCCACCTGGTTGTGCCTTTAGAAGTGGTTCCGTTTTTCTTCATTTGCCCAGCGCATATCGGGCATCGTGGTCTGTTTTTACTCACCCGGAAAGCACACCAACCCCCGATTAGCACATGCGGGTGCCATTCCGGTGGATTGAACACTAATCGGGCGGATATAAGGTCTTGATGCTTATATCCGCCCGATTTACCCAGCCTA
>NZ_JASBOG010000033.1:0-1333 GCF_039907185.1 Corynebacterium sp. c8Ua_99
GGGTTAAGTAAAGAAAAGTGTGTCTTTTCCGGGCGTGTTGCGGTTATTTGATCCAGCCTTTTTGGATGCCGAGGTTGTGTTGGTAGCTGGTGTCGATGGCGGTGTCGTATTCTGCTGGTGCACCGATGTCATTGGTAGTGGCTGTGGTGTTGTGGGTGATCAGGTCTGTTGCTGTGGAAAGTGCGTCTTGACCCCATCGTTGGTCCCTGGCGATCTTGACCGGATCGTCAGGGACTTCTGTATGTAGATACAGCCACCAATCCATCACTGTGCGTTGATGCGGTAGTGATAGTCCGCGGTGTCTGCGGGCTAGTTCTTTTATGGGGGCGTTGATGCCACCTTCGAGGCTGTTTGTTGTTGCTGCAAGGTTGTCGGGGTCGATGGTTGTTGGTGGGGGTTGCAGGTAGGTAAACAGCAGGTCTCTGCGGTGCAGAGATAGCAATGATTGATAGGCCGCTCGGACGCGTTGGTGGGTGTAGACCTTGGTGTAGGCGCCGGTAGCAGGGTCTTTGATGGTGGTTTTCTCGTTCATCCATTCCCGGTAGGTGTGGTCGAATTCGTGCAGGTGGGCGACCCATGTGGATGCTTGGTCAAGGTCGGTGATGCGAGTGAGTTTCAGGGCTAGGCGGTAGAGGGTTTTGCCGGCATCGGTGCGGGGGTTGCTGGTGGTGTGGCGGCGGACTGTTCGTTGGGCGTGGACGAGGCAGCGTTGGATGCGTGTTGTTGGCCAGCAGTGGTGGATGGCTGATTGGGCACCTTGTCCGCCGTCTGTGACTGCGATTAGTGGTGCGGCAATGGGGCGTAGGAGTTCGGTGTAGGCGGCGGTGGTTTCGTGTCTGGCCCAGGTCCAGTTGATGACGTGGGTTTTACTGGCTGCGATCAGGAGGCATCCGGACTTTAGATAGGTCGCGTCGAGGAAGATTTGGTCATGGATGCGGAATGAGTCGATGGTGGGTGTGGGGATGATCCACCAGCACCATCGGAATCGGTGGTGCATGGTTTGCCTGGTTACGCCATGGTGTGCGGCGAAGGTGGTTAGAGATTGGGTGCCGGTGGCCCATTGGATGAACAAAGCCATGGTGGCGGTGTTTTTGTTGTGGGTTTGGGTGTTGCGGGTAAAGGAGTGTCCGCAGTGGGTGCAGCGCCAACGGGTGGTTGATTTGCTGGTGGTGCCGTTTTTCTTTGTGTTGTTGCCGCATAGTGGGCAGCTGGGGCGGTTGGTGGTCATCCTTTAATCCAACCGGTGTGCGGTTAGCACAAATGTGGCCGGAGGTGCGGGATGGTGTGGGTAATAGCTTTCGGGGAGCTATTCTTTGGTGATTTGTGGTGTGTG
>NZ_JASBOG010000034.1:0-1262 GCF_039907185.1 Corynebacterium sp. c8Ua_99
GGCCGGTTATTCAGCAATGCTTCCGCCTCGGCGACCTCTTGGTCGGTGACATCGGTAAAGTTGGTGCCTTTGGGGAAATAAAACCGGATATCCCGGTTCATCCGCTCATTGCTACCTCGCTGCCACGGCGAATGCGGATCGGCGAAAAACACCTGGATATTCTCCGCGACAGAAAACTCCGTGTGTTTGGCAAACTCCACTCCCTGATCCCAGGTCAACGTCGAAATCGTGGTGTCCATCGACTCTTTGAGCCGACGAATCATCCGTACCATCACCTCATTGACACTGGCGGCAGTATGGTCAGTGCCGAGTCTGCCGAGCAGCACAAACCTGCTGCGGCGTTCCACCAACGTCGCTAAAGCACTGGTGCCATCTGCGCCAATAATCAAATCGCCTTCCCAATGACCGGGTACCGCACGATCATTGGCTTCGGCTGGGCGAAGTGAAATATTGGCATCATGAGTCCAGCGTTTTCCACGTGGCTTGGGCACCCCTGCGAGAAGCGAGCGGGGTTTACGCCCTGGCCGGGTAGTCCGGCAGGACTTTTCAAACACAAGTTCTTTGCGCAAGCTGCCTGCCCCTTGTACGTAAAGGGCCTGGTAAATCGACTCGTGGCTAATAGTCATGGACGTATTATCACCCCACAGTGCAGCCAACCTGCCACTGGCCTGACGCGGTGAGGCGCCACGGTTGAGCAGATTGACAACCTGGGCGCGTAAGAATCGATTGTCATCGAGTTTGCGCGGCTTTGGACGAGCAAGACGCCCGCGGCTGGCCTGATCAGCGTGATAGGCATCGTAGATACCATCGACGCTGTTGCGTGCGATTTCACGACTGATAGTGGATTGACTACGACAGACTATCTGGGCGATACGCCGGTGCGAATGACCTGCCCGCAGGCAATCGGCAATAAGTAAGCGTTCCGTCAGCCCTAGCCGCCGACCAGCGCCAACACGAGATACATCACCAGGTGTTATCCGACTGCGGGTATTCATAGTGGTTAAACTAGCCCGCCGGTTGTACACCGTGGTTGTGCACACCCCAGCCTGCGCGGCAATCTCGGCAACACTATATGAGCCGGCCATAAGCATCTCGTAGATCACGCGATGCTTATGCATCATCGAGACCTTCGGGTAGTGCGATTGGTGCTGGATCTCAATTCCGGCTTGTCGCGCCCACCGCCTGACTGTTGGTGAGGGTATCCCTAACTCACGTCCAACTGCGCTTGCTGATGCCCCGTTGGCGATGTGTTGAAGCGCAAT
>NZ_JASBOG010000035.1:0-1123 GCF_039907185.1 Corynebacterium sp. c8Ua_99
AGAAGAAGACTCTACCTTCACTGCAAACACAAGTCAAACCGACCGTGAATACAAAGTAAACTCTCCCCCACATCACCACAACAAGCGATCACATCGCCCTGTCGCGCTGACCCCGGATACATTACACACACTTCACACATAAAGCGAACCCCCAGGTCACAATGCCCTTTTCTAAAGCGCATCAGCACATTAACAGCCATAAACCATCCAACTACAACATGCACGAGGCAGTAAGTGGAGCGCACTGCATCTAATTCCCACTACAGCTCTGGAACCCGACCGAGCGTAATCACATTCGATGATTCTAAAGACAACGCTCCAACTGAAGGAGTCGGCAGTCTTTACAAGGCGAAATTGATTCAGCCGCAAGTTCGAGGATGATCCCGATGATGGTTAGGAAATGCTCATTGAGGAAATTGACCGCACGTCCCGACAGATTATCGCGTAGCAGTTGGGCTGGATGGAATTACTGCTTAGCTGAGAGCGGGAAGAGCAAACGGACAAGGAGGTGGTGGATCCAGCTCCTAGTTTCAAATGCAGTCACCTAGGTGGCTTGTACGAGCCTTGATACCAACACTGGGAACTGATACCACCCCGAGGCCTGAGTAATCGATTCGAGGTTCTGTTCGACGAGGTAATCCAACTGGTACCCTGCCTGGCCGAGTCAGAGCTGTTTGAGTCGAGTTAGCGAGCGCGGACGTCTTCCACTCCGTCAGCATGGCCGACGTGAAAGTGGGTACATACCAACGCTGTGGCCCCCTCTCACTACGTTTCGCACCAGGATAAAGACATGGAAGCAGTTCGCTGCTTGCTAGTTGATTGGCTCGAGCACGTCGGCCCCCTGTCTTGAGCACTAAGTAATATTGGCCGACTCGAACAACTGCGTGGATGATCAGAGCCGTTCATTGGAATGACTAGAGGTGTTGCATCGGTTCTTTGGCTAGCTGGCGGTATGTGTCAGTGATCGTTGCACGACGGAAGTATTCGATTCTGACTTGCTCGCGGGTTTACTGCCGGTCGACTAAAGGTTTCCATATCCGCCGCGACAAAACCGGCCTCATGGCAAAACGCCCTAACCAGAAAGAGACCATAAGCATTAAAACGCTAGTTAATTCCGTTTACT
>NZ_JASBOG010000036.1:0-1044 GCF_039907185.1 Corynebacterium sp. c8Ua_99
CCCGACGCCCAGCGCACCACTAACCAAAAGCAAAAAACGCCAGCTCCAACCGGAACTGGCGTTTAGAATTGCGACCCTGACGGGACTTGAACCCGCGACCTCCGCCGTGACAGGGCGGCGCGCTAACCAACTGCGCCACAGGGCCATCATGATTTTTAGTGGTACTCCCAACGGGATTCGAACCCGTGTTGCCGCCGTGAAAGGGCGGAGTCCTAGGCCTCTAGACGATGGGAGCCCGACTTAACGCTGCAAAGAGTTGCCCACTCAGTGGCACACTCCGCGTACACCTGCAGTGTATGAACATTGCATTTGCGCGCGCTCTTGGCAACGTAAAGAACTATAGAGGATAAGTACCCTTTTCCCAAAATCCACGGTTGAACTGGAGTTTCTTACTATTTCCGCGGACGCTACTAGTACTCAGATAAGCTCGCAACTATGGCAATTCCGGATTTCATTGTTCAGCTCCGTGAAAAAGTGGGCCACGCTCCGCTCTGGCTCCCCGGTGTCACGGCTATCGTCATTCGCGATGTTCCGCCGAATGCACCGATGTACGCCTTGCCCGAGGTCTTGCTGGTTCGTCGCTCCGATAATGGTGAATGGACCCCAGTCACCGGAATTATCGACCCGGACGAGCAGCCTCACGACGCCGCCGTGCGAGAGGTAAAGGAAGAAACGGGACTCGATGTCACAGTTGAGGCCCTGCTTGGAACTGGCGCCGTTGGCCCTATCGAACACCTCAACGGCGATGTTTCCTCATATCTGGATATCTCCATGCGCTGCAGTGTTGTTGGCGACGACGTCCCCTATGTCGCTGATGATGAATCCACTGATGTCGGATGGTTCCAGATCTCACAGATGCCACCGATGAAGCCACGCTTCCGCTTGATAGTCGCCGATGCAGTGGCGCAGCTTAAGCACCCGGCGGGCTTCAAGCCACGGATGGGCTACCACAAGCGGGAGAAGTAGGTGCCACAGAGGGCAAATACAGGCAAGATACGGGTTAAGTAGCAAAAAGTGTGTCTGACTTTCAGCATTACTGCTGAT
>NZ_JASBOG010000004.1:0-156202 GCF_039907185.1 Corynebacterium sp. c8Ua_99
TCAATTCAGAGCCGCTAACCGGCCAAATCTCAGAGCCCCTGGTTATTCTGCGGCAGCGGATGCCGGCGGGTGGAAGCCTGCGTCTATTGCTTTCAGCGCCAGGTCCAGGCGAGAGGTAGCTCCAAACTTATTGAACATGCTGGAGAGGTGCTTCTTGATAGTGCCCGGCGACTTGCCGAGTTCCTTGGCGATGTCGTGGTTTGACTTACCGCGGCAGATCAGGCCGAGAACCTCTCGCTCGGCTTGAGTGATCCTGTATGAGGAAATGTTGCGGGACGGCAGGGTTTTAATCAGCCGAGTCGCAGAAATCGGTGAGATGACGGTGCCGCCCTGGAAAACATCTTCAACGGTGCCAATGACGGATTCCGGGCGGGCAGTTTTGAGAATGTAGCCATTTCCGCCGAGACTCAAGATTTTCAGCATTGTTTCATCGGTATCAAATGAGGTGATAGCGATGAATTTCGGTGGATTCTCCACCTTCTTAATGCGCTCAAGTAGCTCAACGCCGTCCATGTTAGGCATATGAATATCGGTCAAAACTACGTCAACGCCACCACGGGCAATAATGTTGAGAGCCTCGTGGCCATCGCTGGCTTCATCGACCACGGTGATATGCGGTGCCTTCTTGAAATAGGTTCGCAGCGTCGAGAGTACAAGTGGGTCGTCATCGACAATGAGAACCTTAATGTCAGACATCCGCGAACCTTTCATAGAAGTTATAAAAACCGAACAATATCTGTCATCGTGTGATATTACTACGCTAACCAGGACTTTTCGAGAGATATCTTCGTCACAGGCAGCTACTGCACCAATCTTACGCTAGCGTAACCTACTGGTTGGTAGGTGGCATGTGGAGTTTGCAATTCCACACATTTCCTTCTCGTTCTGACGTGATGGAACCGTCCCATGGTCGCACTCGCCGATGCAGTGAGGAAAGCCCCAAACCGCTCGAGAGCATCGCCCGCGGCAGAAAATGCGGTAGCGCCTTCGATATCTGATTGCTGATGTCGAGCGTGAAGCCATCTTCCTCGTTGCTCAGCGCCAGAATGTGAACGTTCGTTTGCGGTTCGCCGTACTTCTGAATGTTCGTGCAGAACTCCGACAGCGCCGGCGAGATAACCTCTGAAATCTGCGTCAAAGAGGGCTCGGTTTCAATCTTCGTGGCCAGCGAAACGTTAAACCCAGCTTCCTGCAGTTCATCCTTGGCCTGTTGAAGCACCCTGCTCATGCTGGGGACTCGCTCATCCTGGCCGATAGCGGAGGTCAAAGAACTCTCGTCGTCAGCTGATTTCAGCAATGAAAGCAACTGGCGAAGCTGTAGCAGGCCTTCTCGGGAGGTCTCTGCGATGTCCTCCAGGGATTCTTCAAGTTTTTCATCGGTCCCTTCTCGCTCGATGGCGAGCGCCTGCGCCAGCATGGTTACGCGAGTAAAGGACTTGGCAGTGGAGTCGTGCAGTACGGTCGCCAACTCAAGGCGTTGCTCTTCCAGAGCGCGGTTAGATTCAATCGTTGCCCGCCGGCGTTGTTCTTTGTAGCGACTGCGCATCATGCCGATGGCGTAGGCAATTACAAAAAGCAGTGTTGTCACAAAGGTCGCGACATGGTCACGTGCGAAAGTACTTGTGTTGACGTCGTAGTTTGAGATCACCAACAAGAGCAACGCAGTGATTCTCGCCGGCATCTTGTTGTTGTTAGCACGCATCACTTCCACGATGAGAAGCGCGCAGAAAATCTGCATTGGAGCCTGCTCTGTGGGAAGGAAAGTCAATGCCAAGAAATTCGCTGGGACAACCACCATGGCAAAAAGTGGCAGATAGGTCGCCACTGCAACAAGAATGACCTGAAGGCCACCGATAATGGTCGGCAACAACAGATCAGAGTTGCTCTCGCGGAAAATTAGCGCATCGAGAGCCGTGAGAACCAGCGCAATGACCATCTCCACTGACCCCGGAGTCCTCAGAAAGTCCCTTATCTGTGACAGCGATTTCTTAATCACTACGCCAAGACCTCTTTCCACACCACAATGCGGTCATCTCTAACGGGATGCAGTAATCAATATGCAGTAATCAATATATTGTCAGTGCGGTCGAGAGTGCCATTTGCATGATTAATGCCGTGGCGCAGGGGTCGTCGTAAAGCACAAAAATCCGCCCGGGAAGAATAACCTCTCGGGCGGATTCCTGCTTACTTAGCGAGCGCTACTTACGTCGCGCCGATCCTGGCAGCGGAACTCCGTGCTGGTTGCGCGGAAGGTTCTTAGCGCTTGCCGACGGCGCCTGCGTCTCCTCGGCTGGGGCCTCAGTGGCCTGCTCGGTGGAGGTGGCATCTTCCGCCGACTGCTGTTCGGTAACCTCTGGCTGCGCCGGAGCCTGCTCTGCCTCTGGCTGAGCAGGAGCCTCCTGAGCTTCGGTTTCCTCTGCTGCCGGGGCAGGGGTGCTAGCGACTGGCTTGGCCTTGCGTGCGCCACCCGGGATTGGAGCGCCCTTGCGTGCGCCGCCCGGAACCGGAGCACCGGATGCGGTCTTCGGCTGCTCAGCTGCTGGCTGCTCGGACTCGGTGGCCGCTACTTCAGCAGCGGTGTCCTCTGCGGGAGCGGCTTCCTCGGCCTTCGGCTTCGCGGCCGGAGCTGCCTTCTTAGCACCACCCGGAACCGGAGCACCCTTGCGTGCGCCACCCGGAATCGGAGCGCCCTTCGTTGCCTTCGGAGCCTCAGTCGGAGCTTCGGTTTCTGCAGCTGCTGGCTCTGCCTGCGCGGCCGGCTTAGCGGCCTTGGCGCCGCCCGGAACTGGAGCGCCCTTCTTAGCGCCGCCTGGAACCGGGGCACCGGCCTTTGCTCCGCCTGGCTTCGGAGCGCCGCCCGGAGCTGGAGCACCCTTCTTGGCGCCACCCGGGGTCGGTGCGCCGGCCTTAGCGCCGCCAGGCTTTGGAGCGCCACCTGGGGCTGGAGCGCCCTTCTTGGCGCCACCCGGGGTCGGTGCGCCGGCCTTTGCCCCGCCTGGCTTCGGTGCGCCACCTGGAGCTGGAGCACCCTTCTTGGCACCACCCGGAGTCGGTGCGCCACCTGGAGCTGGAGCACCCTTCTTGGCACCACCCGGAGTCGGAGCGCCACCCTTGGCAGCAGCGCCTGCAGTAGCACCAGCAGCTGCGGCACCAGCGCCGGCAGCGGCAGTCTTTTCTGCCTTCTTCTTCTCGGCAGCCTCGGCCTTCTTGCGCTTAGCTTCCTCTTCCTCGAGGCGCTGACGCTCTTCCTCTTCAGCCTTCTTCGGATCGACCCAGCCACGCTCTGGCTGCTCAATCCACTCCGGCTCACGTGCCTGTGGCAGCTCGCCGTCGACCTTCACAGAGTCGCGGAGCATCTGGGCGATGTCCAGGACTTCCGGCTTCTTCTCGTCGTCCTCGATGACGTTGTTGACACCGTCATTCATCATCGTCTTACAGAACGGGCAGCCGATGGCAATTGCCTCAGCGCCAGTGCCGACAGCCTCTTCGGTGCGGTTGACGTTGATGCGCTGGCCGATGGTCTCTTCCATCCACATGCGCGCGCCACCTGCACCACAGCAGAAGCCGGTGTTCTTGTTACGCGGCATCTCGACGAGGTTAGCGCCGGATGCACCAATCAGCTCACGCGGAGCCTCGAAGACCTTGTTGTGGCGACCCAGGAAGCACGGGTCGTGGTAGGTGACCTGGCGGCCCTGGCCGGAAGCAACCGGCTGGAGGCGGTTAGCGCGAACCAGCTTATTTAGCAGCTGGGTGTGGTGGACAACTTCGTACTGTCCGCCCAGCTCTGGGTACTCGTTCTTGAAGGTGTTGAAGCAGTGCGCACAGGTGACGACAATCTTGCGCTGCTTCGGCGGGACACCGTCGAAGACCTCATCGAGCTGTTCGATGTTCTGCTCAGCCAGCATCTGGAAGAGGAACTCGTTACCGGCGCGGCGAGCGGAATCGCCAGTACAACCCTCAGCCTGGGAGAGCACAGCGTACTTCACACCGGCGGTGTAAAGCATTTCTGCAACAGCCTTGGTGGTCTTCTTCGCATTGTCGTCGTACGCACCGGCACAACCGACCCAGAACAGGTACTCGGTGTCGTCGAAGCTCTCGACATCTTCGCCCCAAATCGGGACGACGATGCCTTCCTTGCGGACCTCGTTAATCCAGTCGGCACGAGTGGAAGCGTTCTGGCCCCACGGGTTGCCCTTGGTCTCGAGGTTCTTGAACAGGCCAGCCAGCTCGGTCGGGAAGTCCGACTCAACCAGAACCTGGTAGCGGCGCATATCGACGATGTGGTCGATGTGCTCAATGTCAACCGGGCACTGCTCAACACAGGCACCACAGTTGGTGCAGGACCACAGGACGTCCTGGTCGATGATGCCCTCATCGCCGTCGCCAACCAGCGGCTTGGTCAGGAGTGCTGCGCCAGCGCCTTCGCCCTCGCGAGCGGTTTCGATGGTCTCGCCAGCCAGCAGGTACGGGGCAGAAGCGTAAGCGTGGTCACGCAGCTGGTTAACCAGCAGCTTCGGGGACAGTGGCTTGGAAGTGTTCCATGCCGGGCACTGCTCCTGGCAGCGACCACACTCAGTACAAGAGGTGAAGTCCAGCAGAGCCTTCCAGGAGTGGTCGGTGACCACACCGGTACCCATGGAGTCAACTTCTGGGTCAGCCTCTTCCAGGTTCAAAATCTCGCCGTTAGAGGTCATCGGCTTAGCACCAGCGAGGGCGTTGTAGCCATCAGCGTTGCGCTTGAGCAGGATGTTGGCGAATGCCAGGAAGCGGTGCCATGCGACACCCCAAGTCAGGTTGCGGCCAACAACGAAGAGCCAGACCATACCGGACAGCAGCTTAATCAGCGCGAAGATGGACACCATGACTTCGGAGGCCGGTAGAACCTGTGCGATACCGCCGGTGACGAAGTTCGCCCAGTTCCAGACCTCGGCGCCAGTGTGACCGTGGTTGCCGTAGGTAGCCAGCTTGGCGGCCTTGACGAACATCATGCCCAGGCCCTCGATGAGGACGACAGCCTCAACGAAGTAGGCAGCCTTGGCGTTGGAGCCGTAGAAGCGGCTCAGGCGTTCCTTGCCCAGGTTGGTCTGGCGGACGAGAATCAGTGCCAGGATACCCAGGGTGGTGCCCAGGCCGAGCAGTTCGTCGATGAAGTGCCAGGCTGTCAGATTCCTGAGGATTGGCCAACCACCGGCTGGCCAAAAGGTCTGAATGTAAGCCTCGAACCACACCAGGGAGCCGAGGAGGAAGCCCACCATGACGAACCAGTGAGCCACAGCAACGCCGGGCTTCTTGGCCATCTTGGTGTGACCGACGATCTCTCGGATCATGGTCCAAATACGGGTTCCCCATTCACCGGTGTGACCGTATGTCTTTTGGCCCACCATGATGGTCTTCACCATATGGGTGAATCCCTTGATAAAGATGAACCAGCAGGGCAGGGACAACAGGACGCCAATAACGCCGACTGCGACGGTGAATCCGGTAGATTCCGGAATCGCCGTGTCAGCCGTCGCTGCGGCGAGGTTGAGCACGCTCATAATGTTCCTTCTAGGCTGGCTCAGCCAGGGTGATGGCTGAGTGAAAATAGTTCTCTTGTGAGTTGTATCACGAGCCAAGGACGTGTACATAACTAACGCCGTAATTAGTGCTGAAATCATGGCTATGCGGTGTAACCTGCGCGTTTTCGGCGATTTTCGCAACGAATGGGTTTCTTAATTCCGTCCGCTGATCATGCTCTAAATATGTTTCATTAGAAAAATAAGGGTTTACAGTGTGGCGTGCGTCACTGTATGCTGACTTTTGCGCCCCACAGTTTTACAAACGAAACGAAATATACTAATGCAAACCGTTTTTAAAAAGCGTGGGGTTGCACGTCAGTTGTTTTCCGACCAGTCAAGGAGTTGATTGATTATGACCTCCGTGCAGCCAGACCGTGTCCGTTCTGGGCAGTCCTCCCAGTTCACTGCCGCAGTTGTTGATGAATTCGGGCCAAACCTCAATGTTCGCGACGTCGATCTGCCAAAGCCGGGGCTGAATCAGGCGCTCGTGAAATTGATTGCCTCCGGCGTCTGCCACACTGACTTGCATGCGACAGAGGGGGACTGGCCGGTGAAGCCGGAGCCGCCCTTCATTCCGGGGCATGAGGGAATCGGTGAGGTGATCGAGCTCGGTCCTGGAAAGCATTCGGTCAGCGTGGGTGACATTGTCGGCAATGCATGGCTGTGGTCCGCGTGTGGCGACTGTGAGTACTGCCGGACCGGTCGTGAGACTCAGTGCAACGACGCCGAGTATGGCGGCTATACCCAGGACGGTTCCTTTGGCGAGTACATGCTGGTCGACACGCGGTATGCCGCTCGCATACCGGAGGGCGTGGACTACCTGGAGGCTGCGCCGATTCTCTGCGCCGGCGTGACTGTATATAAGGGCCTCAAGGTTTCCGAAACGAAGCCGGGTCAGTTTATGGTGGTCTCCGGCGTCGGTGGATTGGGGCATTTGGCGATCCAGTACGCCAAGGCGATGGGTATGCGTGTAATCGCCGTGGATATCGCGGAAGACAAACTCGACCACGCAAAGGAGTGGGGTGCCGAGTTCGTGGTAAACGCCAAGGATGAGGATCCGGTCCAGGCGGTTCAGGCCTATACCGATGGTGGAGCTCACGGCATTCTGGTCACTGCTGTCCATAGGGATGCGTTCGGCCAGGCTCTTGGTATGGCGCGCCGCGATGGAACCATTGTCTTCAATGGCCTTCCGCCGGGGGAGTTCCCGGCGAGTGTGTTCGACATTGTCTTCCGCAATCTCACTATTCGTGGTTCACTTGTCGGCACGCGCCAGGATATGGCCGAGGCTCTCGACTTCTACGCCCGCGGGCTGGTCAAGCCGACCGTTAAGGAGTGCTCGCTGCATGAGATTAATGACGTCTTCGAGCTGATGCGCCAGGGCAAGATCGATGGTCGCATGGCCATTCGCTACTAGCCCCAGGAGTTAGTTGGCGCTTCTATTCCTCGACCGCCTGCCTCATCTGATCTGCAGATAGCCACACTCCGAAAAGGTCGCCGTCGGGCCTAAATCGCTTGCCGACGCTCACGTCAACGGGCACGGGTTCAAATCCGAAGGCTTCGACTGTTGCTCGTGCGGCCTCGAGGGCCGCCGGGTCAGTCGACATGACCGCGATTGCTCGGCGCGGTGCGCCCTCGGCGATCTCTTCCGGGGTTCGGTAGTCGCTAATCAGTTCTTCATAGGAGACGTGGTTTAGCGTCTTGGCGATGTGGGCCCCTGGGGATCGCTTGGCGAGGTCCGCCGTTGTTACGGACTCTGCGGAGTTGGTTCCGGTGGCCTCCCAGGGGTTGGTGGCGTCCGCCGAGCCGTCCGCTGAGGTGGCGGAGTCGATCCTCAAGTACTGCCACGACAATCTGGCGCCGTACAAGAGGATTCGCCGCCTTGAGTTCTACGAACTGCCGAAGACGGTGTCCGGCAAAATTCGCCGTGTTGACCTGCGTAAACGCGAAGGTGAGATCCACGCCAGTGATGGCGGCGAGTCCAAGGCCTCGACCGAGTACGCGGACACTGACTTCCCCGGTCTGAAGGGGTAGGGCGGTAGGCGGGAGGTCGGCGGTCAGCGTCGGCCCCTCCCTGGGCGGTCTTGGCCCCGGTGCGGCCTTGCCTCCCCCCCCCCTTGAAATGTTTTTGCCAGCTTTTTGTAGGAAGTAACCGCGAATTCGGCGCTACTTCCTACAAAAAGCTGGCAAAAACGTGCGTGTGGTGCGCTGGTGGGCGTTCGCGCCGACATTTACCGCGCACACGTCCCGCACCCCGCACTTCCTGCACGCACACGCCTGCGCCCCCGCGCCCCCGCGCACTCTTAGGAATTAGTGAAGTTCGCCTTGCGCTTCTCGGAGAACGCGGCCATGCCTTCCTTCTGGTCGTTGGAGGAGAACAGGGAGTGGAAGGTACGGCGCTCAAAGAGCAGTCCCTGCGACAGCGTCATTTCGTAGGCCTGGTTGATCTGTTCCTTAATCTGGGTAGTGGCAACCAGCGACTTCGACGCAATGGTGTCGGCGACCTTCAGGGCTTCGTCGAGAAGCGCTTCCGGCTCGACGATACGGGCGACGAGACCTGCGGACTCGGCCTCCTCGGCACCCATCATGCGCCCGGTCAGGCACATCTCCATGGCCTTGGCCTTGCCGATCGCGCGAGTGAGGCGCTGCGAGCCGCCCATACCCGGAGAGATGCCGAGGTTAACCTCAGGCTGGCCGAACTTGGCTTTAGCGCCAGCGATGATGAAGTCCGCCATCATGGCGACCTCGCAGCCACCGCCCAGTGCGTAGCCGTTGACGGCGGCGATAACTGGAGTGCGGACGGAAGTCAGGACATCCCAACGTGCGAACCAGTCAGAGACGTACATCTCGGTGCCGGACTTGTCCGCCATCTCCTTAATGTCCGCACCTGCAGCAAACGCCTTCTCCGAGCCGGTGATGATAATCGCGCCAATGCCTGCATCGTTGTCGAAAGCGGTGGCTGCTGCGCCGATCTCTTCCATGGTCTTGTGGTTGAGGGCGTTCAGCGCCTTCGGACGGTTCAGGGTAATAATACCGACGCGACCTCGGGTTTCGGTGAGGATGTTTTCGTAATCGGACATATTCGTGTCTCCAAAGCGGTAATAGAAATCAGGTTGTAAGCGAGGTTACCCGTGAGACCAGATTCGGGTGGAGCTTTACGGCGATTACATCGGTGTTTTCCTGGATGGGACAGCGGCGGCAGGATAGGTCAGCGTGGTCGGGAATCTTTTTGTGGCGTCTTATGGGCGGAGCTGGAGTAACGACGTTATAAGAAAGTGCCGAAAACTCATTCACCTTTTGATGCCAAATGGAAGGTTTCTTCTTATACTTACGACGAAGCTAACAGTCCAATCGCGACAAAAGCTCATCAGATGACCGAAAACCTACGCAAAAGTTTGCATCCGCGGGCATATGTGGGGTCCATCGAGTGAAATGACTAAGCGCCACAGGAGTATTGATATGAATCCGGAAATGGAGACACGCTCGCTTACATCATCGAGTGTCGGTTTGGTCACCGAGGGAAACGGTAAGAGGGGTAAGTCATTCAAGCAACGAGTTTGGGCTTCAACAATTGCGGCTTTGCTGGCAGTGGGGCTGACTGCATGTGATGCAGATTCTTTGAAAAACGCTATGGGGGTCGGAGAAAGCTCTGCAACATCAACTTCGCAGGGAGAAAATGCAGAGCAGTCTCAGGGCGATGACAGCCAATCTTCGACTAGTGCGCCCAGTTCGGGGATGGAAAAACCCGGTGATAGTGCCGATAAATCAGACACCGGTACAGCGGAATCGGGCACCGATGTTGAGGGGATGGGTGATGGTTCGACCAAGCTGGAGCCTAGTAATCCAGAGAATGAGAAAATCTACCGCAATAGTCAAGGATGGGAGTTCCTCGAAAACTCAGCGCTTATTGCGCCGGGAGCTCGCTTTCTTGTGAAGGGTGCTGATGATTCGACTTCATCTTGTTCTTTTGCGTGGTGGGTGTACAACAAGGATGAACCCCGGCGACACTACATTACAAGTGCTGGGCACTGCGGGAACAAGGGAGACAACGTATACGTAGAGGATGAAAAAGGGAAGTTCTATAAAGTCGGACAATTTGTCTGGAGTTCGCTCGATCTGGAGGCTAAGAACAATCCGACAGATCATGCATTGATTGAGTTGACTGTTGACCCTAAGTATGTTCACGGCACTCCCATGCTCAAGGGTGCGGAGTTAGCGGGCTGGGCAAGTCCTCAATGGCTTGAGCAAGAACAACCTCGCGTTTGCCGTCTTGGGTACCGTAGTGGGCTTTCATGTGGCCCCTACAAAGAGACTGTGGGGAGCTACATGTTCGGCTTCGGAAATATTTCGGACCATGGCGATTCTGGCGGGGCAGTTTGGGCTGTGGATCCAGAAGACCCAAACCGGATTTATGCAGTGGGGATGACAAGTTACGGCTTCCCTCATGACGCAATTTCAAATGGTGCCGCAGCTCTATCTCCGTTGATTAAGCAGTTTAATTTGACCATTCTCCAGTGACTCGCCCGCTAGGTTGAGCTGCTCCTCATGGGTTGGACCGGAGGGCCGGTAGCTTTCTAGCAGAGGGTGTTTGGTCGCGGAATGATGAAAGGGCCTGGTTCCAATTAACTATCGGAAACCAGACCCTTGAATCCTTATTCGCTTAGAAAAACCGTTTCAAAAATTCAATGGTTCGTCCGTGTCGGTGAAAGCAGGAAAGCTCTTCAAGGAACGTCAAAGCGATTTAGCCTCGCTTGCGCAGTGAAACTACCAATGCGGCAATACCGGTGAGCGCGCCCACGAGGCCGAGTCCCAGGCCCCAGCCGCCAAGCGTGCTGCTGGAATCCTCGCTGGTGGCAGCTGCGGAATGCTCGATGTCATCCGAGTGGTTATCGCTGTGCTCTGTCTCGTCGGTGCCGTGATTATTGCCGTGGCCATGACTGTGGCTGTGGTCGTGACCGTGGCTATGTTCATCGTCTGCCGACTTCTCAATCAGCTCCACGGTTGGAACCGGGTAATCGCTATCGTGGTCCTTTTCAGCCCAGTTCATCGAACCCTTTTCACAGGTTTGCAGCGTCGGCACCTCAACCGTCGACGGCTTTGCATTATCAGCCACCTTCACGCTGAGCGTCAGAGAATCCTTCAGGTCCGACGGCAGTGGAGTCTTTGCGGTGTAGATGACCTTCTGCACCTTTTCATTCTCGCCAGAGCCGGTCGACTCCTTCGTGACATCCCAGTTCGCGTTCATGTTCGGCGTAACCTTTTCGAACTCCTCCGGGATGGTGAACTCGACCTTCGTCGTCGGCGAACCGTCGCAGCCATGGCCGACCCCGAAAGCCAGATCTGCGTAGCCGCCAATCGGGGCAGACGACGGGGTTGCATGCACATGTGCGGATGCAATGGCAGGGAAGGCGAGGGTTAGTGCGGCGCTTGCCGACGCTACTGCGAGCCCACGGAAAAAGGGGAAATGGTGTCGCTGTGCATTCTGAGGCACGAAAAACTCCTAAAAAGTGGGATGAATTCTTGGCTCAATCGCCCCGTAAGTGGGGAGAAGTTAGACATGTATCAGTGGAGCCGCCAGGGCTGATTCGGTGGCAGGTCATGGGGGGGGGGTAACAAAGGGCATGGCCTGTTGATGAGCCGGTGGCTGCAAAACACGTCAGGGGATTAGTCGGTTCGCTTTGCAGGAAAGTTCCCAGGGCTAGTGCTAAGAAATTCCCCCTGGAGGCCGAAGACAGGATTTTGTATAGAAAATTGCGCTGTCGGCTACCGCGAGTAGCTTTAGAACATAGTTTTACAAAAATCTTTTATCGAGTTGACCTGGGGTGATGGAGGTTTTTCTAGAAAAGTTGAGTTGGGTGGGAATAACTTTGCCCCATAGTCCGTTGCACAGCATGACAAACATTGAGTCGGACACACTCAAGTTTGCTTGACAGATTTTCTACGGCAATGCAGACTTGAGCGCGTAAGACTTAAGGGCAATTCTTTTACTCTTCTAGAAAGGTGTTCATCATGGGACGCGCTGTTGGTATTGACTTGGGTACGACGAACTCCTGTGTCTCCGTCCTCGAGGGCGGCGAGGCTCAGGTGATTGCGAACGCTGAGGGTTCGCGCACCACTCCGTCGGTGGTTGCATTTGCAAAGAATGGTGAGGTCCTGGTTGGCCAGTCCGCTAAGAACCAGGCTGTCACTAACGTTGATCGCACTATTCGTTCGGTCAAGCGCCACATGGGTACTGACTGGAGCATCGAGATCGATGACAAGAAGTACACTCCGCAGGAGATTTCCGCTCGTACGCTGATGAAGCTGAAGCGCGACGCTGAGTCTTACCTGGGTGACGACGTCACTGATGCGGTTATTACCGTTCCGGCTTACTTCAACGACGCTGAGCGTCAGGCAACCAAGGAAGCAGGTCAGATTGCTGGCCTGAACGTCCTGCGCATTGTCAATGAGCCGACTGCTGCTGCACTTGCTTACGGTCTGGAGAAGTCCGACAAGGAGCAGACCATTCTGGTCTTCGACCTCGGTGGCGGTACCTTCGACGTCTCCCTGCTGGAGATTGGCGACGGTGTTGTTGAGGTTCGCGCAACTGCGGGTGACAACAAGCTCGGTGGCGATGACTGGGATCAGCGCATCGTTGACTGGTTGGTTGAGAAGTTCCAGTCCAGCAACGGCATTGACCTGACCAAGGACAAGATGGCTCTGCAGCGTCTGCGTGAGGCTGCTGAGAAGGCCAAGATTGAGCTGTCCTCCTCGCAGCAGGCATCTATCAACCTGCCGTACATCACCGTTGATGCTGACAAGAACCCGCTGTTCCTGGACGAGACCCTGTCCCGTACTGAGTTCCAGCGCATCACCTCTGATTTGCTTGACCGCACTCGTAAGCCGTTCCAGCAGGTCATTGCTGACGCTGATGTTCCGGTTTCCGACATTGACCACGTCGTGCTGGTCGGTGGTTCCACCCGTATGCCGGCAGTCTCTGAGCTGGTCAAGGAACTGACCGGTGGTCGTGAGCCGAACAAGGGCGTTAACCCGGACGAGGTTGTCGCAGTTGGTGCTGCTCTGCAGGCCGGCGTTCTGCGCGGTGAGGTCAAGGACGTGCTGCTGCTCGACGTCACCCCGCTGTCGCTGGGTATTGAGACCAAGGGCGGTGTCATGACCAAGCTGATCGAGCGCAACACCACAATCCCGACCAAGCGTTCGGAGACCTTCACCACTGCTGAAGACAACCAGCCGAGCGTCCAGATTCAGGTCTTCCAGGGTGAGCGCGAGATGGCTGCTGCCAACAAGCTGCTGGGCTCGTTCGAGCTGGGCGGAATCGCTCCGGCACCGCGTGGTGTCCCTCAGATTGAGGTCACCTTCGACATCGACGCCAACGGCATTGTCCACGTCACCGCTAAGGACAAGGGCACTGGTAAGGAAAACACGATCACCATCCAGGACGGCTCCGGCCTCTCCAAGGAGGAGATCGACCAGATGATCAAGGACGCTGAGAAGCACGCTGACGAGGACAAGAAGCGCCGCGAGGAGCAGGAAGTCCGCAACTCGGCTGAGTCCATGGCTTACCAGACCCGCAAGTTCGCATCGGAGAACGAGGACAAGGTTTCCCAGGACATCCGCGACCGCGTTGAAGAGGCCGCCAAGGAAGTCGACGAGGCTCTGAAGGGCTCCGACATCGAGGCCATCAAGTCCGCCGTCGAGAAGCTGTCCACCGAGAGCCAGGAGATGGGTAAGGCTATCTACGAGGCTCAGGCAGCTGAGGGTGCAACCGCAGCCGAGGGCGCTGAGGCCGCTGACGCTGACGACAACGTCGTTGACGCCGAGGTCGTCGACGAGGACGAGAAGGACAAGTAAGAATGACTGACCAGGATCAGGGAAACCAGCCCACCCCGGAGGAGCCGGCCAACCTGGCCGATCAGGTCAACGAGGTCTTCGAGCAGGCCAAGCTTGACGACGACGTGGAGCCGGCGACCGAAGGTGCCGCCGGCGACACCGCCGCGGAGGAAGCTGCAGACCCAGTTGCAGCCATCCAGCGTGAGTTGGATGAGCGCACGGAGGACCTGCAGCGCCTGTCGGCGGAGTTCGCAAACTACCGTCGTCGAGTTGACCGAGACCGTGAAGCCGAGCGCGTACAGGCGAAGGCAAAGCTGGCTGGAGAACTGCTGGTTTTGGCTGATGACCTCGACCGGGCTGAAGAGCACGGCGACTTGGCAGACGGCACCCCGCTGAAGGCTTTCGCGGATAAATTCCGTGGCGTGCTGACCGCACAGGGTGTTGAGGAATTTGGTGCCGCAGGAGAGGAGTTCAACCCGGACATCCACGAGGCTGTCCAGGATCTCTCCGAAGGGGATGACAAGGTTCTAGCCAATGTGCTGCGCAAGGGCTACCGAATTAATGACCGTGTCATTCGTACGGCGATGGTAATCATCGGCGATCCGCAGTAGCGGAGACACAAGTGACGCAGATTTCTTTGAATTAGTTTTTCTGAAAGGAGGAGATGCACCATGACTCAACGGGAATGGGCAGATAAGGACTATTACGCTGACTTGGGCGTCTCTAAGTCTGCGTCACTCGACGAGATTAAAAAGGCCTACCGCAAGTTAGCCCGGGAGAACCACCCGGATAAGAACCCGGGTAACAAGGCCGCTGAAGATAAGTTCAAGCGAATCTCCGAGGCATACTCGGTGGTCGGTGACGAGGACAAGCGCCGCGAATACGATGAGCTGCGTGCAGCTCTCGCAGGTGGTTTCCGATTCCCCGGTGCCGCAGGTGCCGGCGGAGCCGGTGCTGCCGGTGCACGTGGATTCGACTTCGACGTGTCGGATCTCTTCGGCGGAGGTGCCGGATTCGGTGGCAATGCTGGTGGTGCAGGTGGCCTAGGTGATTTCCTGGGCGGCTTCGTAAACCGCAATGGTGGCGCTGGTGCTGCCGGGCGGCAGAAGGCCCGCCGTGGTGCGGATGTGGAGACAGAGATTACGCTCGATTTCCGCGAGGCTGCCCAAGGTGTCACCATCCCGCTGCAGCTCACCAACCCGTCGCCATGCACGAACTGCAATGGTTCGGGTGCAGCGCCGGGAACCTCACCGGTGACGTGTACCACCTGTCATGGTTCGGGATATGTCAAGGAGCAAAAGGGGGCCTTCGGCTTCTCCAGTCCGTGTGCTGACTGTGGTGGCCAGGGCACTCGCATCGAGAACCCTTGCTCGCAGTGTAACGGCACCGGTGTGACCACCCGCCGTCGTACCATCACCGTTCGCGTCCCCGCTGGTGTGGTGGACGGCCAGAAGGTCCGTCTTGCGGGCCAAGGTGAAGCGGGACTGCGGGGGCGTCCGGCCGGTGACCTCTTTGTCACCGTCCATGTTCGCCCGGATGAAGTGTTCACCCGCAGCGGCAACGACCTTGAGGTCACGGTGCCCGTGAGCTTCGGCGAGCTCGCGCTCGGCGGCACTATTACTGTGCCGACGTTGGGTGACAAGATTCGCGTGCGTGTCCCGGCTGGCACAGCCGATGGCCGAACACTGCGTGTGCGCGGTCGAGGAATCCCGAAGCGCAATGGCACTCCGGGTGACCTGTTGGTAACCGTGCGTGTGAAGGTGCCGACCAATTTGGACGACAATGCCACTTCGGCATTGCGTTCCTACGTCGAAGCGGAACGTGCCAGTGGGTTCAATCCTCGTGAGGGTTGGGCAGGTGCGAAATAATGTCCGACAACACTGAGGTCTATGTCATATCCGTAGCCGCGAATCTCGCGGGCATGCATGCGCAGACGCTGCGTAATTATGACCGACTCGGGTTGGTAACTCCGCAGCGAACCTCCGGCGGAGGTCGGCGCTACACCAAACGCGATGTGGCGCTGCTGCGTGAGATTCAGCGTCTGAGTCAGGAAGACGGCGTCAACCTGGCCGGTATTAAGGCCATCATCGACCTGACTGAGCGGGTGGATTCGCTTGAGCAGGAAAATGCAGAACTGCGAGAGCAGCTCTATCAAGCAAAGGCACAGGCTCGTCGTTCGCGAGGCGAACTGGTTCACGTCCCACGCTCTACGGCAGTGGTGATGTGGGAGCCGCGCACACGACGCCGGCACAAAGACAACCGCGGTGGGGAAAGGTAATCCCACACGGCTGAGTGAACGGACTAACCAGCGTCGCCTGGTTAGTCCGTTTTCTTTTGGCTTGTTAATTTGGGCCGTGGATT
Organism: Corynebacterium sp. c8Ua_99; assembly: GCF_039907185.1. Classification (NCBI taxonomy): domain Bacteria; kingdom Bacillati; phylum Actinomycetota; class Actinomycetes; order Mycobacteriales; family Corynebacteriaceae; genus Corynebacterium; species Corynebacterium sp. c8Ua_99. The sequence continues at coordinate 15,747 of NZ_JASBOG010000004.1, forward strand.
CGCAACCGCCGATCTGAGACGCCGGTCAGCTGTCAGTTAGCCACCGGTTGGTCTCGCGGGTGAAAACTTCGTCGTCAAAGTAGTGTTCGATGTGCGGGTTGCCCTGAACGTGCCGATACTTTTGAGGAATATCCTGCACGGGAGTGACCATGAAATCGGTCAAATCTCGCATGGACAGGCCATGCTCACTCAGGTTGAGTGTGTACGCGCCGAAATCCTTATCCGCTGGGTTTTTCCCATGAATCCCCAGTTCGGCAGGAATACGAATGGGGTCCATCGGGGACGTCGCCACTGCCACACGGTGGCTATTCTCATTTTCGGGTCGGACTGTGCCGTCCGGCTTGAGTAGTTTCATGTCGTTTGCGCGCTCCAGTCCGGGGCCAACGCCTGGCGGAGCTATGAGCAGCACCCTATCCGCGTAGAGGCCACTACCAAGGGAAGCCTGCGAGACCACCGTCGCCCCATAGCTATAGCCGGCGACAACGTGCCGCTGAGTAGAAGACGTGCCGTGGCTAGTAAGGCCACCGGCGATCGCAGTGTCACCACTATCGACGCCACCGGAACGCTCAATCAAACCAGCTTGCAAGTGCTGCAGGCGCTCAGCGGCAAAATTGTGATACTCGGTGCGTATGGCCTCACGGAGGTCGGGCGGCGCGTCATAGGAAAACAACACCACCGCCACATCCTCCGGATCTTCACCGGCGGCGTGGAAGGTCGCGGCTACGCGCTCGAACTGCCTGCTAGCGTCCTCCGCGCTAGAGCTGGTGCCGGGGACGAGAGTAATCACAGTCGATGCTCGCTCAACGTCACCGAACGCAATCGCAGAATGTCCAGGCGAGGACTCCAATAGTTGTCCAGGAGGCAGCCCCAAAGCCCGGGCGCGAGCGGACATGGCAGCGTCTATCTCCGATAGCGGTCTACTCGAATACGCCCCAGTCAATCCGCTCCCAACTTCCAAGTCCCAACCACCGTCAAGCCCTCTGTCAGCAGGGTTGCCAGTACCACTGCCAGCCTGTGATGGCTGCAATCTACCCGAGCCGCTAACTTCGCTTGCCACCAGTGGTGAAAGAGCTGATATTGCGCCCGCCGCCTTCTCATCGAGTCGGTTGAGTTCAGCCAAAGCCGACTGAATCCGAAGCTGCGAGGTTGCACGCCATTCGGCCATGGTGAAAGGCCCGGAAGGAATTTTGGGATGAACGAGGCTGCGCGCAATCGCAGACAGCATGCCCTCCGGCGGAGTCACCGCACCAGAAACCAGGTTCACCTGAAACCCCAGGTTGGTTGCCTGGTTTACCGCGGCGGTAAGTTCGCGGATGACGTCGTTAAGCATGGCGGCGGTGTCGCTGCAGCAGGCGGCGAGACGTTCGAGCGCGACGCTGCTCCGGCGCAGACGCGTGGAGCTGTGGGTGACAGAAACCTCGGCGGCGCTGCGGTTGTCGCCGGCGAAGTCGTCCTCTGAGAGCGCGTTGAGTGCGGCCTGGGAACTGTCGGCGGAATCGGCGAGGGCGCGCGCCCCGGAACGCAGTGCCCGGGCAAGCGTCTCCAGCGAATCCACACGCCACAGCAGCGCTTCGCCTACCGTGACCATGACAGCTTTTCCAAGGCGGCGGACTGGTCATGCTCGTGCGCGAGAGCGCTGACAGCGAGGGCATCGGCAGCCTGCGCAATAACGTCGATGTTTGTGCACGCAGCAAGCAATGATTCCGACCACTTCCCACAGGTAGTGGAGGCAGCGGGGACGATCCGTGAGCCGGGCAGGGCAGAGGTGAGCTCGGCGCTTCCCGGGGCAGCTGCGACGATGGTGGAAAGACCATCAATACGAGTGGAAATCTGCTGGTAGGAACGGCTTAAGGCGGATAGTTGAGCTGGGTTGACTGTGATGTGTTCGGCCATGTTTTTGATTCTGCTGGGTGGCGAAAGGCAGCGGAAGACCATCTTCAGCGAACTGTGGATAACTCTGAGCGGAAGCAACGCAGGAAGCCGCGCTGTGGATAACTTCAGGGCGGTCAATCCGGGGTAGTCGGTAGCATTTAGGCATGCGTATTGCATTGGCTCAGTTGGAATTGTCAGCGTCGGTTGAAGAGAATCTGGACGCGGTGAAGGTGACTATCGCGCGGGCAGCACAGGACAACGCCGATTTGGTGGTTTTCCCCGAGGCCACGATGAAGGCGTTCAATTCCGGTCGCCTGGATGTCGTGGCGGAGTCCAGCAGCGATAGGTTCGTAGCGGAGGTCTCGCAGGCCGCTCACGATGCCGGAATCAGCGTGGTGGTCGGCATGTTCCGGCCGGCAGATGAAGTGGAGCGCGACGGTAAGACGATGCACCGCGTCTTCAATTCGCTGCTTCTGGCTTGGCGTGATGAGGACGGCCCCGGTGTCGAGTTCTACGACAAACTCCACCTCTTCGACGCTTTTGGGTTTCGCGAATCGGATACTGTCGCGCCGGGCAACGCGCACGTGGTCTGTGATGTCCCGCTTGCCGACGGATCGTCGGTCGCCCTCGGTCTTGCGACATGCTTTGACATCAGGTTCCCGGAGCAATTCATTCAACTGGCCAACCTGGGCGCAGAGGTCATCGCGCTGCCTGCATCGTGGAATGATGGCCCGGGCAAGGTAAGGCAGTGGCAGACGCTGGTGTCGGCACGCGCACTGGATAGCACTTGTGTGATTGCGGCAGTCGATGCAGCCCGGCCTGGTGGGGCGAAGGCCGCGGGGAAAGATGAGGGGCCGACCGGCGCGGGGCACTCCATGTTGGTCAATGCGGACGGCGGAGTCATTGCCTCGGCGGGCTACGACCCGCAGTTGCTTGTGGCCGATGTGGATATAGCGGAGGTGGAGCGGATTCGCCGCTCGATTCCGGTGCTGGAGATTCGCGATTAGGGCTAGCCGGGAAGCAATGAAGCGGGCCGAGCCGAGGGGGCGAAGATTGCGGGATATTAGCCTATAGTTCTACCGATTCGGGCGAAGTCCTTTATATTTCTTATCATGCTGCTCCACATCCTCTGGGTCATCGGAATTACGGCCGAAGGCGTCACCGGCGCACTAGCGGCCGGTCGAATGCGCATGGATCTCTTTGGAGTTTCAACAATTGCGTGCATGACTGCTATCGGCGGCGGTACCCTGCGCGATGTCATTCTCGGTCACTATCCGTTGGTGTGGGTTGCAAGCCCACAATATTTGCTGGTTATTGTCGGTGCAGCACTGATCACGGTGCTGTTGGCCGACTTCCTGATGAAGCACTTCCGGGTCGTGTTCTTGGTCGCTGACGCAATCGGTTTGTCGGCGTTTTCCATCATTGGTGCCCGCGTGGCCATGGAAATGGGGCACGGCGTCATCATCGCTATTGTCGGCGCCGTTCTTACCGGTGCGTTTGGAGGTGTGCTCCGCGACCTGATGTGTGACCGCGTCCCGCTGGTGTTTCAAAAGGAGCTCTATGCCTCCATCGCAGTCGTCGCGGCGACGCTTTACTACGTGCTCGACATGGTTGGCCTGCACGAGAACATCAACATCATCTGTGCGGTGCTGTCCGCACTGTTCATTCGACTAGCGGCGCTTTGGCGTGGCTGGTCGCTGCCGGTATTTGACTATCAGGGGCGCGATTAAAACACAGTACCCAGAAAAACTCTCAGCAAAATACTCTAATTAGCTCAGCAGAATCGATAGTTGTTGCTGAAAAGATTGCCGTTATGGATTTTTCTGGATTCCTCTCCGGTATCGGAGACCCCGAAGCTCTACTCCAGGGGTTTGGCCCTTGGGTGCTTGCGGGGCTTGGACTCATCATCTTTATTGAGTCCGGTGTGCTCTTTCCTTTTCTGCCCGGTGACTCGCTGTTGGTCACTGCTGCCGTCTTAAGGTCAGAGCTAGATGTCCACACCTGGCAGGTGCTGGTTATCGGTATTATTGCCGCGGTGCTGGGTGATCAAGTCGGTTACTTCTTAGGCCACTCCTTCGGCCGCAAACTGTTCAGCGACAATGCCAAGGTGCTCCGAACTAATCGGCTGGAAGCGGCCGAGAAGTTCTTTGCCAAGTACGGACCACTGTCGTTGGTGCTGGGGCGATTTGTTCCCATTGTGCGCACCTACGTTCCGCTGGCGGCGGGCACTGCGAATATGCCCTACGGAAAGTTCATCGGCTGGAATGTCACCGGCGCGATTGGCTGGGTCGCCAGTATGGTCGCTGTTGGTGTGCTGCTGGGCAACATTCCGGGAATCACCAGTTCCATCGACAAGATCATGTTGCTGGTCATTGCAATTTCCGTGCTACCGGTTGTCATTGGTGGTGTGAATGCGCGTCGTAAAGCAGCTGTTGCGAAGCGCCCGGTGTAGGACGGTGCTGTCGTAAGGGCAGAGGCGCCGACAGAAAAACTCCCGCACCAGGTTTTCTTGGTGCGGGAGTTTTTAATTGCGCTAGCGACTACCTAGAGGCGCGCACAAGCGTAGATGCACAGCGAAGCGCAAATGCACAGCGCGGACGATTAGGAAATCGAAGCCTCGTAGATGCCCTTGACGGACTCAGCCATAGTTGCGTTGAAATCTTCGTCGGACTGCTGAGCGGACAGGCCCTCAGACAGTGCACGGGAGAAGGAAGCAATCATGCCGTGGTTGCGGGACAGGCGCTCGTTGGCGTCCTCGCGCTCGTAGCCACCGGACAGGGCGACAACGCGCATGACCTTCGGGTGCTCAATCAGCGGCTTGTACAGGTCATCCTTGGTCGGGATGGAAACCTTGATCATGACCTTCTGGTCATCAGCCAGGTCATCCAGGCCGGCGAGCAGCTCGCGCAGGACGATGTCCTCAGCCTCTGCCTTGTCAGCAGCGTTGATGTCGACTTCCGGCTCCAGGATCGGAACCAGACCGTGGGACAGAACCTGCTTGCCGAACTCGAACTGCTGAGCAATGTTGGCCTTGATGCCCTCTTCGTTTGCCTCGGCAATGAAGGAACGCATCTTGGTGCCGAAGATGCCCTTAGCGACAGCGCGCTCCAGCAGCTCATCCAGGCCCGGGCACGGCTTCATAAGCTGAACGCCGTTTTCCTTGTCTGCCAGGCCCTTGTCAGTCTTCAGGAACGGGACGATGCCCTTCTTTTCCCACAGGTACTGAGCGGTCGGGATTCCCTCAATGTCGCGATCCATGGTCTGCTCGAAAAGAATCGCGCCAATAATCTGCTCAGAGTTGAAGGACGGGGAAGTGATGATGCGGGTACGCATCTCGTGAACCAGGTCGAACATTTCATCTTCGTTCGAGTACTGATCCTCGTTGATGCCGTACAGGCGCAGAGCCTTCGGGGTAGATCCACCGGACTGGTCGAGAGCTGCGATGAAGCCCTTGCCCTCAGTCATCTGACGTGCCTGCTCGATGTTCATTCGAGTCCTTTCGTGAGAATGAAGGAATGTCACCTACCAGGGTAACCAAAACAGTATGAGTGCGCTGTCCACCCATCACTCACATGGGGGAAGTTGAATCCGGCGGGAGTGTGCTGGTGAGGACGTCGGGCGGTGTGTCGGAGTGTGTTCGCACGTGGTTTCTGGAGCTTTCCAACGTTTTCTAGTGCTTTCCGGCGCGCTACTACGCTTAACGACGCTGCTGAGCTCAATCCTTTTTGCTATAGGTGTGGTGTGAATCACGGTCGGGAAATTGAAAAATTTGAAGTTGAGTGGAACAGACTCAAGGCTGAGTACGTTATGGGTAGTGAATGACAAAGTTGAGTCAAAGGGGCGCAAGTTATGAGTTTTACACCAACAACTAAGACTGGAGAAGTTCTCCAGGAAGCTATGAAGGCCGCGACCAGCGCGGGTAACCCGGATATCCGGCCTGGGCACATTCTGGTAGCACTGCTGGAGCAAAAGGAGGGTATTGCGGCTCCGCTGCTAGAGGCAGCGGGCGTTAATCCTTCCGGGGTTTTGACCCGCGCTAAGGAGTTGGTCGCGGGGTACCCGTCGGCAAGCGGGGCGAATATGGCGAACCCGCAGTTTAATAGGGACGCTGTTAATGCACTGAACGCCGCCGAGGAGCTGGCGGGGGAGCTTGGAGATGAGTATGTCTCCACGGAAATTCTGCTTATCGGTGTAGCAACTGGCCAGTCGGAGGCGGCAAATGTACTGCAATCGGCGGGTGCTACTGCCGAGGCGTTAAAGGGTGCGCTGACTAGCGTGCGTGGATCGAGGAAGGTAACAACGGAGAATCCGGAAGAGCAGTACCAGGCTCTGGAAAAGTATGCGACGGACTTAACCGCGCGGGCACGTGAGGGCAAGATTGACCCAGTTATTGGCCGCGATGCGGAGATTCGTCGCGTGGTACAGGTCTTAAGTCGTCGTACCAAGAACAATCCTGTGCTCATTGGTGAGCCGGGCGTTGGTAAGACGGCCATTGTAGAGGGGCTGGCACGACGCATTGTTGCAGGTGATGTGCCGGAATCTCTGAAGGGCAAGACGCTGATGAGTCTGGATCTGGGCTCTATGGTCGCCGGTGCGAAGTACCGCGGTGAGTTCGAGGAGCGTCTAAAGGCGGTTCTGGACGAAATTAAGGAATCCGACGGTCAGATTATTACCTTCATCGATGAGATTCACACCATCGTTGGCGCTGGCGCCACGGGTGATGGCTCGATGGATGCGGGCAATATGATTAAGCCGATGCTGGCTCGTGGTGAGCTGCGTCTGGTCGGTGCGACGACCCTGGATGAGTACCGCAAGTACATCGAGAAGGATGCTGCGCTGGAGCGTCGGTTCCAGCAGGTCTTCGTCGGTGAGCCGAGCGTTGAGGACGCCATCGGTATTCTGCGTGGTCTGAAGGAGCGCTACGAGGTCCACCACGGTGTTCGTATCCAGGACTCCGCGCTAGTGGCTGCAGCAACGCTGTCGGACCGCTACATCACATCCCGCTTCCTGCCGGATAAGGCCATTGACCTGGTTGATGAGGCCGCATCGCGTCTACGTATGGAGATTGACTCCTCACCGGAGGAAATCGACTCCGCGGAACGCATCGTGCGCCGCCTCGAAATCGAGGAAATGGCACTGGAGAAGGAAACTGACATCGCGTCGAAGGAACGCCTGGACAAGCTCCGTGAGGAACTTGCAGATGAGCGCGAGAAGCTCAACGCTCTGAAGACTCGCTGGCAGAACGAGAAGTCCTCGATTGATGATGTCCGCTCCGTCCGCGAAGAGCTCGATGCCCTGCGCACTGAGTCCGAAAAGGCTGAGCGCGAAGGTGACTATGGCCGTGTCGCAGAGCTGCGCTACGGGCGCATCCCTGAGTTGGAGAAGAAGCTGGAGGCCGCCGAGGAATCGGTCGCTGACGCAGAGGAAAACTCCATGCTCAAGGAGGAGGTCACGCCTCAGGAAGTCGCTGAGGTTGTCTCCGCCTGGACGGGTATCCCGGCTGGCAAGATGATGCAGGGTGAGACCGAGAAGCTGCTCGAAATGGAGCTCAACCTCGGCCGTCGCGTTGTTGGTCAGAATGCCGCTGTGGAGGCTGTCTCCGATGCCGTCCGCCGTTCGCGTGCGGGTGTTGCCGATCCGAACCGTCCGACTGGTTCCTTCCTGTTCCTCGGTCCAACTGGCGTTGGTAAGACAGAGCTGGCCAAGGCGCTGGCGGAGTTCCTCTTCGACGATGAGCGTGCGATGGTGCGCATCGATATGTCCGAGTACGGCGAGAAGCACTCTGTCGCTCGTCTGATTGGTGCTCCTCCCGGATACGTCGGCTACGACGCTGGCGGTCAGCTCACCGAGGCTGTTCGTCGCCGTCCGTACACCGTCGTGCTTTTCGACGAGGTCGAGAAGGCTCACCCGGACGTGTTCGATGTGCTCCTGCAGGTGCTCGATGAGGGTCGCCTGACCGATGGTCAGGGCCGAACCGTGGACTTCCGAAACACGATTCTGATTCTGACCTCCAACCTCGGTGCTGGTGGTACGCATGAGCAGATCATGGATGCGGTCAAGATGGCCTTCAAGCCGGAGTTCATCAACCGTCTCGACGATGTAGTGATCTTCGATCCGCTGACCTCCGAGCAGCTGCGCGGCATTGTGGACATTCAGGTTCGCAACCTGGCAGAACGCCTGGAGGCACGTCGTCTGGTGCTGGATGTCTCCGATGAGGCACTGGATTGGCTGTCGGAGCGCGGCTACGACCCGGCCTACGGCGCCCGTCCGTTGCGTCGTCTGGTGCAGAAGGCAATCGGCGATGAGCTGGCACGTCGACTGCTCGCCGGTGATGTTCGCGATGGTGACCGCGTAGAGGTCACGGTTGCTGACGATAGCGAGTCGCTGAAGGTTGTCGGCTATGACGAGGATGGCGTAGCCCGAATCTAGGGCGCCTGATACTCAGGGCGATAACTGCTGAGCAGGTTGTCTGTTTGTTGGGGCGGTTTGAGAGAGTTTTCTCCTGAACCGCCCCTTTTTTGTGCCTTTATTGTCCGGGTTTATGTGTCTTGTGACCGACCGTGTGTGCTTGTTGCATTCCGGTCAGTCTGGAGTGCGCCGGTATAGTGCGCAAATATGACTAACTTTCAGTGGCGACCAGCGACAGACTCCGACCTCCCCTTCATTGCCTGGATGGACGAACTAACGGAAACATTCGGAGATGAAAGTCAGCCACTGCCGGAAGACTATGTAGTGACGAGGCGTCAATACGTCGACCAGTGGGACGCGAGTCAGGGCGGGGTTATCCTTTTCGCCACTTCGCTTGACGACGCTGACCTCGAGTCGCTCAGTGGCGACATGACCCGCACTGACCCATTTGAACCGAGGGTTTCTCGCGAGGCTACTTACAGTGCGGCCGCCATTAAGGCGGAATGGTTGGAGCGCGGGGATTCGTCGTCAAGCGAAGAATGCGAGGGCTATGAAGTGCCGGTGGGGGCGGCCTGGCTGCGTACGTTTACGAAGGACGATCCGGGGTACGGTTTTGTGGAAAATGGGATTCCTGAGGTAGCGATTGCGCTGCGTCCGGGTGTAGTCGGACGCAGGCTGTCGCAGCCGATGATTGCGGGGCTTCTTGAGTATGCGCGTGAGCTGGGGTACCCGGGGGTTAGTCTGGCTGTCCATGATGCCAACCCGCGGGCGGCGAAAGCTTATGTGAAGGCGGGGTTTGAGCTAGTGGGGCGCTCGAGCTTCCCGGACCACGATGTGATGGTGGTGCGGTTTTAGGCTTTCGGCGTGCAGTTTTTTTTGGGGGGGGCTGCGCGGGTTGGTCGGGTGTTCAGGGCGGATGGTGGGGTATTCGAGCTCTGGAAGGACGGCAGTATTTCGGAAAAAAGTTCGAAAAAGTTGACTGAGGGGGTTGTGGGGCGTCGAATGGGTGTGCAATATTGTGGGGGAGGGAAATTAGTTAGTCCATTTGGGGATTCGGATTGCTAGCGTTTTAAAAGGGGGTGGGAGAAATGTCTACACCATCGGCGCCAAACGGCAGTGGACCGCTTTCGACATCTCAGGTTTTAGATGTGGTTGCGCAGTTTGAAGCTCTGTCGACAGTCATCGTGGAGAACTTCGAAGTACTTTCGCCGGATCATGCGCACGATGCATATAAGTCGATTGAGAAAGCGCGAAAACGACTCGCAGTAATTGATGCGACTTATGTGGAGACCATGAAGGGGCGGATGCCCAGCGCGGAGCATCGAAAGATTGCGTGGCTAGCGCAGGAGATGCGAATCTCGCGAGTAGAAGCGAGGCAGCGTATCAACGTCGTCGGGCGCCTGAGTAGGAATGTTGATCCGTTTGCTCCGGCGAATGAGGATGTGCGAATGCCGAACCTTCGTCAGAAAGTTGAGGAAGGTGTTGTCGGTGCGGATGCTGTTTCGAAGATTGACAAAGCCGTTCGTGAGCTGCCGGCAACGGAGCATGCACAGCTGTCTAGGCTGCTGGACAAGCACATTGCAGATTTAGTGGACAAGATCCGTGTTGATGATCTCAATAAATTGCCGAACCGCCTGCGGGCGATGTTGGGGGTTGATGACCCGTATACGGATGAGGACCGCGCTCGGAAACGAAGCCTAAAAATCGGTGCTCAGGGGCCGGACGGCATGAGCCGGTTGAGCGGTGTGGTTACGCCTTCGTTTGCAGCGGTGCTCAAAAGGCTGCAGGCGGATCATGCGCGCCCTGGCGGGTTACTCGAAGAAGGTGCCGATGACCAGCGGAATCCGGAGCAGCGTTTTCATGATGCCGTGGAAGCGGCGGTGAATGGGGGCTTTCAGCCAGGCGGTGACCTTCAGCCGGCGCGGGGGACGACATCGGTGGTCACCGTCGCGCATATCGCAGATGTGGCAGCGCTAGCTGGAGTCTCCTTGCCTGATGGGAAAGATTTTGTACTTCCTGGATCGGGCAAAGCGGTCTCTGATGCGGGAGTGCGATTTTCCATTAGTCAGGCCGTGCAACAGATGGTTGATAGAAATTCGTTCCTCCAAGTCTTGGGGAATGAGGGGCAGACCTTGTACTTTGGTCGGTCCCGCAGGCTGGGGACTTTGCCACAGTATCTGGCCCTTCTTGGAGAGGAAGGAGGTTCCTCCGCGCCGGGCATGGGCACTCCGGGAGCTATGTGTGATGTTCACCATGTGCAGTCGTGGTCTTCCGGTGGTGGCACTGATCTGGATAATCTCACGTTGGTTGATCCGGGTACGCATCGAAAGATCGATGATGCTCGATGTGATGAAAATGCTTGGTGGACGCTTCGGCCGGATGAGGTGCCGGGGATTCTAGGAACTGACGAAGGGGACGGGGTTAGTGGGGAGTGCGAGCCGGTCTCTACTGATCGTGTGGTCTGGGTGGCCCCGAAAGGCAAGGAAGGAAACCGAAAAGCGGAATCCAATGAGGACCCCGATACGTTCGATAGCCCGGGGCGCTGGTTGCGTCGTAAAGCGCGAGAGACACGAGCGGGAGACACAGCGGATGGCAATGGCGAGACGGGACAGGATCCCGGTGGATAGCCGGATGGGAGGGTGAGGCGCCCTGGCTTAGAGGCCGATTTTCCGCTTCGTAGTCAGCTTTGCGTTAATGAAGCGGTCGAGGAAAGGGGCGCCGACGCTGGCGGCATAGTGCAGCAGTTTTGTCGGCAGGCTGACAGGGAAGTCAGCCTTAGTAATCGTGCCCTGTTTCTGGTCGATGCAGCCGACGATTGCGTTGGCGACATCAGCTGGTGTGATGCGAATACCCATGCGCTTGGTGCCGTCAGTGCTGGCATTTTCGAGCAGAGACGTCAACAACTCCGACGGTTTAACCGCGGGAAAGCAGTTTTTCTGCGGTGGCACGGCCGATTCCATGGCCTGCGTTTGAGATGAAAACGGCCAGGTGGGCAGCATCTTCAGACATCTTCCCGAGCTCCTAGTTTTAATAACGTACATATCGCGCTACCAAGTCAATCGATTTAGAATCCGGGATTATGACAACATCCATCTCGGTACAAGAGCTTCGTGACAAGATTGCCGGCGGCGGTCGCATCGTCGTCGTTGACGCACGCTGGTCGCGCGCTAAAAAACCATATGACTCCTACGCTACGGCTCACATCCCTCTGGCCGTGTTTTGTGATCCCGAGTTGGATCTAGCGGGTGTTCCCAGCCGAGAAGCTGGTCGCAACCCGCTGCCGGATATCGAGCGTGTGCGCGATGCCGTCCGTCGTTGGGGAGTCCGCTCGGAGCATCTGGTGATCGTCTACGACGCGGGCGATGGGCTGTTCGCGTCACGTGCTTGGTGGATTCTGCGCTGGGCGGGTCTGGAGAATGTGCGTGTCCTCACCGGCGGGTTAGCTGCTTGGGAAGCAGATGGAAACGAGACTGCCTTCGGTCCCGGCAATCTGCCGCAGCCTGGAACGATTGCGGTGAGCGAGGGCAATATGCCTGTTGCCAGCCTCGACGACGTACGCACCTGGTCTGAACGTGGAATTTTGGTGGATGCGCGTGAGTCCAGCCGCTTTGAAGGCCGCAGTGAGCGCGTCGATCTGCAGGCAGGTCACATCCCGGGTGCCGTGAACCTGGCGGCTCGCAGTCTGCAAAATGCCGACGGTTCCTTCCTGCCTGTTGAGAAGCTCCGTGAGCGCTTTGCCTCCGTCGGTATCGAAGCCGGTCGTAACGTAGCGGTCTACTCCGGTTCCGGTCTTCATTCCTCACTGTTCATTCAGGCCATGGAAGAAGCGGGCATTACTGACGCCTCGCTGTATGTCGGAGGCTGGTCCCAGTGGGCTGGCAATCCGAGCCTGCCTATCGTCCGTTTCTAAGCGGCGCCGGACTCGCATGTGTCCGGGGCAGGGCGACCGCCCCCAGGGAACCCCTGATGTGTCGTCCATGTGGATATTTCCCCTCGCCCTTACGGTTCTAGAGAGTCCTGTACGCTCTCGCCTCGGGCATTGGCATTGCGCCAGACGGGGGACGGCATATTGTCGCTGACCAAATAGAACGGCTTCTGGCTTAAGCTAGGAGATTAATGATTCCCCTAGTATTCACCCTCGCAGCGATCCTCATCATCGCCGCAGTCGCGCTGTTCGTTGTCGACCGCCGCCGTCGCAGCACAAGTGAGACTGCTGTGGCGTCTCCTTCGTCGCCATCGCTTTACGACGAGCCTTCGGACTCCACCGGCGAAGTAACCGGTGTGGCGGCAGAAGATGTTGTGCCTGAACAGCCGGATTCTTCAGAGCAGGGCAGCTCTGAGACAGCTTCTGTGGTGAGACCGAATGTCGCAGCTGGCGCTGACTCTGAGGTTGTCGCTGAGACTGATGGTGCCGCTGAAGTTGACCCTGAAACTGAGTTTTCGACGACAGAACTGGGTACTTCAGCTGGGCAAATGATGCCGGCGGAGCCTGAATCTGTCGCGGGAATCGAACCGGCGGCCCCTGCTGAAATGTCCGAAGCAACAGAAAACACGGGAGCTTCCGAAACATCGGGACCAGCAGCTGACCTGAATGCGGGAACGGACGGGACTCTCCGAAGTAACGCGGAGTCTGGCGCGGAGTTTGGCACAGGGGCTGGCGCGGAGCCAGCCGAGTCAGTGACTGCTGAAGATACTGATACCGTGGATGAGCCCGAGACAGGTTTAGTGGGCGACACCAGTGCCACAGAGGCCAACAGTACCACCGCCGCTGACACTCGCACTGGAACTGTTGACGGTGCAGAATTCGAGGCTGTGCCCGGCGAAAATGCCGAGACTGACGAAGTGCCGCAATCATCCGATCGTGCGGCGCGCACCCAGGCCACCCAGGCCACCCCGCCCACTGTGTCCACCCAGCCCGCGCAACCGCAGCGCGCTCAGCAGCAATCAGTGGCCCCTATCCGTCGACGTATCAGCGGTCGCCGTGTGCGTCACTTGCGGAAAGCCTGGGCGCAGGAACGTAATTCTGTCTATAACCGTGTGGACCATGAGCTGCCGTCGTACTGGCAGCGCACGCCGGACGGCGATGCCAAGGCCGTGGTCTCCGGTTTCGCCTTTGGCCGGGAAATGCACCTCGCCGATGTCGGCGGCATCACCACCATCGCCATCCGCCGCTCTGTATCCAGCGATGAGGTTTTCGAGTTGCGCCGCAGCGGCGGCACGACGCTGCCTCACGTAGCTACCGAAGCCGGCCTGGTAGTCGCAGCTACCGACCCAGAGCTCATTCATCGCATCTTCGACGACCGTGCAACCCGCATGCTTGCCGACGTACACCCGGCCATTACCCGCATGTGGTCCGAAAACTCCTGGTCCTTGGCTCAGCTGATTGATAATTCAGTGCCAGAGGACTGGGACGGTGCACTGGCATCGCTGTCGGACTTCTCCGACATTGCGCGCAGGTTGCCACCGGCGGAAGGCGAAACCGTCGCTCCGGACACTAATCAGTGGGATCCCACTCGTTTGCAGCTCACCGAGCAGTCCGTTGACTCTGGTTCCTTGATTTCGGATGGAACCGGGCGTGGGCACTTGCACGCGGTACCAGATCAGCGTCGCAACGGTTCTGCTAACCACGAATCGCAGGATCACAGCTCACAGAACGGGCATGCCCAGAGTCACAGCGCGCAGAATAGCAAGGGCGAAGAGCCGCTGGACGTTGAGGAAATTGTTTACGCAGATTCTCCTTCGTCCTCGTCCGCTGCCACCGTGGATGCAACCACGGATGATTCGCAGTGGTCGTCGCAAAGCAATGCACAACCCACGGTGGTGCAGGCGATTGACGGCTCGTCGTGGCGCCCTACGCGGGATATACCGCTTGATCCGACGGCGCTGCCTTCGCGGTCAACGGCACGAAAGATGGGTGCAAATGTTGGTGAGTCGGAGGACATTGGGGATTCTGGCCAGCAGATTCCTGCGCTTGGCGAGGATCCCGAACATAGCCGGATGCGCTCGAGCCGGGGACGTGTAGTGCGATCAAATGTGAAGCCCGCCAGTATTTTTACCGACGCCGCCCCAGACCTCGACAGCAGCGACGACCCCACCGAATCTGTATCCGAGGACAAAGGCGCAACCCCTGATTCCGCGGACGAGTAGAACCAGACATATCCTTGAGCACACAGTCGTTTATTTAGGAGACAACCTCAGATGAGCACCCACACGAGCAATGTCAATCAGGAGAAGCTGCAGCGTTTGGCCGAGCTGGTCAAGGAGCTGGCGGTTGTCCATGGCAAGGTCACGCTGTCGTCTGGACGTGAGGCTGACTACTACGTTGACCTGCGCCGCGCCACCCTACATCATGAGGCCTCGCGCCTGATTGGTTCCCTGCTACGAGAGCTCACTTCCGACTGGGACTACGCGCACGTCGGTGGTCTGACGCTTGGCGCGGACCCGGTGGCCACCTCTGTCATGCACGCCGAAGGACGTCCGATTGATGCCTTCGTAGTACGCAAGGAAGCCAAGAAGCACGGCATGCAGCGCCGCATTGAAGGGCCGGACATTGTGGGCAAGAAGGTCCTGGTTGTTGAGGACACCACCACGACGGGCAACTCACCGCTGACCGCCGTAGCTGCCCTACGCGAGGCCGGTGCCGAGGTTGTCGGTGTAGCCACTGTGGTTGACCGCGCGACGGGCGCCGACGAGGTCATCAAGGGTGAAGGCCTGGAGTACCGTTATCTGCTCGGTTTGGATGACTTGGGCCTGGCCTAAGAATCTGAGCGCTAGAGCTTTTACCGAGCCTCACTCAACTCACTGAGCCTCGCCGAGCCTCACCCAGCTCACCCGCCCCAACGCAGTCCCACGAAAGAGGAACATCCCCATGACTACCAAGCGTGCAGGACTCTTGTCCAAGCTCACTACGACCAAACTTCCCGGCACCAAGGAAACCGTCGCTGACATGTTTGTGCGTCGCACGGGCGAGGGCCTCGGCGCACTCGTCGGTATCGCCAGCGCGAGCTCCGACACCCGCCGTGCCCCGGAACGCGCCGGCTACATTGCCGCCAGTGCGGTCAACGTTGTCTCCAGCGCCTTCGGCTGGGAGACTCCACGTCGAGTTTCCAAGACTGTCCTCATGCCACTGTTGGCGGCCAATGTTTGGCGCCGTCGCCACGAGACGTCTCGCTTTACGACGACCACCCTGCTCATCGGCCTCGCCGGCGGTTGGTTGGGCGACTTGATTCTCATGCCGAACAAGCCGAACCTGAACCGCGGTTCTGTGCCGTTCGCAGTTAACCAGGTTGCCTACCACGTGCTGCTGTGGCGTGCCGGAGCTCGCATTAGCGCGCTGCGTGCTGCCATTCGCTTCCCACTGTGGGCTGGTTCGGTACCGCTGGTCGGTGCTGTAAAGCCAGAGGCGCTGCCCGCTGCAGTTGGCTACGGTCCGCTGCTGGCCGTGACTTCTGCACTGGCCGATGACCCGGTACTGCTGGAGGGGGCCGGTGCTGTCGGAACTGATGAGCAGACCGGCCTGCCGATTGCCGATGCCACCTACGGCCTAGGTCACGGTGGCAACCTGTTCCTTATCTCCGACACGCTACTGATGGCTCGAAAGATGTTTGCGGAGGAGGGCGTCGTCGGCAAGCTTCTGAATGCGGCAGTGATGGACACCTACACCGTGGCGCAGTTGTTCCTGGTCGAGGGGCTGTTGGCTCTTGACCGCGCCTGAGCCCGGGAAGGGGCCGACGGAGTGGTTTGAGGCTCGTGTCGGGGTGGGACCGTGGGAGCAGGAGCACCCGAACGAACCTCGGCCGACCGGCCCAGAATACGATGAGCAGCTTTTGGATGAGGGCGACCGACGCAACGTCGTCGATGCTTACCGCTACTGGACGATGGAGGCTATCGTCGCGGAGCTGGATAAGCGTCGTCATCCGTTGCACATCGCCATCGAGAATTTTGAGAATGACTCCAACATCGGCACCGTGGTACGCACCGCAAATGCCTTCCTGGTAGAGGCCGTGCACATCGTGGGGCGCAAGCGTTGGAATCGTCGCGGCGCGATGGTGACTGACCGCTACCAGCACTTGCTGCACCATGAGACGGTGTCGGAGGTCATTAGCTGGGCGCGCGAGCATGACCTGGCTGTGGTGGCCGTGGACAACGTGCCGGGCTCCGTACCCATCGAAACCGTTGAGTTGCCCGAGCGTTGTCTTTTGCTCTTCGGCCAGGAGGGGCCGGGAGTGACTGAAGAGGCACAGCAGGCGGCGGATCTGACGGTGTCGATCGCCCAATTTGGATCGACGCGTTCGATAAATGCGGGGGTAGCGGCGGGTATTGCCATGCACTCTTGGATTCGTACTCATGCAGATATCACCGCGGCCTGGTAATTGTCTGCTTAGGTGTTTTATTTCGAAAGGCTGTTTTAGAGCTGTTTCACAGCCGTTTTAAGGAGAGCCAGTGGTTCTAAAAATGTCGCGTCCGGAGGCCGAAACGTGGGCCTATCGCGCGGACGTGGCTGAGCAGGCGATTCGCAACCGTCATGCGGCGAAGCTGTGGGGTCTTCCGGGCACGAATTTGGCAATGGCTTCCTGGCCCGCGCCGCTTCGACATAAGGTCTTCATCAACTGGCATTACTGGTGGCAGGCGCAGTATCTCGACTGCCTGGTAGACGCAGCCAAGCGCGTGCCTTCTAAGGAGAAGTACCGCGCTATCCGCCAGACCACTCGGGGTATCCGCATTCGCAACCTCACGCTGCTGACCAAGAACAAGTACTACGACGATCGCGCGTGGATGGCACTGGCGCTCGGGCGTGCCGACGCTGTCCTCGGCGCATCGGTGCCCAAGAAGACGACAGCACGGCTGATTTCATGCTTGGGCGATGGTCGGCAGGAGTCCACGGGTGTGCTGCCGTGGCGTGAGCAGGACCTCTTTTTCAACGTCCCCTCGAACGGTCCTGCAGCCATCGCTCTGGCCCGGGCTGGTCGCATCAAGGAGGCAGAGGAACTTATCGACTGGGTTTACGCCAACCTTTTGGCGGACTCAGGTCTGCTCTACGACGGCATTCGCTTGTCCATGGCAGGTGCCGTGGTGCAGAAGGGCATGTTTACGTACAACCAGGGTGTCATGATTGGCGCTTGCCTCGAAGTGGGACTTGCGCTTCGGGCGCACGGCCAGCGGGAACAGGCGACGAAGTATTTCACGCGCGTGCAAAACCTCATCCACGCGGTGGCAAAGGATTTGGCGACCACCGACAATGTTATCGCCGGTGCCGGTGGCGGCGATGGTGGTCTGTTCAACGGCATCCTGGTGCGATACCTCGCCGATGCGGCGGTGCGTTTGCCTGGAGACAATCGCATGAATCGCGCGGCAGCTCGCATTGCTCGCCGACTGGTTCTGGCTTCGGGGGAGAAGTGCTGGTACCACCGCCTCGAGGTTGATGGCCTGCCGCTTTTCCCCGCAGATTGGAACGATAATGCTCAGTTCCCACAGGGCGGTTCGGTTGCGCAATCAGTCGGTGGCGCGGTTCGCGGTTCGGCGATCAAGGAGCGTGACCTCTCTGTCCAACTGTCGGGTTGGATGCTGATGGAAGCGTGTGCCCGAGTGGCCGATTTTGTTGCGACCAAGCTGGAAAATGGTGAGTCGTTGGATTCGACGAAGCCGAGCTGCCCGGAGTAGTCGGGGAACGCTAGTTGGTCGTCATCTGGCGCTTGCCGACGTTGTACCACCGCGCTGTGCCCGCCGTTGCCAACAGGGAGTCACCTACTGAGCCCCTGCCATCGCCACGTGATGCCTGGCACAATAGGACGCATGAAACTCAATGACATGATGGCTCCTGCTCCCGTGAAGCTCCCCGTTCTTGACGAGGCCGTTGCTGCCCGCAACGGTGGCGCAAGCCCGGAGGCCGTGGTTCGCGCATGCCCGCGCGATTCCCAGGCTTGGGCGGATTTGGCTGAAAGCGCCTTGTCCGAGGGCCAGGAGATTCAGGCCTATGCCTTCGCTCGCACTGGTTACCACCGCGGTCTGGACCTGCTGCGTGGAAACGGCTGGAAGGGGTTCGGAGCCATTCCGTGGGAGCACGAGCCGAATCGTGGTGTGCTCCGCGCCTTCGCAGCGTTGGCTAAGGCTGCTAAGGCTATCGGCGAGGATGATGAATTCGATCGCATGATGGCGTTGTTGCGTGACAGTGATGAATCCGCGTTGCCAGAACTGGGTCTTTAATCGCGCACAGAGATTCAGCGGGCACATAAGAGTGCACAACAGCACAACGGGTACATAAAAAGCGCACAGTTTTTTACATGAGGATGGTGACTTCGGCATGGCTGGCATAGCTGGTGGGGAAGATAAGGATGCCGCAGCTGCCAGGAATCTAGAGGACCTTGCTCCCGCGCATGTCGACGACCTCGTCGAAGCTAAGGAAACGCAATTCGTCGAGGATAATCCGCGCCCGGATTTCCAAGATTTTCGCAATACGTACCTACATCCGGCCTCCCGCGCAGCAAACAAGCTGCGTCAGAAAGTGAGGCCCCGCACGCGTTTCCTCCATGCGATTGACCGTGTGCGCTCCCGTTGGATGCTCATTGTCCAAGCCACGTTAGCCGCTGGGTTGGCCTACTGGTTCGCACTTGAGGTACTGGGGCACCCCAACCCGTTCTTCGCGCCGATGGCCGCTTTCATCAGCCTCAACGTGATGACCGCAGGTCCTCGCTTAAAGCACTCTGTGGAGTTGGTGCTCGGTGCCTCGTTGGGAGTCGGCATTGGTGATGTGATTATCTCCATCCTCGGCTCGGGTATCTGGCAGCTGACCGTCGGTGTGTTTGTCGCCATGGTCATCGGTGTGTTTGTCGGTCGAGGACCGCTTGTGGTCAACCAAGCGGCATCTTCAGCCGTGCTCATCGCCACCATTATTCCGCCGGGCACCGCTGGTTCTTATTACCGAATGATTGATGCTCTCGTCGGTGGTGTGGTGGGCATTATTGTGCTCATGATATTGCCGCGAAGCCCGCTGGCGGGTGCTCGCCGCAAGGTGGCCAAGGTCCTCGACATGGGTGCAGATGTACTTTATGACATCGGCATCGGCATGAAAGAGGGCGACACCGATCGCATCCGCACCGCACTGAGCGTGGTGCGCTCCATGCAGGCGCAAGTCTCGCTGATGGACCGCACTGTCGCCGACGCGGGCGAGCAGGTCCGTATCTCGCCGTTGCTCTGGCGCTCTCGGGATAGAATCCACTCGCTGTCGCGCATGGTACATCCCGTCGACAACGCCATGCGCAACATCCGTGTGCTCGCGCGTCGCGCTATCACCGCACGTGAGGATCACATCGACTTCTCGTCCGAACTGTGCGCACTTGTTCTAGGCGTGTCTGAAGGTACGCGCCTGGTCAGTCATGTGCTTGACGACGAAGCCGCCGTGCGCCGAATCCCAGAGTGGGGCGAGTTGCCTTTCGAATCCGGCGACATCGCTATCGCTCAGCTTTCCGAGGGATCCGGAGAGGTCAAGCTTGAAGACGTGGTTCGGTACTTGCGTCGTTTAGCGGCGAAAATGCACCCACGCGTGATCGAGGACGCAACGCTGTCGGAACAGGTTGTGTTTGCGCAGTCCCGCTCATTGGTGGTGGACCTGTTGCAGGTGTGTGGCCTGTCCAGGCGTTCAGCTGTGGCAACGCTGCCGCCGACGACCCCGTTCCCAGCAATGCCGCCGGAGGTATGGGACGAGTAGCCGGTGAGGAGTGGGTGAGTAGCGGCTCGCTAGGCGCCCGTCGGTTACTGCCCACGTGCTCCGGCGCACATGCTACTGCCCACGTGCTATTGCAGCATGCTCTAGTGCGGTACGCGCTTGACCTCGACGCCGCCGAAAGCGACAAAGCCGCGCACAATAATCTTCGGAGCCTGTCCTGCGCCAGGAGCAGGAAGGTTACGTCCCGGGTTTCCAGTAACATCCGTGCCGCCGAAGATGGGCAGCACGTCGACATCAACCTGGTAGTGGTCGGGGACAATGACGTCGACTCCACCGAAGGCGCAGCCAATGTTGACGACAGTGGTTTCCGCGGTCAGGATGGCCTCGCGGAAATCCAAGCCAGTCCCGCCGAAGGCCGCCACCGTGGTGTGCGTGGGAGCGCACGTCCACGGGCCTCTCTTGTCGGTGCCGCCGAAGATGCCGATGGAGAGCTTCGAACCAGTTGCCGCGGCGGAGCTATCAATCCGAGCTGGTTGATGATTGTTGGCTGCATTCGGTGCCACCGAATGGTGCTCGTCCGGGACGCTGTGTAGGTTCGGGCGCAGGTTAGGGTTTGGGTGCGCATGTGGAGTCGGCTCGGCCAGGTTCGCGGGCAGCGACAAGTCCTGTGTCAATGCGGGCAACTCATCGATGTACGTCGCCTTTTGGGCTTTCTCGGTGCGCTCCTGCAATTCCGCAAAGTCAATCTGGCCATCGCGGAATGCCCATTCCAAGCGTTCCAGCGCAGTGTGGCGGGCTTGGTCGCCAGCGCGTAGCCGTGGGGTGTTGTCAGTCATGATGCTGTCCTATCGAGGCAGTGGCGGGCAGTGGCTTTAACACCCAAATGTTATCTGTACTCGAACTTTCGCGCAGGCCGCTTTCGCGCAAGCCACTTTCTCATGGGCAGACCGTGGCTATTGCCCGCCGCAGTTAGCGCACAATCTGCAAGTCGCGAAGGTGTCGGTACATAGTTGTCTTCTCTCGCGGCTTTCGAGACTCGACTCCATCGCGCACATATCGGAAGCCCAGGCCACCAACTTGAACCGCCCGACCCGT
Organism: Corynebacterium sp. c8Ua_99; assembly: GCF_039907185.1. Taxonomy (NCBI): domain Bacteria; kingdom Bacillati; phylum Actinomycetota; class Actinomycetes; order Mycobacteriales; family Corynebacteriaceae; genus Corynebacterium; species Corynebacterium sp. c8Ua_99. Next base: position 36,784 of record NZ_JASBOG010000004.1, read on the forward strand.
CATCGGACGGTGTAGTTCGCGGGTCGGGGCTTCTTTCGCTTTACGACGGTCACCGCGCCCCAATCCGAGTCGGCTCAGCAGGCCTTTGCCGCTCTCACCCTCGTTACCGTTTTCCGCATCCGGCGCCGGAACTTCGGCCGCAACGATGCCCGGGGCATCGGGGGTAGGTCGAATCTGTAGGCCGGTGGATGTGCCGGAGAACATCTGATGCTCGTCGACATAGACCTCGCCAGTAAACCCGTTTGCTGAGGACACTCCGGTAATTCCCGGCTCTGTCAGTAGGGCGTAACCAACAATTGCGTGGCCGGTGTCATCGCGGATCAGCGGCACTGGCGTCGTCGGGCGTGTGAGCGCGGCCGCCGCATCGAGCCCTTCCCCTCCTTCGATGCCCCAGTTTTTGGCCGCGGTCGAGGGCGCGGTGGGGACATGTGCCACTTCAATCCACAGGAGGTTCTTGCGCATCAGGTAGGTTGCCACGGCAGCCAATGCCGCGTCGGTGCCAACGACCACAATTCGTAACGGCTCGCTCGGCTTTTGCGGAGCGGGTTGAGGAGCGCCTAAGTGGTCGACCTTTTTCTGCTTGGAGATTTCCTCCGGCGTCGGAGCTGTATCGACAGGCAGTACGTCCTTGGCCAGGTCGTCGATGAAAGCCAGCTCCTTGCGGGTGGGGATCATCGCGACGTCGTGAAGCGCATAGGCGGGTGGTGCCGGAGTAGCTGGTGCTGATGGTGTGGACGGTGCTGATGTAGACCATGATTGGCGGAGCAATTGGGAAAACGCGGGTACATCGGGGCCACACTGCAGCACAACAATACGCATAGGACTACACTCTAATGCGTCGTCTGCAATCCCAGGAGTTGAAGTAGGACTATGGCCGCAATCATTATCGTCGGTGCCCAGTGGGGCGACGAGGGCAAGGGCAAAGCAACCGATATTCTCGGTGGCCGCGTCGACTACGTCGTCAAGCCCAACGGTGGCAACAACGCCGGCCACACCGTTGTCGTCGGCGGTGAGAAGTATGAGCTGAAGCTGCTTCCGGCGGGTGTGCTGTCGGAAAACGCGGTGCCGATTATCGGTAACGGCTGTGTGGTCAACCTCGAGGCGCTTTTCGACGAGATTGATGGCCTCGAAGCTCGCGGTGCAAAGGCCTCCCGCCTGCGCGTTTCCGGCAATGCCCACATGGTTGCTCCGTACCACCAGACGCTGGACCGCGTGACCGAGCGCTTCCTGGGTAAGCGCGCTATCGGCACCACTGGCCGCGGTATCGGCCCGACGTATGCCGACAAGGTCGGCCGTACGGGCTTGCGTGTCCAGGACATTCTGGATGAGTCGATTCTGCGCCAGAAGATTGAGTCTTCGCTGGCTCAGAAGAACCAGATTCTGGTCAAGCTGTACAACCGCCGCGCTATCGACCCGGATGAAGTCTTTGATTACTTCATGGGCTTCGCCGATCGTCTGCGCCCGATGATTATCGACTCGGAGTTTGAGCTCAATCAGGCTTTGGATGCCGGCAAGCACGTCCTCATGGAGGGCGGCCAGGCCACCATGCTCGACGTCGACCACGGCACCTACCCGTTCGTGACCTCCTCGAACCCAACCGCTGGTGGTGCCTGCGTGGGCACCGGCATCGGCCCGACGAAGATCACTTCGGTGCTGGGCATCATGAAGGCCTACACCACCCGCGTCGGTGCTGGCCCGTTCCCGACGGAGCTGTTCGACAAGTGGGGCGAGTACCTGCAGACCACCGGCGGTGAGGTCGGAGTCAACACCGGCCGTAAGCGCCGCTGTGGTTGGTACGACTCGGTGCTGGCTCGCTACGCCGCGCGCGTCAACGGTTTCACGGATCTGTTCATCACCAAGCTGGACGTCCTGACCGGTATCGGCGAGATTCCGATTTGTGTCGCTTACGACGTTGATGGCGTGCGTCACGACGAAATGCCACTCACCCAGTCGGAGTTTCACCACGCTGTCCCGATTTACGAGACCATGCCTGCGTGGGACGAAGACATCACTGGCTGCCGCACCTTCGATGAGCTGCCGGACAAGGCCAAGGATTACCTGAACCGCCTGGAGGAGCTCTCTGGCGCTCGCATTTCCTACATCGGTGTTGGCCCGGGTCGTGACCAGACCATCGTTGTCCACGATGTGCTGGACAACTAGCGCTGGGCAACTAGCGCTGGGTACTTAGCCTGGGGGCAGTGGCGAACTAGCCGGAAAATAGTCCGGATTTCGACCCGGCTTTATCGAACTGTTAGATAAAAAATCTTCGGTGTCGAAACCGCTGGCTGCTGTAAAAAAGAACATTTGCTAACCACGAGAAGGCTCTGGGAATTGTCAGTTGATACTGACATCCCAGAGTCATTTTTGTATCGTAGGCCTCACCGCGTGGTCCAACGACAGAAGTCCAAACGACAGAAGGCGTGTGGTTTTCATGCAAAACACAGGACACCGAGTACAACGACTGGCAAGTTCCGCCGTACTTTCCGGCGCGATGGTTTTCTCCGCAGTAGGTGGAGCAGTTGCAGCTCCTGCGGCTCAGGCGGAACCGGCACCGGCTCCGGCGAAGGCAGATAGCTGTACCCCGAACCCGGCAGCACCTGAAATCCAGGAGGCCCTGGATAAGGTCAACAGGGAGCGTCCGAACAACCATGATGGGTGGAAGTACACTGGCACCTCCAACTTCAGCCCGTGTAGCGATTTGAGCTTTGCTCTCGCAGATCAGGCCAAGCAGGGCAACGCTCAGTCCTCCACTGTGCTGTTGATGTTCCACAAGGGTGAGTTCATTGGTACGGACTCTGACCGGCCTCAGCACATCAACAAGGTGACGCCGACCCCTGATGGTAAGAACATCTCGGTCATCTACCACGACTGGGAGGCCCAGGAGGCCGCAGGTGCGCCGAACGCTGATGCGGCCAAGTTCACCTCTAATGTTCACTTCTTCTGGAACGGAGATCACGTCGTCCACGAGGGCAAGATTCCCGGCGGCGCGAAGCCTGCTTCCTAAGGACTCCCGAGAATTTTCGAGAGCTTTCGAAAATTCTTGGACACTCCCGGGGTCTCTTGAGTTTTCCCAAGTAAACTCAATTCAGAGTCGGACATGAGAAAGTAATGCTCCGTCGTAGCGCAGTGCTTGAGAAAACTTGAGAGAACAGAAGAGGTTCCAGCCATGAGTGGTCATTCAGTTCGTCGCGGGTCGATGCTGGTTAGCGCGGCGGTCGCAGGTGTAGTGGCTTTGTCCGGTTGCTCCACTGATGAGACCGCAGCACCGACCTCTGCTTCTCAGGTAGATCAAGAAACGACGACCATCACTACGACCACCACTGTCGAGGATGACAGTGAAAGTGCAGATACCCCCAATCCGGATGTCGATGACAACGACTCCGATGGGGGTTCTTCTGCGCCAACTCAGGAAGAGGCTTTCGAAGAAGCGGTTGCCGACCTGAACTCAATGGAAGGTGGCAATGGCAGCGGTTGGACAGTCACGGACGATACGAACTGGGATACCACCAGCGAGTTGACCTTTGCCTCAGCAGTACAGAATGAAATTACGCATTCAACTACCGCTGGTGCAGTGCTGCTGTTTCATAAGGGCGAGTACGTGGGGACCGCCGGTGGTCCGCAGACAATCAACTCGGTCGAGGGTGATGGCAAAACTGTGACCGTCAATTTCTTCGATGTCAATAAAATGATCGAAGACGGCGGTGCCTTCGCCTTTAAAGACCAGTACAACGCTCCCGTTACGTACTCCTGGGATGGGGCAGAGGTTGCTCAAGAAGGCGAGATTCCAAAGGCAGAGGGGAATTAAACGCTCACCCCGCACTCTCTCCAGATGCGAGTGCTGTCAGGCCGTTTTAAAGTAGTGGCGCACCACACAGTTTTCACCCAGATTTCTGTGTTCCGTAAACCTCCGACGGTAGTTTGTCGACACTGTGTTGTCGGTACTATGCCGTCGCTATGAAGTCGCTAATACTACGCCCAAAGAGGAAAAATCACCGGCCATGTCTTCTCGCAACTCATCTGACTCCATGTTTGACGAACGGACCAAGCAGAGCGAGCAGCCTCAGAATTCACGCGTCCACGGCACGCGCCGCGCAATCGCGGCCATCGCTATGGGCGCGTTTGCTATTTCTCCTATTGCAGCCTGCAGCAATGATGCAGACAACGACGCGGCGTCGTCGTCAAGCAGTGCAAGCGCGGTCAGCACTACGTCGAGCGAAGAGAAGACCTTTGAAAAGCAGCAGGTCGCTAAGCTGAATGCGGCCGCGAATGTGCGGCCGGCTGCGATGGCTAAGCTGCCGGAGGGTTTTGATCTGCAGTCACACCGTGGTGGTCGCGGTGAGTGGACGGAGGAGTCCAAGCAGGCGATGATCAACTCGTTGGAGCTGGGCGTTACGACGTTGGAGCTGGACATCGTCCTGACGAAGGATGGCGTGCCTATGGTCTGGCACGATCCGGAAATCCAAGACGACAAGTGCTCGGACACCGAGCCAGTGACGGAGGGGGATCCGCAGTACCCGTACGTCGGCAAGCTCGTACATGATCTCACCTATGAGCAGGTACAAACCCTGGTCTGCGACAAGAAGCTCGAGGACTTCCCGGATGCGGAGCCAATCAAGGGCAATAGGATGATGACCCTGCCGGAGCTGTTCGAGCTGACTAAGGACAACCAGGACATCCACTTCAACATTGAGACCAAGATCGAGGGCGAAAAGCGCGCTGACTCGGCAGAACCGCAGGAGTTCGTCGATGTGATTCTCGACGAGATTGACCGCGCGGGTGTGGCTGATCGTGTGATGATTCAATCCTTCGATTGGCGCTCGTTGCCGCTGGTCGCGGAACGGAACCCGGAGATTCCGCTGGTCATGCTGTGGGACGAAACCACCTGGAAGAAGGATTCTCCTTGGATCGGCGATGTCAATTACGACGAGGTCGATGGCGACATCATCGAGGCCGCCAAGCAGCTCGGCGTGCAGGTGCTCTCACCGACGCACAGCATTCCTTACGGCAAGACACCGTCGGATTCTGACTACCACCCGGTCGCCACGCCGGAGCTGATTTCCCGCGCACACGAGGCCGGCATGAAGGTGGTGCCGTGGACGGTGAACGAAAAGGAGACCATGCGCGAGCAGATTGCCGCTGGTGTCGATGGCATCATCACCGACTACCCGACGCGACTGCGCGAGGTCTTGGCCGAGCTGAATATGCCGCTGCCAGAGCCCGCTCCGGTGGGTGATGCAGCGATGTCGACGAACTAGTAAACCCGGCTAGCACCAGCGAAAACTCGTCTGTATCCCTGTTTTGCCCGTGTTTAGCTCTGCGGGCTGAGCGTGTTTCGTGTCACACTTGACCTTATGACGCGTTTGAAAGTGCTTGCCGACGTTGACACGGGTATCGATGACAGTCTTGCTCTCGTCTACCTCGCGGGGTTGCATACCGCAGGTGAGATCGAGCTGGTGGGTGTGACCTGCGCAGGTGGTAACACCACTGCGGCATGGTCTGCCCGTAATACCAAGTACATGCTGAATCTTTGTGGTTGTCCGGAGGTTCCGGTCGTCAGCGGTTTCGAGGGGCCCGCTGACCGTGAACTGACCACCACGCCTGAGACTCATGGCCCGTACGGGCTGGGCTACAACCTGGCACCACCGGCCGTCATCTACGAACCGGGGCGCTCAGGAGCGGCGGATCCGCTGGCGCTGTGGCGACGAGTCATCGAGCAGGCACGGTCGACGGGGGAGAAGGTGCACCTGCTGGTCACTGGCCCTATGACCACCTACGTGGCCGCTTTGAAGAAATACCCAGAACTCATGCGGGAGCTCGACGGCGTGACCATTATGGGCGGTGCTGTGGACTACCACGGTAACGTCACCGAGTTTGCGGAATGGAACTTCTGGGTCGACCCCACCGCGGTCACCGAGGTGTTCGGCACCGCAGGTGCTGTGGCCGTCGAGCGCCCGGAGGATGCCGTGCGCAGCATCGCCACCGCCGCAGGCGCGCCGGTGCCGACGCTGGTTCCGCTCAATGTCACCGAGACCATCACCATTAGTGATACTGAGATTGAATCCTGGCGAGATGCCGGTATGAACTCGGAGCTGCTGCGTGTTCTGCGCCGCTCGCTGAAGTTCTACTTTGAGTTCCACCAGGGAGTTGGAGTCGGTTACAAGGCGCAGGTTCATGACCTCTTCGCTGCGATGGTGGCCGTCGGTGCGGTGACAGGGGAAGTGGAGAAGATGCGCCTCGTGGGCGTCGATAGGCGAACTTTTGCAGATGAGCCTGCGCGGCGCGGACAGGTGGTGGAAGATCCTGCCGGTTCGGTGGCGAATGTTGTCCTGGCCACTGACCGTGAGGTGGCGCTGGCTGAGTTCCAGCGGGTGTTCCCGCGCTAGGTTCCCGCCCGGGCCCGCCGCAGTGAATCCGCTCGCTGTCGTATGCTGGAGACAATCAATTTCACAGCTGCTGGTTGTGCAGCGTACGTGCCGTAGACGAAAGCGAGTTTATCTCGATGTTCACCCCTGAAGTCACCGGAACCCCGTACCAGCCGGAAGCAACGCGAGTTCTGCTGCTCGGCTCTGGCGAGCTCGGCAAGGAGGTGACCATTGCTTTCCAACGTCTTGGCGTTGAGGTGCACGCTGCCGATCGCTACGAGCATGCACCGGCACACCAGGTCGCTCACCACGCCTACGTCTTGAATATGTCGGATTCCAGTGCACTGCGGGATCTGATTCTCCAGGTCAAGCCCCACTTCATCGTCCCCGAGATCGAGGCCCTGGCAACCGAGGTGCTGGAAGAGGTTGAGGAAGACGAGACGCTGGACGTCACCGTTATTCCAACCGCACGGGCGACTCAGCTGACCATGAACCGAGAGGGTATTCGCCGTCTGGCTGCGGAAGAGGTTGGGCTGCCGACTTCCCGCTATCACTTCGCCTCCAGCTTTGATGAATTCACCGCAGCTGTCGATGAGATTGGCTTCCCGTGTGTGGTCAAGCCGGTCATGAGTTCCTCGGGCAAGGGGCAGTCCACGCTGCGTTCGCCGGAGGATGTCCAGGCCGCGTGGGATTATGCCATGAGTGGCGGCCGCGTCGAGTCCGGCCGCGTCATTGTGGAGGGCTTCGTCGATTTCGACTACGAGATCACGCTGCTGACCGTGCGCTCCGTTGATCCGGAGACCGGCGAGGGGGCAACGTGGTTCTGTGAGCCCATTGGGCACCGTCAGCAGGACGGCGACTACGTTGAGTCATGGCAGCCGGCTGCCATGAGTGAAAACGCCCTGGACAATGCGCGCTCTGTCGCCGCGCGCATCACCAACGCGCTGGGCGGTCGCGGTATCTTCGGCGTCGAGCTGTTTGTCCGCGGCGATGAGGTGTGGTTCTCCGAGGTCAGCCCGCGTCCGCACGACACCGGCATGGTCACCATGGGCACCCAGCGTTTCTCTGAGTTCGAGCTGCACGCGCGTGCAGTGTTGGGTCTGCCTATCGACGTCACGCTGGTGTCCCCGGGAGCCTCCGCTGTGGTCTACGGCGGTGCTGACATCGAGCAGCCGGGCTACACCGGGCTGACGGAGGCCATGGCTATTCCGGAGACTGATATTCGTATCTTTGGTAAGCCGGTCGCTGGCCCGCGTCGCCGCATGGGCGTTGCTGTTTCAACCGCGGATTCTGTCGATGCTGCTCGTGAGCGTGCATCGGAGGCGGCATCAAAGATTAAGGTCGTCGAACTGGGCTAGTTCGACGACCTAGTGTGCGCTGCTGGTGTTGCTTGGGAAAGGAACGCTGCAGCGCACTTTTTTGTGCCCGCTGTGGTGCGTAAGCTACTTGATCTACTTGGACTTCTGTACCGGTGGCTCGGCCGACCAGGGGAAGACGATCCAGTCATCGGTGTGCTTCCAGACGTAGTCCGGTGCAATCTCCGAGCGGGACTTGCCGTAGAGCACAGCGGAACGGACTTCAGCGCCGTGCTTCTTGAGTAGGTCGAGCACCAGATGCAGCGTGCGACCGGAGTCAGCCACATCGTCGACGACCAGCAGGCGGCGGTTGGAAATCGATTCGATGTCCAGCAGCGGCTCCAGCAGAACCGGATCCGGCAGGGTCTCCGCCACGTCGGTGTAGAACTCGACGTTGATGGCGTCAGAGAGCTTGACGCCCATGGTGTAGCTGAGTGCGCCTGCTGGCAGCAGGCCACCGCGGGCCACGGCGATAATAATCTCCGGGTCGAAGTCCGAGTCGACAATCTGCTGTGCCAGTTCACGGGAGGCGACGCCGAAGCCTTCCCAGGTCAGAACTTCCTTGACGTCCAGGTTGGATGAGTCTGCATGATAAGCCATGTATTAACTCTAATCCGAAAATCGACTGACGTGCATAATCAACTGTCCGGTTAGACCCGATGCGCTAGCTCGCGACGGTCTCCACAACAGCTTCGTGCACAGCTTCGGCCACGTCATCGGCATCTGGCTGCTTTGCGACGACCGTGGAGGCCGTAACCATGTCAGCCCACTCGACCAGCTTCTTGCGCTCGCGGCCTTCGGCTTCGCCCGCGGCACGCTCGGCGGCGTCGAGTGCGTGCCAGCCCTCCCAGGTGGTGACCTGGAGGCCCTTGTCGGCCAGGAACTCGTCGACGTCGTTATGCGTGGGCTTTGCAGGTGCGGCCAGGCGACCTGCCTCCCAGTCGGCGATGAGGTTGCCGACAGCTTCGTTGGCATCGCCCTTGGTGTTACCGATTAGGCCGACCGGGCCACGGCGAATCCAGCCGGTGGTGTACAGGCCCTGGATGTGGTTGCCGTCGATGTCGTCAAGCACGCGGCCGCCGGCATCTGGGATGGTGTGCGTGCCGGTGTCGAACGGTACGCCGGTGACTGCGTCGGAGCGGTAGCCGACTGCGCGGTAGACCGCACCGACCGGCCATTCGGTGAACTTGCCGGTGCCGCGGACGCCACCCTCGCCGTCGAGTTCGGTGCGTTCGGTGCGGATAGCGCTGACGTGCTGTACTCCATCTTCACCGGTCTCGCCGATGATTTCGACCGGGGACTCGAAGAAGTGGATGAAGAGCTTGTGCGGGGCGCCCTTTGGCTCGCGGATGGCGTAGTTTTCCAGAATCGTACAGACCTGATCGGTGATCTTGGACTCGCGACGGGACGTTTCGGAGGCGGCATCGTACTGGATGTCCTCCGGATTCACGACAACCTCAATGGTGTCAGAGTGGTCCAGTTCCTTCAGCTCCAGTGGAGTGAACTTTGCCTGAGCCGGACCGCGACGGCCAAAGACATGGACTTCGCGGGCGGCATTCTTTGCCAGGCCGTCGTAGACGTTGTCGGCGATTTCGGTGACGTGCAGCTCATCGGCAGTCTTGGCGAGAATACGGGCGACGTCGAGGCCCACGTTACCGACGCCGATCACAGCGACCGACTCAGCAGAGAGGTCCCATTCGCGAGCAAACTCCGGGTGGGAGTCGTAGAAACCTACGAACTCACCGGCGCCGTAGTGCTCCGGCAGGTCCGAGCCCGGGATGTTCAGATCACGGTCGCCGGTCGCGCCAGTGGCGAAGATGATGGCGTCGTAGAACTGGCGCAGTTCATCAACGCTGACCTGCTTGCCGACGTCCACGTTGCCCAGTAGTCGAACCTGCGGCTTGTCCAGCACTCGGTGGAGGGACTTAATGATGCCCTTGATTCGCGGGTGGTCTGGCGCAACACCGTAGCGGATGAGGCCGAACGGCACTGGAAGGCGCTCGTAGAGGTCGATGGCGACATCGCGGCCGGACTTCATCAGCGCGTCGGAGGCGTAGATACCGGCCGGACCCGAGCCAACCACGGCTACACGCAGCGGCGTGGTGGAGTTGGCGAGATCGGGCAGTGAGGAAGCGGCCGTGTTCTGGGCTGCAGTCTGGTCGTTGGTCATTGGGTGGAATCCTTTTTCTACGTTTTCTTTGTCGCGATTGCTTATCGTAGACCAATCGGTCTATGCTTGCTGAAACAGAATATAGACAAACTGGTCTACAAAAAGCAAACACAAAACACCGCAAGAATCACTGCTTTGGCTTGAGAGGGTTTTGCTGCGTATTGCTTCTGCTGAACGAGGTCTAAAAGAGCTTGTCGTGCGGACGTCGTGGCAACGGCAGGCTCTGGTTGGGTAAGCGGGGAAGGGCTTGTCATGGAAAAACTCATAGTCTTCGTGCTAATCGGCCTTGGCGCGCAATTAGTCGATGGCACTCTGGGGATGGCTTTCGGTGTCACCGCTACTTCGCTGTTTATTGTCGCTGGTAGTAGTGCTGCCACTGCGTCGGCGGTGGTTCACGTAGCAGAGGTGGGTACGACACTGGCCTCCGGTATTTCACACTGGCGATTCGGCAATGTCGACTGGCGACGCGCGCTGAGTCTTGGCGTGCCGGGTGCTATCGGTGCCTTTATTGGTGCGACCTTTTTGGCGAATCTCGACGGTGATGCTGCGACGCCTGTGACCTCGACAATCTTGCTTTTCCTCGGTCTGTGGGTGATTATCCGCTTCGCCTTTTTGGCCAGTGTTAAGCGCAAGAAGAAGGCCTGGGGGCCGAAGAAGCTCGCTCCGCTGGGGCTCTTTGGTGGCCTGCTTGATTCCACTGGAGGTGGTGGTTGGGGGCCTGTTACCACCTCAACTTTGCTCGGCGCTGAGGCTGACCAGCCGCGCAAGATTATCGGTACTGTCTCTGCGGCGGAATTTCTCGTTGCCTCGGCGGCTGTACTGGGCTTTTTGCCCAAGCTGCGGGAGGAATTCACCCAGCATGCTGCACCGGTAATTGGTTTGTTGTGTGGTGGTGTGATTGCGGCCCCTTTGGCTGCGTACCTGGTGGGGCGCATTAATCCGCGGCTGCTTGGAATTGCGATCGGCGGCGTGTTGGTGGGGCTGAATATTCGCACTCTGTTTTCGTCGCTGGTTTCTGGGGGCGTGCTGGCAACGGTGCTGCTTGTGTGGGCTTTTGTTGTCGTCGCGCTGGTGCTGTGGGCGCGTTCGCACGACACTCTTCCGGGTTTTCGTCAGCGGATCCAGCTTGAGCCGACTTCTCAGTCTTCCTCGGCTGATGTGCCTAGTTCTGGATCTCCATCACCCGCTTCGGTTGATGCCGGGGCCGAGGATGCTTCTGAAGGTGTCAAAGTGGGTGCGAAAAACGGTGTCCGCGTGGGCGAAGCGGGGGTCCGCTAGGTATCCGAGCGTGTCCCGGCTTGCACTAGCCAGACTGGTCGGTCTAATGTTGCCTGCAATGCAACGTAGACCAAACGGTCTATAAAGATTAGAAACTAATTCGGTCAACGAGAACAAAACGAAAGTGATTCGGTAGATTCCCCATGAGCTCTCCTACGAAAACCGCCGAGCGTCCAGCTTCCGCAGCGGCTACCCGACGTAAGAAGCGCGCACCGAAGCCACAGGGGCAGTGGCTTATCGACGGCCGCGAGCCACTTAACGACGACGAGCGCATTAAGAAAGAAGATGCTGGCATCGCCGTTAAGCAGCGTGTTATCGACATCTACTCCAAGCAGGGGTTTGACTCCATCCCCGCGGAGGACCTAGCGCCTCGCTTTAAGTGGATTGGCCTCTACACCCAGCGCAAGCAGGGGCTTAGCGGTGAGCACACCGGCGTGAAGACCAACGCCGAGCTGCAGGACAAGTACTTTATGCTCCGCGTCCGCCTCGACGGTGGCCAGACCACCACCGAGGGCATTCGCACCATCGGCGAGATTTCCCGCGACTTCGCCCGCGACACTGCGGACTTCTCCGACCGCCAGAACGTCCAGCTGCACTGGATTCGCGTCGAAGATATGCCGGAGATCTGGGACCGCCTTGAGCGAGTTGGTCTCGACACCAACTTTGGCTGCGGCGACGTTCCCCGCGTTATTCTAGGCAGCCCGGTTGCCGGTGTTGCGGCCGATGAAATTGTCGACGGCACCAACGCCATCCGCCGCATCAAGGAGGAGTACCTCTCCGGCGACGAGTTCTCCAACCTACCGCGTAAGTTTAAGTCGGCAGTTTCCGGTTCCCCGCGTCTCGATGTCACCCACGAGGTCCAGGACGTTGCCTTCGTCGGTGTCAATCATCCAGAGCACGGCCCCGGTTTCGACGTTTGGGTCGGTGGTGGTCTCTCCACCAACCCGATGCTCGCCCAGCGTCTCGGCGCCTGGATCCCAGAGGACGAGGTTCCCGAGGTATGGGCGGGCGTGTGCCGCATCTTCCGGGACTACGGCTACCGTCGCCTGCGCAATCGTGCGCGTCTGAAGTTCCTCGTTGCCGAATGGGGCGCGGAGAAGTTCCGCCAGGTACTCGAAGACGACTACCTCAACCGCAAGCTTATCGACGGCCCCGCACCCGAACCTTTCGAGGGCGACCGGGACCACATCGGCGTGCACAAGCAGGCCGACGGTCTCAACTACGTCGGTGTTAAGCCCGCTGTTGGCCGTGTTCCGGGCTCTGACCTGGTCAAGCTCGCCGACATCGCCGAGCGCCACGGTGTTTCCCGCGTCCGCACCACCGTGATGAAGGAGCTCATTCTCCTCGACGTCGCCGACGACCAGGTCGACTCCCTGCTCGCAGAACTCGACGAAATTGGCCTGTCTGCCAAGCCTTCTGCTTTCCGACGGGGCATCCTGGCCTGCACCGGCCTAGAGTTCTGCAAGCTCGCACTTGTCACCACGCGCCAGCGCGCAATTGATTTGGTGGGCGACTTGGAGGAACGCCTCGGTGACCTCGACGTCCCAATCACCATTGCGCTCAATGGCTGCCCGAATGCCTGCGCCCGCACGCAGATTGCCGACATCGGACTCAAGGGGCAGATTGTCACCGACGACGAGGGCAACCGTGTCGAGGGTTTCCAGGTTCACCTCGGTGGTTCGCTGGGGCTCGATGCCAACTTCGGCCGCAAGGTTCGCGGACACAAGGTCACCTCGGCAGAACTGGGTGACTACATCGAGCGCGTCGTCAATCACTTCAAGGAGCAGCGCCACGAGGGTGAACAGTTCCGCGAGTGGATTGTCCGCGCTGATGAGGAGGACCTGAAGTGAGTGAATCTCCCAATGGGGTTCGGTCGCAGGGGCCGTCGTCAAGCGAAAAAGACGAGACGCCAGCGCGACTGGGAATCGGTGGCCGAAGCGCACACCCCAATCCGAACCGGGGTGCGGTGATGCATTGCCCTTACTGCGGCGGTGATGATCTGTGGCCCGACCTGGAAACCGATTACGCCTGGCAATGCCGCGAATGCTGCCGGGTATTCACAGTGAAACTGCACGGACATATCGATAGAAAGGTGGCGTCATGAGCACGGGACTGAAAACCGCTGAGGTCATTAAGACTCAGGAGGCGCTCGCGCGTGAAGACGCGCTGGACAACCCGGAAACTGCTCGCCGTCTGATTGAGCTCGCACTGGAGTGGGGCTCCAAGCTGGAGACCGCCACTGCTGGGGAAGTACTGGAATGGGGTGCGGAGCACCTGCACACGCCACTGGCTGTGACCCTGTCGATGCAGGACACAGTGTTGGCGGAACTGGCTGCTCGGCACGCGCCGGAGGCAGATCTGATTTTCCTGGATACCGGTTACCACTTCCCGGAGACCCTCGACGTGGCAGAGCAGGTCGCACAGCGTTACGACAACCGACTGCTGTCGATTGAGCCGAAGCGCACCCGCGCCGAGCAGGACGCCGAAGAGGGCGTTGATCTGTACAAGACCGACCCGACGCGATGCTGCGCATTGCGGAAGGTCGAGCCGCTGTCTGCCGTGAAGCGCCCCTACGAGGGCTGGGTCACAGGTCTGAAGCGCGTCGACGCGCCGACCCGCGCACACACGCCGGTACTGGAGATCGACAAGACTGGTCGCATCAAGCTCAACCCGTTGGCCACCTGGACAGATGAGGATGTTGCCCAGTACATCGAGGACAACGACCTCATTGTGCATCCGCTGACGCAACAGGGGTTCCCGTCGATTGGCTGCGCGACATGCACCGCGCGAGTGGCAGAGGGTGCGGATCCGCGCTCGGGTCGCTGGGCGGGCTCCGAGAAGACTGAGTGCGGATTGCACCTCTAGTTCGAGCGGCTAGCAGACAGCTACTTGCCGCCAGCCACTAGCCGCCCGCCGATAACCGATATCAGCTAAAACAGCGCAGTTACAACAGCCAACACAGCCCAACAGAAAGAACCCCCATGACTAGCTCAACCACCGTTTCCGTACAAAACCGCCTCGACCCGCGGCTTGCCGAGCTCGAAGCCGAGGCCATCGACATTATTCGCCAGACCGCCGGTCAGTTCGACCGTCCGGCACTACTTTTCTCCGGCGGAAAGGATTCCGTCGTCGTGCTCGAGCTGGCCAAGCGCGCCTTCGCACCGGCGGGTATCCCGCTGGAGCTGCTCCACGTCGACACCGGCCACAACTTCCCCGAAGTTATTGAATTCCGCGACAAGATTGCCGCTCAGCCGGGCATCAAGCTGCACGTAGCCAAGGTCCAAGACTGGATCGACAGCGGCGTGCTCACCGAGCGTGCCGACGGCACCCGTAACCCCTTGCAGACAGTGCCGCTGGTGGAGACCATTGCCAACCGTGGTTACGATGCCGTTCTCGGTGGCGCCCGCCGCGATGAGGAGAAGGCCCGCGCCAAGGAGCGCGTGTTCTCCGTCCGAGACTCCTTCGGTGGTTGGGATCCACGCCGTCAGCGCCCTGAGTTGTGGGGTCTCTACAACGGTCGCCACGCCGCCGGAGAGAACGTTCGCGTTTTCCCGATCTCGAACTGGACCGAGGCCGACGTCTGGGCCTACATCGAAGCCCGTGACATCGAACTGCCGCCCATCTACTTTGCCCACGAGCGTGAGGTGTTCAACCGCGGCGGTATGTGGTTGGCGCCGGGCGAGTGGGGTGGCCCCCGCGACGGCGAGACCCTCGAGGTTCGCACCGTCCGCTACCGCACTGTCGGTGACATGAGCTGCACCGGCGCTGTCGAATCGACTGCCACCACTATTGCGGAGGTCATGGAGGAACTTCGCACATCCAAGCTCACCGAGCGCGGCGCTACCCGCGCAGATGACAAGTTGTCCGAATCCTCCATGGAAGACCGCAAGAAGGAAGGTTACTTCTGATGAGCCAGCCAAATTCCCCAGCTACCCTGATTACCGCTGACCGCGCCACTCGCGCTCGTCGCACTCTTCGCCTGTGCACCGCTGGCTCCGTGGACGACGGTAAGTCCACCTTCGTCGGTCGCCTGCTGCACGACACGAAGAACATCCTCGCTGACCAGTACGAGGCCGTCGTCGCCTCCTCACAGGCGCGCGGTCAGGAAAACCCTGACCTGTCGCTGCTGGTCGACGGCCTGCGTGCCGAGCGAGAGCAGGGTATCACCATCGACGTCGCCTACCGCTACTTCGCCACCGACGTCCGCTCGTTCATCCTCGCCGACTGCCCTGGTCACGAGCAGTACACCCGAAACACGATTACCGGTATGTCCACCGCCGAGGCCGTCGTTTTGCTTATCGACGCGCGCAACGGCGTCGTGACGCAGACCAAGCGTCACGCAACGGTGGCCGGCCTGCTGGGTGTCCGCCACGTCATCTTCGCGGTCAACAAGATTGACCTGTTGGACTACAGCGAAGATGCCTTCCGCAAGATTGAGTCGGATGTGGCAGCGCTGGCAGAGCGCCTGGGTCTGCAGAACACCTTCGTTGTTCCGGTGTCGGCTCTGGTCGGCGACAACATTGTCGATCCTTCCCAGCACACCCCGTGGTATGAGGGTCCGACCGTGCTGGAACTGCTGGAAAACCTCAACATCGGTGCCGATCTGGAAACCGATGCCGAGGCCGACCTGCGTCTGCCCATCGACTACGTCATTCGTGATCACGCCACCGAGTACCGCGGTTACGCTGGCCGTATCGCCGCAGGTAGTGTGCGTGTGGGCGACACTGTCTCCGTGGACGCTAACCGTCAGGCGACCGTCACGAAGATCACTGTGGCAGCTGAGGACGTCAGCGAGGCCGTAGCCGGTCAATCCGTGGCCATCAGCCTGGATGCCGAGTTCGACCTCGCCCGCGGTGACCTTATCAGCGGCACCCGTCCGGAGGACGTCCGCCGCTTCTCCGCCGTGGCTGTCCACCTTGCGGACAAGCCGCTGGCAGTCGGTCGTGTCGTTGAGGTGCGCTACGGTGCCGCGCTGGTGCGTGGGCGTATCGCTTCCGTCGATGCTCTTATCGACATCGAGACCGGTGAGCCCACCGGCGTTGCCGACCAGCTCGCGGTCAATGATGTCGCTGAGGTGACCATCGAGGTCGCGCAGCCGCTCCCGGTCGATGCCTACCGCGTCGGTGGTCGTGTCGGTGCCTTCCTGCTTATTGAGCCGGGCACCGGTGACACCCTCACCGCTGGCCTCGTGCGTGGCGCAGCTCAGTAGAGCTGCCAGATAGAGAAACCAGAAAGCACAGCTAGCGAGCCTGAGGAGACCATCGATGACCGCACTGATTCTGCTTGCGCACGGTTCTCGGCACTCAGAGACCAAACCGGTGCTCGAAGACGTGGTCGCGCTCGTGCGCGAGAAGATGCCGCTCACCCGTCTGGATGCGCCCTCTCAGATTCGCCTCGCCTGGCTGGACCTCGACGAGCCCTCACTGGATACCGTCTGTGCCGAGCTCGCCGCTGCCGGCGAGACTCAGGCACTGGCCGTACCGCTGCTGTTCACCGATGCGTTCCACTCGCGAGTCGACGTTCCCGAGCAGGTTCGACTCTGCGATCGGCATGGTGTTGACATCACAGTGGCTGAAGGACTCGGGCTTGGCGACGGCACGAAGCGCGCCGTCGTAAAGCGAATCATCGAAGCGGCGGAGAATGCATCTTTTTCCTGGCCGGTCGATGCGCTGGTGATGGGGGTCGGCTCCTCTGATGAGGATGCCAATGCGGCGGTGCACCAGTTTGCGGCAAACCTTGGCGGGATGCTGCCGGGACATGTGAGCGCGGCATTCGTGGTCGGTCCTGAGAAAATCAAGGGAGCCGATGCTGTGGCCGCGGCACAGGAGCGCGCGGCCAAGCGTGGTCGCGGACTCGTAGTGGTGCCGCTGTTTACCGCGCCGGGCCTACTGTGGGATCGAGTCATCGATGCGGGCGCTACCGACGGTGCCGGCCAGGTGGCTTTTGGTGAGCCATTGGCCGAGCTGTTGGCGCCGATTGTGTGCTGCCGCTGGGACTCGCGCGCCGCGTATACGGACGTGAAGGTAGTGGCGTAGCCGGCGCTTTTTATCCGCCCTAGTTACTCGCCGTTACTCGCCCTTGGAGTGGTTGACCATCTCATCCCACTCGACATACTTCTTGCGTTCGCGGCCCTCGGCCTCGCCGGCGGTGCGTTCGGCAGCATCGAGCTTGTGCCAACCTTCCCAGTCCAGGTAGTCGATACCCTTGGACTCCAGCAGCTCGTTGACAGCGGACAACTCCGGCTTCGACGGGTTGAATTTCTTGCCCTCTGCGGCATCGGCCAGCAGATTGGCCACGGCCTCGTTGGCATCGCCCTTGGTATTACCAATCAGGCCGACCGGTCCGCGGCGAACCCAACCGGTGGTGTAGAGGCCAGTGATGGCCTCGGCTGCTTCATCCTCGGTGTTGTCGGATTCGATGACTCGACCACCGACGTTGGAAATGACATTCTTCACGTTGTCGAACGGGATACCCGGCAGCGCATCAGAGCGGTAGCCCACGGCGGAGTAGACAGCGCCGACCTTCCAGTCGGTGGTCTCTCCGGTCGGCCGCAGCCCGCCAGCACCGTCGTATTCCATGCGCTGAGTGCGCAAGCCTGTCACATGCTGCTGGCCGTCGGTACCCTCCTCGCTGAGGATTTCCACTGGCGACTCGAAGAAGTGAATGTAGAGCTTGTGCGGTGCGTTCTTCGGCTCACGGATGGCGTAGTTCTCCAGGATGGTGCAGACCTGGTCGGTGATCTTGGAGTTGCGGCGCATGATCTCGGATGCAGAGTCGTAGTCAATATCGCGTGGATCGACCACGACCTCTACGTTCGGCGAGTAGTCCAGTTCCTTGAGCTCCAGCGGAGTGAACTTGGCCTGTGCCGGCCCGCGACGACCGAAGACGTGGACTTCCTTGGCCTTATTTGTCTTCAGAACTTCGTAGACATTGTCCGGAATCTCCGTGACGTGCAGTTCCTCGCCGGTCTTGGCCAGAATGCGGGAGACATCCAGCGCGACATTACCGACGCCGACGACGGCCACGGACTCCGCCGAGAGGTCCCAGGTGCGCTCAAAGAGCGGGTTGCCGTCGTAGAAGCCCACGAATTCACCTGCGCCGAAGTGCTCCGGCAGGTCCGCTCCCGGAGTGGGCAGTGCGCGGTCGCCGACGGCACCGGTGGCGAAGATGACGGCGTCGTAATGCTCCTTTAATTCGTCGAGCGTGATGTCTTTACCGAACTCGACATTGGAGAACAGGCGGAGCTCCGGCTTTTCCATCACGCGGTGCAGGGCCAGAATGATGCCCTTGATGCGCGGATGGTCAGGGGCGACACCATAGCGAATAAGCCCGAATGGAGCCGGCATCTTTTCAAACAGATCGACTTCCACGTCAGTGCTGGATTTCATCAGGGCATCGGAAGCATAAACACCGGCCGGGCCAGAGCCAATTACGGCAACGCGGAGCGGGCGATTCATGAAGTCTGTCCTTCTTTCTCTAATGCTTTACGACGGCCACGAAGCCGCGGCGTAAGTAGCTGCCAGCGGTGACCTCGTGGGGGAAAGGAGTTATTGGTGAGCTATCGGTTTATTCGACATTCCCAATGGTAGCGCCCCCAATCGTAGCGATAACTTACGAAAAATCGAGAGGCGAGCATCACATCATCGGTGAGATGCTTTTGAAGGCGTACAAAACTAAATGTGACCTTAGTCACGTCCAATGTGGGAATTTGGGATAGTTCACTAGAAAAACCGCCTAAAAGGCGCGATTGTGCGGGAAAATTGTTGGAATCTGTGGGGAAAAGTGTGGCTACCAGGGGTAACCAAAGAGGTTTGAGTCCGTCGTGAGATGTAAGGTGACTCACAATAAGATGAAAATAATGATTTGGGACTCAGCGGGATTGGAAGCTCAGCATGATCTTGAGCCTCCGGCAGTCCATTGGCTCGAGCCAAGTCAACGTTCAAATAAGTCAACGATTAAGCGCAGTGCGAGAAAGGAACGTCGGTGAGCGATAAGAACGCCCAAGCGTCCACCAACAACTCCGCAGTCCTGATTACTTCAGTGGACCGCGCAGACGATCTACAGGATGTCATTACGGCATTGTCTGAGGCACTGGGTGGGGCACGTTGCCTCCACACTGTCGGTGGGGCTCACGGCGCCACTGTGGATCAGGTTGTTGTGGATCCGGAATCCGCGCTTGACACCATCGTCAGTGCTGTTGAGGACGACCGCGCTGCTAACGAGGGGGCGGCTGTTCTGACCGGCTCCGGCAACCTCGATTTTGACTTCCGCATCGCCACCGTCGCCGGTGCCGGTGTCATCGTTGTCGCTGGTGGCGAGGGCTGTCACACAGAGGCCGCAAAGGCTCGCGTTCGTTTGGCGCTCAGCAGTGCAGCTCAGCGTCACAGCGAGGTACTCGCTGTTGTTCTCACAGGGGAGGAAGCAGTCGAGGCTGCTAAGACTCTCGATCTCGACGTTCCCGTTGTTGCCGTTGACGATGCTGAGGGGCTTCGCAAGGTCGTAAGCCGCGAGGTCACCGCAGTGATGACTCCACAGCGTTTCCAGTGGTGGCTGTTGCAGCGCGCCAAGACTGATAAGCGCCACATTGTGCTGCCAGAGGGGGATGATGACCGCATTCTTGAGGCCGCTGATTACCTCCTGCGCGAGGACATCTGTGAGCTTACTATCCTCGGTGACCCGGATGCTATGAAGGCGCGCGCCGCCGAACTTGGTTTTGACATCGACGCCGCCCATCTCTGGAACCCACAGACCTCCGAATATGTTGAGCAGTTCGCGGAACAGTTCGCAGAGATGCGCAAGGCCAAGGGGGTCACGCTGGAGCAGGCCCGTGAGACGATGCAGGACATCTCCTACTTTGCGACGATGATGATTCACAACGGGCTTGTCGACGGCATGGTGTCCGGTGCAGCCCACACAACTGCGCACACCATTCGTCCGTCCTTGCAAATCATTAAGACCAAGCCGTCGGCTTCCACGGTGTCGTCGCTGTTCCTCATGGTTATGGACAACTCGCTGTGGGGTTTTGCGGACTGTGCGGTGCTGCCGAAGCCGGCTCCGGAACAGCTGGGTGAAATCGCGGTGGTATCCGCCGAGACTGCAGCTTCCTTCGGTATCGACGCCCGCGTCGCCATGCTGAGCTACTCCACTGGGGCATCCGGCACAGGTGAGGATGTTGATCGTGTGAAGGCGGGTCTGGCCAAGGCCAAGGAGCTGGCTCCGGACCTCGCTGTCGATGGTCCGCTGCAGTTCGATGCCGCTATTGACCCGTCTGTGGCTGCGAAGAAGATGCCGGATTCCTCCGTTGCGGGTAAGGCAACTGTTTTCGTGTTCCCGGATTTGGACGCCGGTAACATCGGGTACAAGATTGCCCAGCGCTGTGGTGGTGCGTTGGCAATCGGCCCGATTCTGCAGGGCTTGAACAAGCCGGTCAACGACCTCTCCCGTGGCGCCACGGTGCCGGACATCATCAACACGGTTGCAATTACCGCTATTCAGGCTGGAGGAAACTAATTATTATGTCCCGTCACGTACTTGTTTTGAACTCCGGTTCCTCCTCTATCAAGTTTCAGCTGGTAGATCCGGAGAAGGACTCAACGCAGCCGCCGTATGTCTCCGGTCTGGTGGAGCGCATTGGTGAAGAAGACGGCATTATTAATCTGAAGTTCTCCGGACAGAAGATTGAAATCACCGAGCCTATCGCTGACCACGCCAGTGGCCTTGACCGCGCGTTCGAACTGATGGATGAGCACGGTGTTGGTCCGGAGTCGGTGGATATTGCCGCCGTCGGTCACCGCGTCGTTCACGGTGGTCGCCTGTTCTCTGGACCGGAGCTGATTACCGACGAGATCGTCGGCATGATCCGCGACCTTATTCCGCTGGCGCCGCTGCACAACCCGGCCAATATCGTAGGTATCGAAGAGTCTCGCAAGCTGCTTCCCGACGTGCCGCACGTCGCCGTCTTCGACACTGGTTTCTTCCACACCATGCCGCCAGCTGCTGCTCTGTACCCGCTCAATGCAGAGGTCGCATCGAAGTTTGATATCCGTCGTTACGGCTTCCACGGCACCTCGCATGAGTTTGTTTCCAAGCAGGTGCCGGACCTTCTGAATAAGCCGGCAGAGGAAATCAACCAGATTACGCTGCACCTGGGTAACGGTGCGTCGTGTGCGGCTATCCGAGGTGGCCAGGCGGTGGATACCTCGATGGGGCTGACTCCGCTGGCTGGTCTGATGATGGGCACTCGTACCGGTGACATTGACCCGGGCGTCATCTTCCACCTCTACCGCAACGGCATGAGCATCGATGAGATCGACAATCTGTGCAACCGCCAGTCCGGTTTGAAGGGCGTCTCTGGTGTCAATGACTTCCGAGTCCTGCAGGAGCGCATGGATGACCACGACCCGGATGCTTGGGCTGCATACCAGATGTATGTTCACCAGCTGCGCCGCTACATCGGCTCGTACATGCTGATTCTCGGTCGCCTCGATGCCATCACCTTCACCGCCGGTGTCGGTGAGAACCACGTCGGTATCCGCCGTGATTCGATGGCTGAGCTTGAGAACTTCGGTATCAAAATTGATGACGAGCTCAACTCCCAGCCGAATGACGGCCCACGTCTGATTTCGGCGGATGACTCGAAGGTCAAGGTCTTCGTGGTACCGACCAATGAGGAACTGGCCATTGCCCGCTACGCAATGAGCTTCGTGGACTAGTTCTTTGGACCGGAACCCTGACGAGTAGGCAGGGGCTCCTGTAACCCTCCGTAATCGACGGCTGCTAGATGCCCCATCTGTTGAATCGGCAGCTGTAACTCAACAAAAATGAGCTCGCTCCCACTGCCTTCCAAACTGGAAGAACCTAGTGGGGCGAGCTCATTTTTCACCGCCGGGGCGACTGCGCCTATGCCTCAACAGGCTCAGTCACCCGGTCATCGTTTCAACGCATCAGCGCAGCTAACTACCAGATGTAGACGCCGTCGCCGACCTGCAGGGTATCGAAGTACTTCACAGCATCATCGTGGTTCAGGTGGATGCAGCCGTGGGACATCTGATTAACAGAGCCCTCGTGGAAAGCTTCGCCGTCGTTGGTGAAGTACACCGAGAACGGCATCGGACCGTTGTAAGGACGGGACCACTCATCGCGGACCTTGCGGGTAACGCTCAGGTGGCCGCGGGTGGTTTCGTAACCCGGCATACCGGAGGACATTGGCACCGGACCGTAGGTGATGTTGCCATTTTCCTGCAGCCAGGTCTTCTGGTTAGCCAGGTCAACGCATGCGCGGGCGCTCGGCGGGCACGGGTTGTTTGGCTCTGGGCGTGGTTCAGGGCGTGGCTTCTGCTCTGGCTGTGGAGCAGGGGCAGGCGCCGGCTCAGGCTGCGACGGCTCGTCCTGGCCCCCCAGCAAACCGAAAATCTCGTTGACGACGCGGGTGGCTTCGGCCTTCTGTGCAGCTGGCAACGGCAGGCTGTCGATGGCGTTCAGCAGCTGAGTTTTGACCTTGTCCGCCACCTGCTTGTTGTTTTCAGCGAACTTGAAGTTTTCATTAATCAGAGCGACGACCGAATCCGGCAGCTTCACCGAAGAGGAATCCAGTACCTCAGAGAGCTCAGGGGCAAGGTCGCCCGAATTCAGAGTCGAGATCTCCGGCAGCTTGAGGTCCCGAACACTCTGGCTAAGCGACTGCAGGTCTGGAGAAACCGGCAGGGCAACGGCAGTGCCGGCCCCAATACCAAAGGCGGTGGTGAGGGCTGCAGCGCTGATGATGACGCGCTTAGCGCTGCGGAGAGAGGATTTCGAAGAGGCAAACATAGAGGATATCTTAAACCACGAAAGGCAATTCTCTCTTTATTCACCAATTCTGGGGTGGCGCTCAGGCCCACAACAGCATGTTTGACCAGGTTCGGTAAGGAGCTGTTAGAGAGCTAACGCCAAGTCCGTGGCCGAATGAGATTTGCGATATCCACCAAGTTGTAGCGGTGTCGCGGAAACTGCGAAGAGCGTGCCAGCATCCGTAAGTCTTTTTCCAATCCTTCACGCAGGCCGGCCACGGTAAAGGGCGCATCGAAAAGACCATTGGAGCTAGCTGCATGGTCGAGGTTCGAGCTGCGCAACCAGTTCAGCGCGGACGCCATCACGGCGATGCGCAGCTGTGGCATGCGCGGTTCATTCGTCGGCAGCTCCACCAGACGACGCGCAGCACGGCGAATTCTCGATTCAGTTAACTCGGAGGGCATCCCTGAGGTGAGCATCAGAATCGTCGTCAAACGTGCCATGCGATGGTGACGGGAGTTACCGGGTACGCGGTCAAGCTGGGAGATAGCCATTTCGTGTTGGCGCTCAGAGGCCAGCTGACGAGCTAGCCCGAAGGCGGAGGATACCGTCGTCGGGTTGGCCGCCCACACGACGGCGTAGAGACGCAGGGTGTTGAAACGAATCGTCTGAGGCGACAGGGACTCGCTGGCCCAGGCGGGGGAGAAGATCTCGGGCGTATCGGCAGCGACATTATCCAGCGCGCTGCTCAAGTTCGCGGCGGCGCGGGCGACAGCGGGCTCGAGGAGAGATGCGTTGGCGATGCCCAAGCGCTGTTGAATCAACTCGAGAGTCGCTGCCAGCGCCAACTTCGGGGCGGGCTCGCCGGGCAGCATCGTCAGCACGTGGTGGAACGAGGCGAGGGCATCGTTGAATTGGTCGAGAAGCAAATAAGTCACGCCCTCGTACCAGTGGTAACGCCAATCGCGCTGCAAACGTTCAGAGACATCGCGGAGGCTGTCGCGGGCCTCATCAATTAATCCGAGGTCCAGTTTCGCACGCACGATGCCCAGTGGAATTTCCACGGAAGAGCCATACTCGGGTTCGGACAGCGCATTGGTCAGTGTTTCGATAAGTTCGTTGGGCTCTGTAAACGACGAGGCACTCAAGATGCGCGCACCCGGATCTGTCGGGTTAATCAGTGGTACAGGCAGCGCGAAGGTCACTTCTTGCGGAGTGATTTCCACGCCGCGGGTGATGCCGTCGACAAGCTGATCGGTGCGGAACACCAGGTGCTTGGTGCCGTACGTGGAACGCTGCGGCGAGAAATTCGACACCGCCTGCGGGAATTGCACGCCGTCGCGCACCGCCAGAATCTCGCGCAATACGCCGATGAGCTGCACACTCATCTCTTCGGCAGAACCGAAGCGAGCCTCCGGGTTCTCGTGGCAAGCGCGTAGTAGGAAGCGGTAGAGCGAGTAAAAACGGCGGAATAGAGGCTCTTCGACAGGTGAGGGTAGCCCCGGGTCGTAGACGCCGTTGGTCGCCGGCAACTTCAGAATCAGCGAGGCCAGCGTGCGGCCGACTGTGTAGATATCGCTGGCAATCGTCGGTCCCGTCGTGGCAATCTCCGGCGCCTGGAAACCGGGCGTGCCGTAGATATGGCCGTAGGCGCCGATGCCGGTGACCGCGCCAACGTCGATAAGCGTGACGTGGTCTTCGCTGAGCAGCACGTTGTCCGGCTTCAAATCGTTGTAGACAACGCCGCGCGAGTGCAGGTAATCCAGCGCGGGGAGCAGCTCCAGGATGTAGCCAATCGCTAGGTCACAGGGCATGACGCCGTCTGGGTAGCTCCGTCGCTGCTTGCGTAACGACGGGCCGCCGACGTACTCCATCACAATGAAGCCGGTGGCGCTGTTGGCGTCCGTCTCATCGATGAAGTTGATAATCTTCACAATTCCCGGATGCGAGATTTCCGCGAGGAACTCGCGTTCCGCCTGGACTACGGCGAAATCCTTCTCGTTTTTCGCTGCCATCATGCCCTTGAGCACGACCCAACGATCCGAGACATTGTGGTCAATCGCCAGGTAAATCCAGCCGAGCCCGCCGTGGGCAATTGGGCCTACGATCTCGTACTGATCCGCCACGATATCGCCGGCTTTCAGGCTCGGCGCCGGCTTATTCGTCGCTCGAATCTTCTCATCACTCATTACTGCATCGCGCGGATCCTGCGTTGTGATGTACGGCAGGTGCACCATGCCGTCGGCGACAGTGCGTCCGCGGTGTGCATTCGATCGCCTCCGGCGGAAGTCCTCCAACGCTTTCCGGTGCGAGGCCATCGACGGATCTGGCGTCTGGGCGCCGGGTTGGGTCGTCGCGCTTGACGACGAGCCCCCGCGCCCCAACAATTCGGCGATATCGAACTCTTCGTCATCGTCATCATCGTCCGCAAAAGGGTCGAAGGCGACAGCGGCAGTGCCGGGCTCTTGTTCGTTGTCTTCATCGGCGAATGGGTCGAAGGCGACGGCCTGAGTGGCAGCTGCCTCTGCCTCTGCGTGAGCATCCTCCTGGGGCTCCGGCGTGTACTGGGGATGCTGGGCTTGCTGGGCATGCTCGGAGTACTGGTTTTCGTCGCTCATCGGTTATCCACCTCGCCTTCTGGAGCAGCTTCCGGTGTGGGGGAGATTCCAAGTATGTCTTCGTCGTCGCTGTACTGTGGCGATGGCTGTGTACCGTTTGGCAGGAAGGGGCCGAACCAAGTGTCGTAGAGGGACTGCCAGGTGCCGTCGCTCGCCATACGCTCCAGGGTCGCGTTGATTTGGCGAACTAGGCCTGGGTTCCCCTTGGATACACCGGCCGCGTAGCTTTCCTCGTTCAAGCCCCGCTGGACAATGGCGGTGGCCGGATCTTGGTCGTTGATACCAGCGAGAATGGTGTCATCGGCAACGACAATCTCTGCCTGGCTGTTTTGAAGTGAAATGAGGCAGTCCGACCAGTTACCGACCAACAGCAGCGTATTGTTCGGCGAGAGCCGTCGAATCAAATCCTCGGTAGTGGATCCCCGGGAAACGCAGATGCGACCGTCCTCGACGTCCTCGGGGGAAGCATCGCCACCCGGCGAAGAGACTAGAACTCCAGCTCGTGCTGTCAAATACGGTGTGGAGAACAGCACCCTTTCGCGCCGGGCATCGGTGACCGTCATAGTGCGCAAAACGACATCGACAGTGCCGTCTTCGAGTGCGGCAGTGCGTTCGTTGCTGTCGACGAACCGAAACTCGACAGCATCGGGATTGTCAAAGATGTCCCGGGCAATCTCTTGTGCCAGGGATACTTCAAACCCCGAGAGCTCTCCAGTGCTGAAGTCGCGGAAGCTGAGCAGGTTCAATGATTGGTCAACACCAACGATGATGCGGCCGCGCTGGTAAATCTCCGGGATTCGCTCTTCCGGTGTTTGGTCATCGGGGGCGAGTGTGGACAGATCTGGGGTGTTGGGTTCTGCCGCAGGCTTCCTCGAGGAGGCTTTGTCGTAGAACGCGCCCGGTGGCAGGGGGAAGTCACCGGTGGCCTCCAGGATTGTGCGCGAGTAGGGATCGTCGGCAAGCGAATCGGTCGCGCAGGCACTGACGGTGAGCCCGGCGATGGCGAGTGCACCAAGGACGGCCCTGCGCCGCCAACCGGCGAGACTGTGGAGCGACGGGGAGAACGAAACAATCATAGGTACTCCAGAAGCCGGTGTCGGAAGCCGAAAACAACCAGAACTGCCGCGATGACGGTCAGCGTAACCGTGGCGAGGGACAGTGCCGCGATAGCGCGACGGGATTGGTCGAGGTTCTCACGGGCGGTCAGGCGGGACTCGGCGATGGAATTCTGTAGCGACTCATCGACCTGGTTGAACGCAGTCGCCGACGAGCTGGCATTATCCACATCGGTCGCGATGCGAACCGCACCGGCGTAGTCGCCTGAACTCAAGTGCTCCATCATCAGGTTGTGGCCGGACTCCCAGCTGTAGATACCGTGGATGGCGGCTCTGACATCGTCGTCCGGCGCGTTGGCGTCCACTCTTTCCAGCTCGCCGACCAGGGTGCGCACCGACTGCGAGAAGGACTCCGCATCCGCGGGCTGACGGCGCACTAAGCCGAGGGTTTCGCTGGCGCGTAGCTGCTGGGCATCAATGCGTACTTGGGTTAGGGCATGAACGTCCGGACGCTGCTCTCCGAAGAGGGAGTTAGACTGCCACGGCTGAGTGGTGGCGATTCCCACACCGACAAGTGCGATGGCCATCAGCATGGTTGCACCAAACAGGCCGACGTTGAATAGTCGACCGGTGCGGCGAGTCAGCCACCACTGTGTGATTAGCAGCATCAAAATTGCCGCTGCCAGGCCTGACATCGGGAAAAGAGGTGGTTTCGATAGTTCGCGCTGCTCCTCATTGGTGGTGGTACTGGTGCGTTCGTAGAGCGATTTTGCAGCTGGCAGAATCTGGACCTGCATCAAGTTTGAGGCAGAGGCGAGGTACGCGACACTGACGGGGTTGCCCTGGCGCGCATTCGCGCGAGCTGTCTCGACCATGCCGGTGTAGACCGGCAACAGTCGCTGTACAGTCGCGACATCCTTCATCTCTGGATCATCGACGTTTTCAATGCCCGTAGCTGCGCGGGTAGCGGACATGGATGCTTGTGCGATGACATCGTCGAAGTTGCTGACCAAGTCCTGGCTGCTGTTGAGCGTGCCGCGGGAAAAAGCGGTGTTGGCCGACGCATCGGCAATCGTCAGCGAGGCATAGAGATTCTGCGAGGCATTGGCCATCGGCTCGCTCAGCTGCGAAATGCGGGTGAGCTGCTGCTGGCGTTGCGAGGTTGTTTGCCACATGGATAGGCCGGCGGCCAGGATTGCGACGATGAGGATGAGGGCGACTATGGTCAATCGGCCCGGCGACGTTATCAAAAATGACGCTGACCGGCGCACATACGTGGCCGACGGGCCGAGCTTGTCGTAGAGGCGCTCACCGAGAAAACGTGTCAATCTCCGGTTGCGCGGGCCAATCTCCAGGGCATCCACGCGCAAGTCTGTATCGCGCGGAGAGTCTGCCAGGGCTGTTGGGGTTGCGGCCGTTGATGGTGCCGCGCTCTCGGGAGCCGGGGTGGAGACGGGAGTATCTTTCGATTCCTTTGCCGCCTGAGCCGCAGTGTGTGTGTCTAAGCTTTCGCCACCGGGAGTGGTGCGACCGCTGAAACGAGTTCGGCGTGGAGCGCGATTCTTGCGGTGGAATGGGTTTCGGCTTTTGTCGTGGGCGCGGGAATGAGGCGCACTTGAAGTGGTTTCACCCATGTGCACGTGTCCTTCCGACGTGACCGAAGT
The DNA here is from genome assembly GCF_039907185.1 of Corynebacterium sp. c8Ua_99. NCBI lineage: Bacteria > Bacillati > Actinomycetota > Actinomycetes > Mycobacteriales > Corynebacteriaceae > Corynebacterium > Corynebacterium sp. c8Ua_99. Next base: position 65,055 of record NZ_JASBOG010000004.1, read on the forward strand.
CGCCTGCGGCAATCTCTCCGCTCAGAGCAACGTTAGTTCCTTGCAAATCTTAGTCGCTCGGGCTTGTGACGGAAAACACAAGGGTATCTGGCGTAGGGTGGAGACATGCTTCAGGATGGAAATGGTTGGGCGGCCGGCCCCAACGGTACGCGCTGCTGGGGACGCTTCGGAGCTGCAGGGCTGCTGATTGTGAGCCCTCAGCGCACGGTGCTTATGCAGTATCGAGCTGACTGGACATCGTTCCCCCTAACGTGGGGTGTTCCTGGTGGGGCTTGTGATTCTCATGAGACTCCTGAGGCGACCGCGCTGCGTGAAACGGCTGAGGAAACTGGGCTGCTGGAGCATCAGCTTCGCATCCTCGACACGCAGGTCACCACCGGCCCCTTCCCGGCCGATCCGGGCCGCCCCGAGCTCGCCGGCGGCTGGAAGTACCACACGGTTTACGCACTAGCTGCCGAAGAGCTGGAGACGAATCCGAACGAAGAGTCCCTGGAGCTGCGCTGGATTCCGCTTGACGACGTCGATAGCCTCGATCTGCTGCCGCCTTTCGTGGAATCGTGGCCCCGGGTGCGCGCGCACCTCGAGAAATTGCTGGAGGCCCTTGACTAGGTAGCTAAGGCCTGAGGTTTACACCGCCCATTGAGGCTGCACGCTGAGATTGGCACACCAAAGCCGCTCCCCGGCGCGACTTTTAAGTCGGGAGAGCGGCTTGTCTACTTGTTGCTTACTTGGAGTCGGCAACTGCTGCTGCGCCAGCAGCCAGCGCGGTGACGGTCAGGACGGACGGCCATGCGCCAATCTTCTTAGCCAGCGGGTGTGAGAGGCCGAAAGCGCCGAGGTAGGCGGCCACCAGACCAGTGGCTCCCAGGGCGCCGGTCTTTGCGTTCCAGGTGCGTGCTGCATATGCGCCGGCGGCGCCCAAGATGACGCCACCGAGCGGGCGAATGCCTGTTTCGCGAGCGGTGAGCCAGCCGCCGATGAGGCCGGTGGCCACCAATGGAGCGGTCTTTACGTCTTTTGCCTTCTTCAAAGTAATAGCCATGAGCATCATCGTACCTAGTAAGAAGGGTTTAGCGGCGCGCTTTTAGAACGGCTCCTGGCGGCGCTGGTGCTCCTCAACATAGCTTTCCGAGTGCTCCGCCAGCTTCAGCAGCGAAGGCAGTGCCTTAATTAGCGCACGCACGTCCTTTTGCGACATCGTCCGCACAATTTCGTACACCAGCGCACCCCAGTGGTCGATAAGCTGCTCCAGCAGGGTCTCGCCATCGCTGGAGACATAGAGGTTCTGCGCACGGCGATCCTTTGCATTGTTCTCGCGTTCAATTAGCCCGTTGTCGAGTAGACGGCGGACTGTTGCCGAAACGTTGGACGGGCGCAGGAAACGCAGGCGTGCAATGTCGGATACGCCGCAGCCCGGGTGGGTCGAAATAAAGTGCAGTACTTCCATTTCCGACTGGGAAATGTCCATCCTGGCATTCGGGCGCTCACCGAGGCGGCGAGTCGACGCAAGGAAGTCATACAGGCCGATGGAAATCTTCTGCACGCTTTCGCGCAGGGATTCATCGGACTCAGTTGAGTCATCCGCGGTGGGGAAGCCGCTCGCTGGCTCCGGGGTAGTGGTGCGCTGAGGGGAGCGTGCAGAAGTCATGATCTTCCTTCCCGACGTAATGAATTGATGTTCTGAATAAACACCTTATATCGTCGAAATAACTTTCTGTGGTGAAAATTTGTAGATTGAACAAAAAGTTAGGCTCATAAGTGTTGTGCGGGTGCTTTATCGCCCATTTCTGCCCCTGATTTTAGGGGCTGGCAGCAAGAACTCCGCTTTACGACGGCCCCAGCGACACCCCCTAGAAGGAACTAGGCCTACGCGGTTTTCCGCCGCGTTTATCTACACTTCGTAATCCACAATCACCGGAGCATGGTCGGATGCGCCTTTGCCCTGACGCTCTTCGATGTCGATGAATCCGGCGGACGCCTTTGCCGCGAGGGTGGGGGAGGCGAGCTGGAAGTCGATGCGCATGCCCTCATCCTTGAAAAAGCGGCCGGCCTTGTAATCCCAGTAGGTCCACTGGTTTGGAGTGAAATGGCGAGTTACTTCCTTCATACCCGCCTGCTCCAGCGCATAGAAAGCTGCGCGTTCAGGTGGTGTGACATGTGTTTTCCCCGCGAAGGCTGCCATTGACCAGACATCGCCGTCGGTCGGGGCGATGTTGAAGTCGCCGCCCATCATGAAGGTGGCCTCCGGGTCGTCGTCAAGCGTGGCGATGATGTGCTGACGGAGCCGCTCCAAAAATTCGAGCTTGTACTCGAAGTGCGGGTCGGTGATGTCGCGGCCGTTCGGGATGTAGAGGCTGTGGATGCGCACGCCAGCGCAGGTAGCAGCGATATGGCGGGCCTCCAATGTGGGAGTTGCGTCGGGGTCCTTGTTGAAACCGGGCTGACCGGGGAACCCTGCCTGGATGTCCTCAAGGCCGACGCGGGAGATGATGGCAACGCCATTCCACTGATTCAGGCCGTGGTGGGCGACTTGGTATCCCAGCTCTTCAAAAGCAGCGGTGGGGAATTGGTCGTCCCTGCACTTGGTTTCCTGGACGGCCAGGACATCAATGTCATTCCGGCGCAGCATTTCCACCATTCGGTCGAGGCGGGTTCGAGCCGAATTGACGTTCCAGACACAGATTCGCATATCAACGATTGTAAAAGGGGAACGAAACGGCGGCCTCATGCGTTGAATAAAGCAGTGACAAAATAGGCGGACAAAAGCGGACTAGGTGGGCGGAAGCCCGGTAGGAAAGGGAGTTTCGAGGTTGGCTAACTGGGACGATCGCCGTTACGGCGGCGAGTACAGTCCGGCGGATTACCTGAGTAGTAGTGGCAGGAATGCTTATCGGGAGCACGACACATATGCGGCGTACGGTGCGGCAATGCCGTATCAGGATGTGCCATATCCGGTAGCAAACATTCCGGTCGGCTACGAGAGCGGGTACCCCGCTAGCTACGGGGTGTCTTCCTTCGGTGAGCTCAGCACTAACCCCAAAGTTGCACCGCTGACCGCTCAAATGGCAGTACACCTGGGCTTCGACCCCAATCTGGCCAATGCCCCTGTGGTGCGTCGTGGTGGTGCGCTGCTGGTGGATTCTGTCATCTACACTGCGTTGATTGCCTTTATTGCAGTTCTCGCTAGCATCGCGGGGACATCCGACAGCGGCGTAATGGTGATGCTGATCAGCCTCTTCCTCGGTCCCGGTGGTTTTTACCTCTACCGCGTGGCGGGAGACTCCATCTTCGACGGTTCTCCGGGTAAGCACGCCATGGGCATGAAAATTGAAGGTGCACACGGGATGCCAGTTTCAGCCCGCGATGGTTTTGTGCGCAATGCCTGGATTCTGCCGTCGATGATTCCGGTCGCCGGTTGGTTTGTCTCTGCGGGCCTGGCTGGCTGGATTGCGATGGCTGCCTCACGCGATCCGCTGGGGCGAGGGCGCCATGAACTCTCGGTTCGCACCCGAGTGGTGGAAAAGCCGGAGACGCGCGAGCTGCAGCGCGGACAGCGCCGCATGGACAATCGCATGGACAACAAGGAGCAGCAGGGCAAGCAGCTGAAGCGGACTAAACGGGTTAAGCGCGGGAAGTAGGGCGATCAGGGCGAGCAGGGCAGGGCCGAAACGTAAGCCCCCGGCCCCTAAGCCCCTGTCAGCTCCGCGTAGCGGTGCCGGTGGTGCTCGGTAAAACCGAGCGTCCGGTACAGCGCAATGCCAGCCTCATTCGAGCCCAATACCTGCAGATATGCCGAATCTGCCCCGTGCTGCGCACCCCAGTGCATCATCTGAATTCCCAGTAGGGTGCCAAGTCCTCGGCGGCGCATATCGGCTGCGACTTCCACGGCGGAGAATCCAAGCCACACGCGGCCGTCCTCCGATTCGGTCAGCGTGCCGCGCGTAATAGCTACTGTGCGCATGCCCTCAGGTGCACTGTCGTCAGGGACTTGGAGCCGACCGAAACACATACGGCCGTCAATTTCATTGCGCAGGAACTGCAGCGCATGCTCGGGCAGTGTAGTGCCGCGGAAGTGGTAGAGCTCCAGCCAGTCGTCGTCAGGCTGATCAGCGATGTCCACCTGCACGTCTGCCAACTCGGCGCTGTTCGGTTCAGTTGCCAACTCAGCGGGCGGCAAGTCCCCATCGAGGGAGCGCGTCATAACCACAATGTCCGGCCCGACCGTCCACTCCGGCCCTGCGACCAGTGCCTGTGCAGGCTTGGCGATCCGATCCGGAACCGCAATCCGCACCGGCAAATCATGGGAATCGTAAAACGACTTAATTTTCTCCAGCGGCACCGGCTGAGTGCTGGCTCCGGGCTCGAGCGGCAGTGCGGAGTTGGAACGCTCCGTGATGCCGTCGCCCGCACGCAGCAGCCAGCCCGACTCCACCACGTGCGCGATACCCGGGAAGGCCTTCGCTGTCGCAGTTTCCACGGCGCGAATATCCGAATTGCGCACCGGATGATCGGGGAGGGCCTTCACAATCAAAATGTGCTTATCGCTAAAGTCCACTGCTGCCACGGACTCGTCGGCACGCACGCCGGCGCGAAGCTGCGGACGCACGACGAACGGATCCATACTGAGCACGTGCCCAATGACGTCCGTAGTCTTCTTGCCGCTGGCCATTGCCTCTTCATCGGTCAGCGCGCGCCGCACAATGACACGACGTCCCACCGCCACTTCACCGACACCCCAACGGGAAATCGGTAGCTTCTGTGCTGCATTTTCGCTTGCCGACGACTCCAATTGCCTATCCGCCACGATCTAATCCTCGTGGCCGAACGGATCCGGATCCACGCCCGGCATCCAGGTCAGGCCGCCCTCGGTCCAACCGGCGCGCTTGATTTCCTTCTTGGCCATGCGCTTCCAACGACCGGTGAGGCAATCGGTGTAGAGGAACCCGTCCAGGTGGCCGACCTCGTGCTGCATGCAGCGGGCGAAGAAACCGGTGGCCTCGATGCGAACCTCTTCGCCGTTTTCATCCAGACCGGTGACGACAGCCTTCTCCGCGCGGTTGGTGGGGAAGGACAGGCCGGGTACAGAGAGGCAGCCTTCGTCATCGGAGCCGTCGTCGTTAGGCATGGTCTTCGGGATTTCACTGGTGGTCAGCACCGGATTGATGACGCAGCCGCGGTGCCAGACATCGTCGTCATCGGGGCAGTTGTAGACGAACAGGCGCTTGCCGACACCCACCTGGTTGGCAGCCAGCCCCACACCGTGGGCGCGGTCCATGGTTTCGTACATGTCCTCGATGAGCTCGCGCAGCTCGGAGACATCCTCGGTCACCGGCTGGGTAGGAGTGTGGAGAACGGGGTCTCCGGCAATCACAATGGGACGGATAGTCATGCCGCTGATTCTACTCGGCGTCCATGTTTTCTAAATCGCCTGGTGATGTCCGAGTTGTGTCAGGGAGTTGTAGGTGGGGCGTAGGTGAGGCTGGGTGGCTAGATCTGACGATGTATCTTCACTAAGTATCTGCATAGACAGTGTCGTGCAGAATAGAGGATCAGGGCGAGCGAGAAGGAAAGCGGGGTGCGGAAAGTGGTGAGCAAGGAGCCCATAGGTGGCAGCCACGAACCTGAGGCCGAGCGGCGGCTTGACTCATCCGAGCATCTCGGACTCGTGGGTGATACCAGCGGCATTGAACCCGTTTTGGCTCAGAAAATGCTGGATTTTGAGAAAGAATGGCTGAAAGTTGCCCGCCGTGGACCGCGTATGGCCGGTGCGCGACAGGAGGCAATTCGACGTCGCTTTGCCGAGGACTTCGGCAACAACACAATCCGCTACCACCAGGTACTTTCGCGACTTCTCGACTCTCCAGCAGCCGAAGCAGCCGAACCCGTGTTGGTTCATCGGCTGCGCGCCGTGCGGGACAACCACGACGCATAAGGTTCAAGTTTCACTTCACGGTTCGGCGGCAGAACATATAGGATGTGGGATGTGTCTGACCAACTAAACCCTCAGAATTCGCCGCGTCCGGGCCGTCATCGACTCGATGACGACTACGACGACTTCGATGAGTACAGCGATTACGCGGAGGCTCCCGCCGCTGGCGGCGCTCACGCGTACTCCGAGCCGTCGGATGCTCAACACGCAGCTCCCAGATCTGCGGCCCCGGCCGCTGGCGCAGCCGCTGCTGGTGCTACCGCTGCCGCCACTACCGGTGCTGGCTCTCGGGCTGCTGCTAGTAATTCCGCAGCTGCTGATGGTGCTGATGACGGCGACATCGGCGACGGTGCCGGTGATGGCCGCTACATGCGCGTTCTCGCTATCGTGCTGCTCGCTATCGGCGTGTGCCTGGTCGCCTACGGTGCCTACGCACTCAGCACGCGTGGCGACGATGCTGAGAACACCGGCCCGAATGACACCTCGGCATCCGCTCCGGCTGACTCTGGTGCGCCTGCTGAATCGGCCAACGGCAGGGATCCGGCAAAGGATGGTGCTGCTGGAGATGCTGACGGCGAGGTCCTGCCGCCACCGGCAAATGAGCCAGGCAAACCGGTTCCTCCCGCGGAGAATCCGCCGGCACAGGATGAGGCCAACGAAGCGCCACAGATTGACCGCAAGACTGTCAAGGTCAGTGTCCTGAACAACTCTGAGGTCGTGGGCCTTGCCGATGACCTGTCCAAGCAGATGGGCGAGCAGGGATGGGGTGCCGGCGAGACCGGCAACGCTCCTGAAGAGAAGATGGGTGTGTGGGAGAAGACCACCGTCTACTTCGACCCGAGGAACGAAGAGGAAAAGGCCGCTGCTGAGCAGATTGCGCACGACAACGGTTGGGAAGCCGCACCTCGCGATGACCGTCTCCGGGACGCTCCGGCGGGAATCGTCGTGGTCGCCACTGACCCGGCTCACTAGACTCCCGGCCCACCGGACTTCGGTCTCTCACTTAGGTCTGCGGCCTAAGCGTCAAGACCTGCCGCCGTGGTACGAAGCCCCCCCATAGCTTCCCAAGCCCCGCGTAAGCCACACATTTCATGGCCTACGCGGGGCTTTTGCATATTTTGCAGTCTCAAACAGATCACGGCTGAAAAAGGGGTACTAGTATTCTGCTAGTAGCCAGTGAGGTCTGTGAGGTTTTTATGTTCGCCGTAATGCGTCGTCGCGTTGCTGTCGCCACCGCGTTGGGTTGTGCTGCAACACTGTTGGTTTCCTGCTCAGGGGTTGAATCCAGCAGTGACAAAGACGGGAACGCGGACGCGTCGTCAAGCACTGCGCCCGTGAGCGTAGATCCGGCTGCACCGAAGCTGACCGAGCGAGTCAGCGCCTATAACTTCATCCGCACAAACGACGACGGATCAATGAAAATGCTGGCAACTGTCCAGGTTATGAGCGCCAAGGGGTGGATGGGCCTTTCCGACGAAAAAGGTCAGTTCACTACCTTGGATAAGGGTAAGTACACAGTGCAGGCGCGCGGTGCATCTGGCTGCAGTGGCATAGGCAGTCCCGCAGCTGAGGGGTTAGGTGTCATCGGCGAAGTGCACGTCGATGACAAACGGAATGCAGATGTCTGGAACGTTCCGTCCAAGGTGGATGAAGACAGTTTCACCACAGTTGCGCTTGTCGATTCCAACGGTGACCTTGCTTCCTGCGCAAAAACCGTCACCTGGACGGAGCCAACTGAGGAAAACGACTCCTAGTGTGAAAAAATAGCGGTATGACTGAGCAATTTTCCGGATCGGCGCAGCCATCTCTGGGAGTGGAATGGGAAGTGGCGTTCGTTGACCGACGAACGCGCGACACCGCCCCCGCTGCCGCCGAGGTGCTCGACATCATCGATGCGGAGCATCCCGGACATGGGCTCCAGCGCGAGTTCCTCGCCAACACTGTAGAGCTCGTCACCGGTGTGCACATGAACGTGCCCGATGCCGTAGCGGAGCTCCAAAGCCAGCTGGATATGGTTCTCGACGCCGCTGACCGCGTTGGGGTGGATGTGTGGTCATCGGGCTCGCATCCGTTCGCCCGCGGTACTGCTCAGCAGGTCAGTGCCAAGGGGCACTACTCCGAAATCATCAACCGCACTCAGTGGTGGGGGAACCAGATGATTATCTGGGGAGTCCACGTCCACGTAGGCATTAAAGACTCCGAACGCGTTTGGCCGATTATTCAGGCTCTGGCAACGAAGCTGCCGCACATGTTGGCGCTGTCTGCCTCCTCACCGGCCTGGAACGGCGAGGACATGGGTTACGCTTCCAACCGAAGCCTGCTCTACCAGCAGCTTCCCACCGCGGGTCAGCCGCCGGCGATTTACACCTGGCCCGAGTGGGAGTCCTACATGCACGACCAGTCCCGCTCCGGCGTCATCAACCACACCGGCTCGATGCACTTGGACATCCGCCCGGCATCAAAGTACGGCACCGTTGAGATTCGTGTCGCCGACGCCACCTCTAACCTGCAGGAACTCGCCGCTATCGTGGCATTGACGCACTGCCTGACGGTTTACTACGACCGCATGTGGGAGGCTGGCGAGGAACTACCGTCACTGCAGTCCTGGCACATCGCCGAAAACAAGTGGCGCGCCGCTCGCTATGGGATGGACGCGCTGGTCATCGTCAATCGCGATACCGACGAGCGGTGGGTTCGCGATGAACTCTGTGAGCTTGTGGTTCAGCTCGCCCCGCTTGCCGACGAACTGGGCTGCCGAGCCGAACTGGAATTCATCAACAACATCGTGGAAATGGGCGCGGCATACGAGCGTCAGCGCACTGTGGCGGATGCGGCCGGGGCGCTGCCTTCGATGGCTACCGAGGACGACGTACGGGCGAACGAAGAGCGCATTGGCCACACCCCGTGGCGGGCCGCTGTGGATCTTGCAGTGCAGGAACTGCGCGCCGGGCATCCGATAGCGCCTGCAGATTTCCACGAGCAGGTGAGCGACTAGCCGTCGTTAAGCGGTGTGTGCCTAGACAAAAATAGTGACTAGGCTTATAGCACTTTTGAGGTGCATAAACCTAGTCACTTTGTCATAAACTCAGCCAGTAACTTAAGGCCATTGTCCTCTCGTTATTCCCGGCTGTCATCGCGGGCCAGACTGTCCTCGTCGACGAGCCTCTCCTTGAACGCCTCGTGGCCAACGCGGTTACTAACAATCGGCGATGTACCCAGAGCAAACAGGATAATCAGGGTCAACAGAGCCAAGTCACTGCTAGTAGTTGTGTGAGCTGACGCGTGCGTGGCGACGTGCACAAGCGAGCCCGACAGCGTCAAAATTAGCCCCAGTGTTTGTGGCTTGGAGGATGCGTGCATCCGACTGATGGTGTCGCGGAAGCGTATCAATCCCACGGACGCTGCAACGCACAGTAGCATTCCGGTGAGAATGAGTGTGATGGCGATAATGTCTGCCACGAGAATCATCTGGACTCTCCCTTCACTGTTTTCGGAGCCGTTGTCGGTGTTGCCTTAGGCGCCGCTTTCTGTGCGGTTTTCTTTGTGGCGACCTTTCCGGCTGCTTTCGCCGCACCCTTCCGGGAGCTCTTTGCGGGCTGCTTTCCGTCATCCGGAACACGGAACTTGGCAACCGCCAGCGAAGACAGGAAACCGAGCAGCGCAATGATGAGCATTGGGTAGACCACCGAAGTGTCCAGGCTCCAGGCCATGAACGCAGCGAGCATGCCCTGCAGCATTGCAGTCGTCGACTCCAGCGCCACCAGGCGGTCCAGTGAGTTTGGACCGGCAATCATGTGCCCGAGGGTAATCATCACCGCAATGAAATAGCCTGCGGCAGCCACTCCGAGCAGAGTGTTAAAAACTTCCGGGTTCATCGGCTACTCCTTTTGCTGCTCTTCTCGCCGCTCTTGTCGCCGCTCACTTGGTTGTCGCTTGGCACCGACTTGGTCGGTTGCTCGTTGACATCGCGGTTTTCGAACGCTCGAATAACCCGACGCTCGATTCGAGTCAGCTGGTTGATTTGCTCGGCCACCTTGCTCGTCGACGACGCGTCGAGAATGTGCATGGTCAGCGTCTTTTCCCGCTTGTCGATGTCCACGATGATTCCGCCCGGCTGCAAGTTAATCAGTGCCATTGCAGTCGTGAGCGAAATATCGTCATTGGTGCGCATAGGGACCTTAATGATGGCCGTCGGTGGTGGATCAGCTCGTCGGATGGCCAGCCAGGAGACACTGATTGAGGCCTTCACAAAGTCGATTGTCCAGGAACCGAACAGTCGCACCATGCCACCGAAGTTGATATCCAGCGCGCTGTTTGGCGGGATAGGCATGGCGAGGTTGAGCAACGTGGCTACCAGAATCCCCGAAAGCACATTGGCAAATGTCACTTCGCCCCACAGCATGACCCAAATAATCAGTGTGAACAGGAACAGCAGGATTGAAATACGAGGTGGTCGTTTTGCGGCCACCTTAGCGCGCGCTTTACTCATGAGCTTTCACCTGCTCCTTCCAGCGTGCTGGTGGCATGTTCGGTCACCGGATCCGACTTCCACGGGCTCTTGGTGCGGCCAGGGTTTTCCAACTGCTCCAGGCCCTTGTCATCGGCCGAGTCGATACCGAGAACTGCCGCGCGGTACTCATCGACATTCGCGACATTGCTTGCCGCTGAGGTCGCCACATTGGACAGTGGACCGGCCAAAACAGTGACGCCCACGGAGGCAATCACCAGCAGGGCCGTCGGCATCACCATGCCGAGTGGCATCCTGCCGACGTCGTCACGCTCTGAGATAGCAACCATCTGAGTTTTTTCCCGAAGTGTGGCTGGGTGTGCCAGCACGGTGTCGCCCTCGGGGGCATCGGAACGGTCGCGCCAGAATGCCTTCGACCAGACGAGAATCATGGTGTAGAGAGTCAGCAGGCTGGTGATGATAGATCCCGCAACCAGGATCCACGCGGTGGCGGATCCGTTGTGCGCACCGGCCTCAATCAGCATGACCTTGCCCAGGAAGCCCGAGAACGGCGGGATACCACCGAGGTTGAGCGCGGGGACCAGGTATAGCAGCGCCAGCAGCGGCGACGACTTGGCCAGACCGCCCAGACTGCGCAGGGAGGACGAGCCCGCCTGGCGTTCGATAAGCCCGACCACCAGGAACAGCGCCGTCTGCACCAGAATGTGGTGGACGATGTAGAAGATGGCGCCGCCGAGGCCCAGCGTATTGCCGACGGCAATACCGAAGATCATGTAACCGATATGGGACACCAGCGTAAATGACAAGAGACGTTTGATGTCATTTTGGGCCATGGCACCGAGAATGCCCATGAGCATTGTCGCCAGGCCGGCCCACATCAGGACGTCGTCAAGCCTGCCGTCGGGGAAAACGACACTGCGCGTGCGGATGATTGCGTAGACACCCACCTTCGTCAGCAGACCCGCGAAGACCGCGGTGACCATCGACGGTGCGGTGGGGTAGGAGTCCGGCAGCCATGCCGACAGCGGGAACACCGCCGCTTTCACTGCGAAGGCGACGAGCAGCACTGCGAAGATTGCGGTGCGGGTGCCGTCGGGGATGGCTTCCATGCGCAGGGAAATGTGCGCGAAGTTCACCGTGCCGACCGCCTGATAAACCAGGCCAATCGCCAGCAGGAACACCATCGAGGACAGCATGTTGACCATCACATACGACACGCCTGCGCGAATGCGTGACGACGATGCCCCCAAGGTGAGCAGCACGTAGGAGGCTACGAGCAGAACCTCGAAACCGACATACATGTTGAACAGGTCGCCAGCCAGGAAGGCCATTGAGACACCCATGTTGAGCAGCATGTACGTCGGAACGAAGACGGAGATGGGCTCGTCTTCATCGCCATCGCTAATGCCCTGGCCGATGCCGAACCACATCACGGCGAAGAGGACGAGCTGCGAGACAGTAATCATCAACACTGCGAGGTTGTCGGCCACGAGTGTGATGCCGATTGGTGCGTCCCAGCCGCCAACCTGGACCGTGTGGATGCCGTGGGCATAAATCAGGTACACCAAGGCGCTGGCGACTCCCAGCAGGCTGCCGAGTGAAAACAGCGCGATCGCCTGCTGTGCTTTGGGAAAACGTGCCAGCAGCAGAGCAATTGCGGCGGTGGCGGCGGGGACGATGATAGGCAGCGGAATGAGTGCCAGAATTAGTTGCTCAGTCATCATCGTCGTCACCTCCTGGGGTGTTTGATGGTGGGGTCACGGGCTTTTCGAAACTGACCGGACCGAAGTTATCTCCGGCCTCCGTGGGACGACCGGTGGTGGGGTCGTCGGACTTGTCGTGATCCGGAGCAGCCGACGGGTCGCTGGCGCGACGCAGTGCCAGGTTGCGGTCCTCGTGGTCATCCTGCACGTGATCGCCGATGTGGTAGCGGTGCTGGCGATAGAGCAGAGCCAACAGGAAGGCGGTCATGCCCATAGAGATAACAATCGCGGTGAGGATAAAGGCCTGGGGCAGCGAGTCCGCCTGAGCATCGCTGACTAGCGATTCCCTATCCCAAATCGGTGGGCGCCCCGGCGAACCAGAGCCAAGCAGGATGAGCAGGTTGATACCGTTGCCCATCAGCAACAGTCCCATGAGCATCCTGGTCAACGAACGATCGAGGAACAGGTACACCCCGGCGGCGATCAGCGTGCCGACAGTAGCCAGCAGAACAAAATTGAGAATCACTGGTGAGTGTCCTTTCCTTCGGTCCTAGCTGGGGCGGTCGGTTGTGATGCCTCTGACTCGGTGGTGTTGGTCGCAGTCCGTGCATCTGCCGCTGTTTTGGCGCCTGCAGTCTTGGCACTTGCAGGCTTGGCACCGGTTGGCTTCGCACTTGCAGTCTTGGCGCCTGCGGACTTAACACCTGCGGGCTTAGCCGCCGCCAACTTGCTGCGCAGCTGGCGGGACTGGCCGAGTGCGGCTCGATTCACACGACGTGAACGATCACGCTCAGCGCGAAGGTTTATCTGAGCGTCGATGCCACCGCCCAAACTGCGCAGGATGTAGACAATCGTGCTAACCACGATCATGTATACGCCCAGGTCAAAGAGCATCGGGGAGACAACAGTGACATCTCCGAGCAGCGGAATTTCCCGCGAGCCATACGTAGAAGTTAGCGGTGCCCACCCCACAAACAGTGGCCACAACGCGCTGAGTGCCGACACCAGCAAACCGCCGCCGAGAAGCATCTCGTTAGGAATCGGCAGAGTTGCCGCCAACTCACGACGACCACCGATGAGATAACGCATGGTCAGTGCCAGCGCAGCCACGAGACCACCGGCGAAGCCACCGCCGACATCGTTATGGCCGGCAAAAAAGAGATAGAAGGAAACCACCATCATGGCGGGGAAGAGCACGCGCGATGCCACCAGCACCATGATCGGGTAGCGCAACCGCTCGGCTTCACCGGACTCATCGAGAGTGTTCAACCAACGGTTGGTGCGGCGAGCTCGATTCCGCTGCGGCTTAATCTTTGAACGCATATGCATGGTATGCGTGCGGAAGACCAGTGAGGTAATCCCCAGAGCCACCATCACCAGCACGGTGATTTCACCGAAGGTGTCCCAGGCGCGGATGTCGACAAGCAGTACGTTGACTGCATTCTGGCCGTGTCCAATATCGTGCGCCAGCGGCGGAATGTCGCCCGAGATTGGCTCAGTACGACGGGAGCCCATGGCGTAGGCGGCCAACACGGGAACCGTGACACCGACTGCAATGGCCAACCAAGCACGGTGTCGTGTCCACCTCGGGTTCGATGCCGGTGCCCGCGGGGAGAGCGTACGCAACACCAACACGAAAATAATCATTGAGACCGTCTCGACCAGCAGCTGCGTCAGGGCCAAGTCAGGAGCGCCGTACATGGCGAAAATAATGGCCAAGCCGTAGCCTGTCACGCCTACCAGGATGACCCCGGAAAGCCTGTTCTTCTGCCGGGTAGCGGCCAGCGCCGCGATAATCATGATGAGCGCAACTGCACCCTGCGGAGCAGAGCCCCACAGTTCCATTCGCAGCTCATCGCGCTCGCCGAGCAACAACGCACCGATGGACAGCACGATGAGGGTCAGCAAAATGACCGCTTCATTCAACGGGAGGGAACCACGCTGGGTCGCAGCAGTGACACGGAGAGAAAGACGGCGGGCCAAGTCCAGGATTCCGTCGTAAAGCGCATCGGCACTACCGAGAGCCGGCTGATCAAACTGCAGCTGACGCACCAGATTACGCTGCCAATGCATGATGGCACCCACGAGTAGAATTGTGGCCGTCAGTGCCAGCGGAAGGGTGAATCCGTGCCAGAGCGCCAGGTGCGTTTCTGCTTCCGTATTCGGGAATGCGCTGGTGAGGTAGGGCGAGATAATCGAGTCGAGGACGCGGGGAACCAGGCCGAAAACCAAACCTGCCAGCGCCAACAGCCAAGCCGGGCCAATCTGATCCCACGTCGGGGAATCCATCTCTGCCACGGCAGGGGAAGTGCCACCGCCGCTGGCGGGGGTGCTGGACTTGGTCGCAAACGCGGCGCGCAGCAGGTACAGCGAGTACGCTACGGTCAGAATCGAACCCACGACGAGGCCAATGGTGGTAAACACCGACGGCATCCCATGCAGCGGATCAGCATTGAGCGTGGCCTCCAGCGCAGCTTCCTTGGCGACGAAGCCGAAGAACGGCGGCACACCCATCATCGATGCAGCGGCGAGAATCGAAATCACCAGCAACTGCGGCGACTTTCTACCGAGCCCAGAGAGCTCACGGATATCGCGCGTACCAGTCAGCCTGTCAATTGTGCCCGCGACCATAAACAGCGCGGCCTTGAACATGGCATGGCCGAGCGTCAGTGCCAGGGCTGCCAGCATCGTCGCACGCGTGCCTATCGACGCGACTGTGATGATGAATCCCAACTGGCTGACAGTGCCATACGCCATAATCAGCTTGAGATCCTTCTGGCGCAGGGCCATCCAGCCGGCCATGATCATGGTCAAGAGGCCGAGCGGGATGATGATTGGCTGCCACGCGTTGGTGTCATTGAAGGTCGGCGCGAGCCGGGCAACCAGGAACACACCGGCTTTGACCATCGCTGCCGAATGCAGGAAGGAAGAAACCGGGGTAGGGGCGGCCATTGCACCGGGTAGCCAGAAGTGGAAGGGCGCGATAGCGGACTTCGACAGCGCACCAACGACCAGCAGGATTGCGGCCGTGGATACTGCCGTGGAGTCCAGCTGTGCCGCTGTCAGAGCGCCAGGCGCGGTGAGTTCGGAGAAGTTCCAGAAACCGGTGGTCACTCCCATCAGAACGATACCGACCAGCATGATGAGGCCACCCAGCGTCGTGACCAGGAGCGCCTGGCCTGCTGCGCGACGGGAGGAGGCGCGCTCGGCGTAGTAGCCCACCAGGAGGAAGGACAGAACCGAGGTAATTTCCCAGAAGACGAACATCAGCATGATGCTGTCGCTGATGACCAGGCCGTACATCGCCGCAGCGAAGGCGATCATTTGGGCTGCGAAGGAACCTACGCGGCGACGTTTGCCGAGTGGCGGGTTGATGAAGTAACCGGAGCAGTACACCAGTACGAGAAAGCCGATGGTCAAAACCAGCGTGCCGAAGAGCGATTCAATAGGACCTAATCGCAGGTTTACATCCAAGTGGATAATGGGCATCCACGAAAAATGCGTGACGGCGGGGTGCGTGAGTGCGGAAGTTTCCCCGTTGCCATTGTCTAGAGCTAAGCGAACGAGATGGGTGCCGGTGTAGATGGCACCGCCTGCCAGCGGGAGGCTGAGTACGAGGAACCCGCGGGTTCCGAGCCACTTAATCGTCCATGGTGCAAGCGCTGCCGTAACGAACAGGATGCACAGGAGAGAAGTCACTATTCCATAATGATTGGAACACGCCAGTTCATGCAACCCCGTTTTAGGGACTTAAGCATTTGAAGCGGTGTTAACCGAGTGTGTGAAAACGGTCAATTGTTTCTGGGAAAGTGAAAATTTGGGGGTGAGTTGTGGGGGGGCGGAAGTTGGGCATTTTTTGGGGCTTGAGCGGCTGACTGCTCAAGCCCCAAATCAGTGCCATTACTGCCCCCCCCAACACCACCCCACCCCAAAGGTCAATACATTGAACTTGGTGATTCATTGAACTGACCACTATTCTTGGCTGCCATGAGTATTAGCGTCCAGAACTTGAGCGTGAGCTACGGCGCGAACACCGCGATTCGGAACATCAGCTTCACCCTCGACTCCCCCGGCATGCACGGCATCATCGGCCCCAACGGCTCAGGCAAATCCACCCTCATGAAGGCGATGCTCCAGATCCTGGACAAACACAACGTCCACGGCACAGGCCCCACCGGCGCCCCTGCCGGCTACCCCGTCACCCTCGACGGCAAGGCCCCCGCCGAGCAGCGCCGCGCAATCGCTTATATCGAGCAGCGCTCTGACCTCGACCGCAACTTCCCCACCAGCGTCTTCGACACCGTCCTGATGGGCACTTACCCGCGCCTGGGTCTTTTCCACCGCCCCGGCAAGGCCGAACGCGAAGCAGCCACCCAGGCTCTCAAGGACGTCGACATGTGGGACTTTCGCCACCGCCACATCAGCGAACTCTCGGGCGGACAGTTCCAGCGCGTCCTCTTTGCCCGCGCCATCGTCCAGGACGCGGAGTACATCTTCCTGGACGAGCCCTTCGTCGGCATCGACGTCCCCAGCGAGAAGACGATCGTGACCCTGCTGCGGCAGATGGCGGACGCGGGCAAGCACGTCGTCGTCGTGCACCACGACATGAACACGGTGCGCGGCTACTACAACGACCTCATCGTCCTCAACGGCGAGCTCGTCGCGGCGGGTCCCACCGAGGAGGTCTTCGTCCCCGACGTGCTGCAGAAGGCCTTCGGCGCGCTCGTCATCCGCGAGCCGTCAGCACCAGCCCACCCCACGCCACGGCAGGCAGCCCTCCAGGAGGAGACAGCATGATCGCGGAGTTCCTCGACTCACTACTCAGCCACGGCTACCTGCAAAAAGCGCTGATCACCTCGGTGATCGTGGGCGTGGCCTGCGGCATCGTCGGCAGCTTCATCGTGCTGCGCGGCATGGCCCTGATCGGCGACGCCATATCGCACGCCGTACTACCGGGGGTCGCGGCCTCCTACCTGCTCGGCACGAACCTCTTCCTCGGGGCGGTGGTCGCGGGTCTACTCGCCACACTGGCGATCGGGCTGATCAGCGAACGCTCCACTGTGAAGAACGATTCGGCGATCGGCATCGTCTTTTCCACCTTCTTCGCGATCGGCGTGCTGCTCATGGCGAAAGCGCAGACGGCGACGGATCTGACGGAGATCCTCTTCGGCAACGTCCTGACCGTTCAGGACGCCGACCGCAACCTCTCGATCGGTATTGCCGCTGCCGTGCTGATTCTCACGCTGGTCTTTTACAAGGAGCTCAAGCTCAGCACCTTCGACCCCGTCATGGCGCAGTCGGCTGGCGTGCCCGTGCGGGCAATCCACTACGGGCTGATGGTGGTGCTCACGCTGGTGACGGTCATTTCCCTGCAGACGGTGGGCGTGATCCTGGTGGTCTCCCTGCTGATCACTCCGGCGTCGGCGGCGTACCTGCTGACGAACCGGCTGGGAGTGATGATCGGGCTTTCAGTGGCGATCTCGGCGCTCAGCTCCGTAGTGGGGCTGTTCCTGAGCTATAGCTACAACGTGTCCTCCGGCGTGACGATCGTGCTGACCGCCAGCGCGCTGTTCCTGCTGGCTTTCCTCTTCGCGCCAGGCAAGGGACTGATTGCTCGCTCGCTGGGCAATAAGCCACTGGCCGCGCTGTTGGCCCTCCTGGTGGGCGGTGCCCTCGTGTTCGGGGCCGTGACCTTCTCGACGGAGGAGAAGGCAGACGGTGAGCAGCTGAACGTCGTCACCACCTTCACGCTGCTGGCGGACCTGGTGGAGGAGATCGGCGGCGAGGCGGTGGACGTCCATAACCTCGTGCCGACCGGCACGGACCCGCACGACTACGACCCCCTGCCCGCGGACCTGGATGCGACGAGCGACGCCGACCTGCTGTTCTACAACGGGCTGAACCTCGAGGGCGGTGAACACGGCTGGCTCGCGAAACTGAAAAACACCGCGGGCCTGGACGATTCCCAGATGGTCGAGGCCACCAAGGGCGTGGAACCGAAGTACCTCAAGGACGAAAAGGGCAATCAGGAGATCAACCCGCACGCCTTCCTGGACCCGACCGTCGGCATCGCGATGGCCGAGAACGTGACCGCGGCGCTGGCCGAGGCCCTGCCCGAGCGTGCCGAGCACATCGAGGAGAAGGGGGCGGAGTACAAGGCCATGCTGGAGAGCATCGACGCCGACTACCGCGAGCAGATCGGTGCGCTGCCGAAGGAGGATCGTGTGCTCGTGGCCAGTGAACATGCCTTCCAATACATGGTCGACACCTACGGCATGGAGCAGCTGTATATCTGGCAGATCGACACGGATGAAAACGGCTCCCCCGCGCAGATCGGACACCTCGTGCGCCAGCTGAAGGACAAGCGCCCGAAGCACCTGTTCGTGGAGTCGAACGTGGATACGCGCCCCATGAAGACCGTCTCGAAGGAGGCCGGGATTCCGATCTTCGACGAGCCACTGCACTCCGATGAGCTCGGCAAGCCGGGCACGGTCGCGGGAACCTACGAGGATTTCCTGCGCAGCAACTTGAAGACCATGATCGCGGGGCTGAAGCGCTAAAACGCGAATGCTCGAGGCCCACATGCGTTGGGCTTCCCCGGTCGCATTCCCCCCCCGTTTACTAAACGAGCAGCATCCGCGTCCTACCCATGCAGGCGGTTAGCAGCGCAGACCAAAGCGGAGAGCACGGAAGCCTCCGGAGTCTGGCCGAAGCCCATGGTCCACACATGGTCATTGTTGTGACCTGCATAGACAAAGGTAGCGGTAGCTTCGAAGATTTCGAACTGGTGGAATTCCACGATTTCCACGCGGTAACCTGCATCAGCCAGCAGATTAGTGCAAGCCGACACCGGCCCCATAGCGGTAATCTCCTGGGTGAAGGTGTGGGTGTGGTCGTCCTTGTCGGTCAGTGTTAAGTCAGCGTTGAAATTCCAGCGCCCCAGGGTGCCGCGGGTTGCCTCGAAATTCTTGATCTGAACCGGGCCGCTCGTGGGGGAGTAGGTGTCCTTGAACTTCTGCCAGTTCATGCCACGAGCTTCTTGCCTTAAGCCTCGAGGCAGGCGATGTCCGAATCGAGCCCTAAATGGATCGTCGGAATAAGTTCGCACATTGCCGTCGTCCTGGTGCTCCAACGAAGGGCGCTTGCCCGTGAACGTCGTCGAAGTGGACATGTTCTTCTGGGTGCGAGTGGGAAACATTCTTTTCTGGTCCTTTGCTTAGTTGCTTTTGCTGTGAGTGGCGGACCAACCAAGTGCTTTGAGAAGTTGCGGCCAGAGACCCCGTGTGGAGGGGTCAGTCCTGTCGGCCTCCACCGGGGTTCGTAGCCTTCGCTACTCGAATAAGAATGTTCTGCTGCATGGGTGGAACCTTACTACAGGTAAAAGATGTGACACAAGTCATTCAATCAATATCTTTGGTGGATTCTTTGCTGTCCCCGTTAAATTCCGTTGACAGAGGCCAGGAAAACCGCCTCGCCAATAGCGATGTCGCGAATCTCGTTCGGGTCGACCGATTCATCAGCCGAGTGGATGCGAGCCTGTGGCTCCTCCACGCCGTAAAGCGCGATGTCAGCACCTGGTACGGCGTCCAGCAGGGTGGCGCACAGCGGAATTGAGGCGCCCTCGCCCATGCTTGCGGTCTCCTTGCCATAGGCGGCCGACAGGCTGTCAGCGACCAGTTGCACAACCTTGCCCTCAACGTTGGCCCGGAACGGGTTAGCCAGCTCGTCGCGTTCGACCGTCACCTTCACGCCCCACGGAGCATGTGCGCGCAGGTGATTTTCCAGCGCGTCCTGCGCCTCAGCCGGATCAACGCCGCCTGGGATGCGGAAGTTAATGTGCGCCATGGCGGTCGACGAAATCGCGTTGACAGCATTGGTTGCCGGTGGGCAGTCGATGCCGGTCACAATCACCGACGGGCGCGCCCAGGTCAGATCGGAGACGGAAGTGTCCTCGTTGCTAATCAGGCCCACTCCATTGAGCACGCCGGCGTCAGCGCGGAAAGTCTCTGGCGAGTAGTCCAGGCCCTCCCACCGCTGCGAGCAGTCCAGTCCATCAATAGAAGTAAAGCCATTTTCATCGCGCAGGCTGTCGAGCATGCGAATCAGTGCCGCCAGCGCATCCGGGGCTGCGCCGCCGAACATGCCCGAGTGAACCGGCTGCTCCAGCGCATCGACGCGTACTTCCACATCGGCGGTGCCGCGCAGAGTGGTCACGAGCGTCGGCTGGCCAACCTCGGCATTGCCGACATCCGCAATGAGGATGACGTCGGCGTCGAAAAGCTCTGGCTGTGTGGCGATGAGGTTGTTCAGGCCCGCCGACCCGCGCTCCTCGGAGCCCTCCACGATGAGTTTGATGTTTGGCATGTCGACGTGGCCCGCAAGAGCGTCGTCGCGCAGCGCGCGCAGCGCAGCCAGGTGCATGACCACGTTGCCCTTGCAGTCGGCAGTACCGCGTCCGTACCAGCGACCGTCGCGCTCATCGAGCGTCCACGGATCCGCGGTCCAAGCGGATTCGTCGCCCGCCGGCTGGACGTCGTAATGGGAGTAGAGCAGTACGGTCTTCGCGCTTTCCGACGACCCGGGGATGAAACCCGACAGTGCAATCGAACCGTCGATGGTGTGATGCGCCTCTAGCTCGATACCCAGCTCTGCGTACATGTCAGTAACCGCCTGGGCTGCGTCGATGCAGGCCTGCTTGGTTTCTTCGGTGCCGTGTACGGATGGGAAAGCGACCAGCTCGGTCAGCTGAGTGCGGATGGTCTCTCGTTGGCTGGAGATGTGGTCTCGCAGGGTGCCCGTGAGTTCCTTATCAATAATGCTCATGTGCGACAGTGTAGGCGCACAGGCATGATGGCGTTGGGAGTGACGTCGGGAGTGGTATTGGCGTTGGGAGTTGCGGCGCTTAACCTTGCACTCGATGGGGTTGAGTGCTAAAAAAGTGAATTAGCACTTGCTCTAATTGAGTGCTAATAAAAACAACTTCACACCTTGTGTATGTGTGCGTTGTATGCGAGTTGCAGCAAACTGCAGCACATACTGCAGCGCAGGCTGAAACAAGTGTTGCAAAGTCGTTAAAAAGTACAGTGTTGACTCCGGTGATGGAGAGGGCGGCGCTTCCCTCGAATCACATGCCGTCGCGGGCGCCTGGGTCAACTTCCAATGTAAGTGCCACATAAATAGACGGAGGATTCTTCAAACCTCATGGCTAAGATGATTGCATTTGACGAGGAGGCCCGCCGCGGTCTCGAAACGGGTCTGAACACCCTGGCAGACGCTGTCAAGGTTACGCTGGGCCCGAAGGGTCGCAACGTAGTCCTCGAGCGCAAGTGGGGCGCACCGCTGATCACCAATGACGGTGTCTCCATTGCACGTGAAATCGAACTTGAGGATCCTTACGAGAAGATCGGCGCTGAGCTGGTCAAGGAAGTTGCCAAGAAGACCGACGATGTCGCTGGTGACGGTACTACTACCGCTACCGTTCTGGCTCAGGCTCTGGTTTCCGAGGGTCTGCGCAACGTTGCTGCTGGCTCCAACCCGATGGGCATCAAGCGCGGCATCGAGAAGGCTGTCACGGCTGTTACCGAGAAGCTCCTGGAGTCCGCTAAGGACATTGAGACCAAGGAGCAGATTGCTGCTACCGCTGGTATCTCCGCTGCTGACCCGGCTATCGGTGAGCTGATTGCCACCGCTATGGACAAGGTCGGCAAGGAAGGCGTCATTACCGTGGAAGAGGCCAACACCTTTGGTCTCGACCTGGAGCTGACCGAGGGTATGCGCTTCGACAAGGGCTACATCTCCGGTTACTTCGCCACTGACATGGAGCGCCAGGAGGCCGTTCTGGAGGATCCGTACATCCTCCTGGTTTCCGGCAAGATTTCCAACATCAAGGACCTGCTGCCGCTGCTGGAGAAGGTCATGCAGTCCGGCAAGCCGCTGCTGATCATTGCTGAGGACGTCGAGGGCGAGGCTCTGTCCACCCTGGTCGTCAACAAGATCCGCGGTACCTTCAAGTCTGTCGCTGTCAAGGCTCCGGGCTTCGGCGACCGTCGTAAGGCAATGCTGCAGGACATGGCTATCCTGACCGATGGCCAGGTCATCTCTGAGGAGGTCGGCCTGTCGCTCGAGACCGCTGACCTGCCGCTGCTGGGTCGCGCTCGCAAGGTGGTCGTCACCAAGGACGAGACCACTATCGTCGAGGGCGCTGGCGAGCAGTCCGCTATCGAGGGCCGCGTCAACCAGATCCGCGCTGAGATCGAGAACTCCGACTCCGACTACGACAAGGAGAAGCTGCAGGAGCGCCTGGCTAAGCTCGCCGGCGGTGTTGCAGTTATCAAGGCTGGCGCCGCAACTGAGGTCGAGCTCAACGAGCGCAAGCACCGCATTGAGGATGCCGTCCGTAACGCAAAGGCTGCTGTGGAAGAGGGCATCGTCGCTGGTGGCGGTTCCGCACTGCTGCAGGTCTCGCACGTGCTTGACGACGAGCTGGGTCTGACCGGCGACGAGGCAACCGGTGTCCGCATCGTGCGTGCGGCTCTCGCAGCTCCGCTGCGCCAGATTGCTCTGAACGCTGGTTTCGAGGCCGGCGTCGTTACCGAGAAGGTTGCTTCCCTGCCGCAGGGTGAAGGCCTGAACGCTGCTACCGGCGAGTACATCGACCTGATGGAAGCTGGCATCAACGACCCGGTGAAGGTTACCCGCTCCGCACTGCAGAATGCCGCTTCCATTGCGGCTCTGTTCCTGACCACCGAGGCTGTTGTCGCTGACAAGCCGGAACCGGCTATGCCGGCAATGCCGGGTGGCGACGAGATGGGCGGCATGGGCTTCTAAAAGAGGTCCCGACTGCTTGAGTTAGCCTAAAAAGCGCCGCTGAGGGAAATCCTCAGCGGCGCTTTTTGCTGTGTAACTTGAGAAAGTTTTAAGTCCCCGAACCCACCCTCGTTGCATCAGACGCCTCAGCGCTTGGTAGTGAAAAATAACCGATGATCTGTACCCATGTACGCAATGCCGAGGACTGTCTGTTATTAATCCTGCTGCCTCAGTACAGGTGAGATCTTTAGGTGTCCCTTTAAGGCCAGAGACGGGCCGTCGCGCTCGCCGACAATCTGGATGCAACTACCGACTTATCAAAATGTGAAATTCTTCTGGTTTCGCTACCGAACCCTGCCACTTTGCTATTCGGCCGGCTTATTCGCGGCCTCGATAAGCTCGGTTGACCAGTTCGCCTGCTGAATACGGGTATCCAAGTCCCGGTATTCCTTCGCCGCCTTGTCGGCTTTCTGGCGCAGCGACCGGATATCCACAGTGGCGACATAGCGAATCTCCGAAGCTGAGTATCGATCCCGCCGACCCGAGCCCTGATCGGCTGCGGAGGTGTAGAACCGCCGCCGTGTTAGCAGGTGGTCGCGCTTCGCGAGTGCGTCGCTAAGCGTTCCGTCCTCGAAGGCAGTAGCGGAATTCGTGGCATTAATCGAGCGCACCAGCCATTCGAAGCGCGCCATCAGACGCTCGGCTTCGGCAATAAGCGCTTGCGGATCTTCATCAGGCGTATCGCCTTCCTGCACCTGCGCCACCAGCGCGAGACGGCGATTAATCTCAGCCAGCCGGTCGGAAACTTCGGATCGTGCGGCAAGAGCCTCGGATAACAACATGGCATTTATTGTACGCGCAGTGCTTATCGACGGTCGCTGCGTGCAGTCCCACCCCCCTCAATTTCGGTAAGACGGAACGTTAACTGCTGGGAAATTGCAGGTAAGGGCACCCGCATGGGGGACGCGTGGCAGAGAAATTCAGTAGGATAAGGGGTATGGCTGACAAGAATGAAGAGGAATTCCACATCGTCGATTTGGCGAAGACCGAAGGTTACGTCGTCGATGATTCTGATGAGGACGATCCGGTACTGGTCACTCCAGACGGTGAGCGGGTTGATACCTGGCGCGATGGCTACCCGTACGAGGAGCGCATGACTCGTAAGGAATATGAGTCTATTAAGAGGAAGCTGCAGATTGAGCTTCTGAAGTGGCAGAACTGGACCAAGGAAACTGGTCAGAAGCACATCATCCTCTTCGAAGGCCGTGACGCCGCTGGTAAGGGCGGTACCATTAAGCGTTTTAACGAGCACCTGAATCCGCGTGGTGCTCGTACTGTGGCTCTGGAAAAGCCGTCTCCGCGTGAGTCCACATCGTGGTACTTCCAGCGCTACATTGAGCACTTCCCGTGCGCTGGTGAAATCGTCTTCTTCGACCGTTCTTGGTACAACCGTTCGGGCGTTGAGCGCGTGATGGGTTTCTGTACTGAGTCGCAGCACGCAGAGTTCCTGCGTGAGGTCCCGATGCTGGAGAACATGATTCTGGGCTCCGGTATTTCGCTGACCAAGCTGTGGTTCTCTGTGACCCAGAAGGAGCAGCGCACTCGCTTCGCTATTCGCCAGGTTGACCCGGTACGTCAGTGGAAGCTCTCTCCGATGGACCTCGCATCGCTGGACCGTTGGGGTGACTATACCCGCGCAAAGGAAGAGCAGTTCCGCTACACGGATACGGATGAGTCCCCGTGGATTACCATTAAGTCCAACGACAAGAAGCGTGCCCGCATCAACGCAATGCGTTATGTGCTGAGCAAGTTCGAGTACACGGAGAAGGACCACGAGCTGGTTGGTACTCCGGACCCGAAGATTGTTAAGCGTGGCCGTGACCAGATTGGTGACTAGTTCGGTGGTCCGTGACTGACAAAGTTCTTGTCTAGAAGAAACGCCCGCAGGAGTGCTCAGGCACTCGGCGGGCGTTTTCTTATGGCTGGCGGCGGTGTGTGACGACGCCGGGGCGATGCCCTTATGGCTGGCAGCGCCGGGGCGATGCGAGTTAGTGACTGAGTTTATGACAAAAACGGCCAGAAATTTTGCCCGAAAGTGTCATAAACTAGGACAGTTTCACATTTGCAGCCCGCCAGGTTTTAGTCCGCCAGCTTGCAGCCGCTACCCCTCAATCAACTCCTGTCCCCAGTAAGAATCAGGGGTAGTGCCAGGGGCGATCCAATACACAGCGGAGCCGATGTGACGGTTCCACTCATTGAGCAAATCGCCGCGATCCAAACGGGCCTGGATTGCGCTGAACTGGTTGTCCGGGTTCTTCTGGAATGCAACCCAGACCAGGCCAACGTTCGGTCCTTCGAACGGGAAGGCCGGCTCACCGGGCTGGTCTTCGTAGGCATAGGCGCGGCGACGCAGGGCGTCGTCAGGCTGACCATCCTGCTCACGGGAAAGCGCCAAGTGAGACTGGCGGTGGATGAGATACTCGCCCTGGTCATCGACGGCGTCCATGTCCTCTTCATCGAACTCGTCATTGCCGCCGGAAAGAGGAGCGCCGGTGTGGAAGTCACGACCGATAACGATGGAGCGTTCGTCGGTGCTGAGCTCATCCCAATTGTTCAAGTCGAGGGCAATACGGCGAACAACCATCACGCAGGAGTTGTTAATCGCCTTGTCCTTGGAGTCAATCCACACCTGTTCGGACCATTCCTCCGGAGTGGACGGGTTGACGGTGCCGTCGAGCTGACCCAGCGGGTTGCGTGGGGTAGCGCCGTGAGGCTGCGAACCCCAGGCGTAGGAAAAGCCCTTCTGGAACCACTTCACGCGAGCCCACGGAGCCGCCTTCTTTTCCAGTAGACGGGACGCGGCCGAAACGGTGACGAGATCATCACCGCACAACTGCAGAGCGAAGTCAGACTGGCCCCACTCAGGGCGGAGCATGTCATGCTGGAATGACGGGATATCGTGCAGACCAGCCGGCTTGCGCTCTGGCTTGCCGAGCACATCGAAGATGCGCTCACCGAAACCTGCGGTAATGGTCAGGTTTGCAGTGGCTGCAACCATTTCCGGTTCCAGATACCCCTCGATGTCCTGGCCTTGGGTGAGGCGGCGGGCAACGTCGGTAAGCGAGGAGAACAGTGCCTTCAGATCTGCTGCGTCGACGCCGTCCTTCAAATCGAATGCGACGAGGCGGAGATGTGCTTGGCCGGGCTGTTCAACGCCTGACTGGACCGGGCCATCGAACGGAATCTTGGCGCCCCTCAGGGAAGTTTCGGAAGCCTGTGTCAATCGAGGTCACTCCTTGAAAGCGGTGGAATGAATAGCTTTTATGACTACGAGCTTAATCGCATTGGCCCCAGCAGGAGAGCACTAAAGCGAAGGCTCGGGGAGGGGCTAAGTGAATGACATATTTGTATATTGCGATATACTTCACATCCACAGCCGCCTCGAAGGTGTTCATAAAGGAAAGTGCTGCATATCGCACGTTTTCCGCGCAAGGTGTGTTTTGAGCCTAGCGCGCATGAGGCCCTCGAGTTATGCAGGGGAATCCCGGTGCAAGTCCGGAACTGTCCCGCAACGGTAAGCATCACTGCCAGAGCTTTGGTTTATCCGACGAGTTGATAACCAATCTTGCAGTGATGACAAGTCCGAATGCCTGCCGGTTGTGCAATTTCATATCCGATGCTGATCACGACTGACGAGGAAATCACGAGATCATGGCAATTCACGCAACCCTCGCGGGCATTCCGCGGATAGGGCGTAATCGTGAGCTCAAAAAAGCTCTGGAAAACTACTGGCGCGACCCGGCGACCGGCGGCCTGTTGGCCGCGACGGCGCGCAACACTGTCAATAGCTACATTGGCGCAGCGTTGAAGGTAGGAATCGACTCGGTTCCGACAATTGGGCGCTCGTTCTACGACTCTATGCTGGATACATCGGCGCTGCTCGGAGTGCTTCCAGCCCGCTTCCAGAATGTCCCGAAAACGGACGGTTCCAACCTACCGGAATGGATCAACCACTACTTCGCCGCCGCTCGCGGTACGAAGACGCAACCGGCATCCGCAATGACCAAGTGGTTCGACACCAATTACCACTACATTGTTCCGGAGCTGTCAGCCGATACTGAATTTACCTCTGACCTCACTGACTGGTTGGATGATTCCTGCAGCTTAAACAATGGCGCCACCACCATGCTGCGCCCTCATTTGATTGGTCCTGTGACCTACTTGAGCCTGTCGCGTACCGACGATGATTCGAACCCACTTGGCCTTTTGGAAAAGTTGACCGATGCGTACGCGGAAATCATCGCTCAACTGGGGGATAAGGGCTTTGAGTGGATTCAGCTCGATGAGCCAGTATTGGTCACTGACCTCGATGAAGTGACTCTTGCTAGGACTCGCCAGGCCTACGAGAAGTTGGCCGGCGTGGCGGAGTCTGCGAATACCAAGTTGTGGGTGCAGACCTACTTTGGTGATGGTGATCAGGCGCTGGAAACCCTTTCTGGCACAGGCGTGCAGGCCATTGGTTGCGACCTGGTAGCAGGTAGCTCCGAGCTGCCGCATTGGACCGGCAAGGAACTGCTGGTTGCGGGCATTGTCGATGGTCGTAATGTGTGGCG
This sequence comes from Corynebacterium sp. c8Ua_99, assembly GCF_039907185.1. Classification (NCBI taxonomy): domain Bacteria; kingdom Bacillati; phylum Actinomycetota; class Actinomycetes; order Mycobacteriales; family Corynebacteriaceae; genus Corynebacterium; species Corynebacterium sp. c8Ua_99. The sequence goes on from NZ_JASBOG010000004.1 coordinate 92,574, forward strand.
CACCGATTTGGATGCAGCCCTGGCGACGCTGGAGAAGCTGGCAGCCCGAGGCCCCATCGCGGTGTCGACTAGCTGTTCGCTGCTACATGTCCCGTACTCCCTGGCCTCGGAAAACCCGAGCGAAGAAGATGCCGAGGTGCTGCAGTGGCTGGCCTTCGGCGATGAGAAAATTGCCGAGGTGACCCTTTTGGCGAGGGCGCTTGATGCCAAGTTGAATGACCGCCAACTCGATGCCGCGGATTTAAAGGTGTTGAGGGAGTCCCGGGCAGCACTGGCATCGAGGGCAGAGTCGAAGCGGATTGTTAAGCCTGAAGTTCGTGAAGCTTTGGCGGCAATCGAGGATAGCGACCGTAACCGTTCCCCGTTTGCGGCTCGCCAGGCGGCTCAGGCTGAGACCCTCAATCTGCCTCCGCTGCCGACCACCACAATCGGTTCCTTCCCGCAGACCAATAGCATTCGTCGTGCACGTGCGCAGCTGCGCACGGGAGAGCTCACCCCAGCTGACTACGAGTCGGCAATGCTCGCTGAAATTCGATCTGCCATTGAACAGCAGGAAGAACTGGGGCTCGATGTGCTGGTTCACGGTGAACCTGAGCGCAACGACATGGTGCAATACTTCTCGGAGCAGCTGGACGGCTACCTTGCCACCACCAATGGCTGGGTCCAAAGCTATGGTTCCCGCTGTGTGCGCCCGCCAATTCTCTACGGTGATATCACCAGGCCAGAGCCGATGACGGTGCAGTGGTACAAGGCAGCGGCAGACATGACTGACCTTCCCGTCAAGGGAATGCTCACCGGGCCGGTGACCATGTTGGCATGGTCGTTTGTCCGTGATGACCAGCCCATCGGTGACACTGCGGATAACGTTGCGCTGGTTTTGCGCGATGAGATTGCAGATCTCGTGGCCGCTGGAGCGCAAATCGTGCAGGTCGATGAGCCAGCCATTCGCGAGTTGCTGCCCCTGAATGAAGCGGACCAGCCCGCCTACCTGAAGTGGGCCGTAGGTTCCTTCCGTCTGGCTACCTCTGGTGTGGCTGACGACATTCAGATTCATACGCATATGTGCTACTCGGACTTCAATGAGCTCATTGACACCGTCGATGAACTCAACGCCGATGTCACGTCCATCGAAGCAGCTCGCAACGGCATGCAGGTGCTCGCAGCGCTGAAGGATGAGGGATACGTTCGGGGGATTGGTCCAGGTGTCTGGGACATCCACTCGCCTCGCGTGCCGACGGACGGAGAAGTCAACCAGCTCGTGGAAGATGCGCTTGAAAGCGTTGACCCCAACCTGCTGTGGATTAATCCGGACTGTGGTCTAAAGACCCGAGGTTGGGAAGAGGTTACGGCTTCACTGAAAGTATTGGTAGCCGCAGCTCAGCAGGTTCGGTTGCAGCTAGCAGAGTAAGTCGCGAACTGCATAGCCGAAAAATAAATAGCGGGTTAAGTAGCAAAAAGTGTGTCTGGTCGGCGTGACGCTGGGTGGGTACCTTTTGCTACTTAGCCCCACTTAGCCCCAATGTGAGTAGCTGACTGCGTTTATGGCTGGCGGCAGCGGGCCAATGTGAGTTACTGACTGCGTTTATAGCAAAAACTGCCCGAAAAATGGCTTGAAAGTGCTATAAACTTACACAGTTTCACATTTGCAGCCCGTTGTGCCAACAAAGCCCCTACACAAGCCGGGCTACTTCTTGGCCACTACTGGCTCAATTGGGTTACCTCGCCAGGAGGTGTGCGCAGGAACATGGTCACCGCGCATGACGAGAGAACCGGGCTCGACGCGGCAGCCGTCGTCAAGCACAGATGCCGGCAGTGCGACTGAGTGCGGTCCCAGCACGGAGCCGTGTCCGATGTGGACGGTGTCGAGCGTCATCACACGGTCGGTGAACAGGTGCGTCTGAACGACACAACCGCGGCCGACAGAGGCACCCCGCGCGATGGTGACCAGGTCGGTCTCGGGCAGCCAGTACGTCTCCAGCCACACGCCGTGGCCGACGTTTGCGCCGAGCAGACGCATCGCGCGTGCGATACCGCCGGTGGCCATCGCCGGGTTCAGGTACCACGGCGCGGCGACCATTTCGACGAATGCATCCTGCAGCTCGTTGAGCCAGACGAACTTGCTCCACAATGGGTGATCACCGGGCTTGTGCTTGCCGACGCACACCCACTTGGCCACGACCGTGACCAACAGCCCCAGCACACCAACAATCAGCAGCACGGCAGGGGAGAGTAGCCACGCGACCACCAGGCCGAGCAGGGCAGCGTTGACGCCATCTGCAGTGACCAACTCCGCGGTGAACATGCCAATTCCCTGCAGACTCAACAACGTGATTGTTGCCAGCATGAGAGAGACCATCGGCGCCAGGATGCGCAGCGTTTCGACAATGCCGCGGGCGACCTTCAATCCCGTAGTCGGACGGTAGGTCTGCGCTGACTCATCGCTGGAGACGGTGCCCACGCGGCGCATGCGCTCTGGCGGCGAACCCCACCAGTTGGAGCCGGACTTGGTCTTCTTCGGGGTAGAGGACAGCACGGCCACCAGCGAGTTCTTCGCCAGCTTGCGTTCCGGAAGCGTGATGCCGGAGTTGCCCAGGAAGGCGCGCTTGCCGATGCGGGAGTCGCCCACCAGCAGCCAACCACCGCCGAGCTCGTAGCTGCCGACCATGGTGTCGTCAGCCAAGAAGGACTCGTCCTTGACGTGCAAGAACTTCGGAATACCGATCGCGGTGGAGACTTCGCTGTCGTGACCAATTTGGGCGCCCAGTGCACGCAGCCACAGCGGCGTCAGCATGGAGGCGTAGATGAAAAATAGGTCGTGACGGGCAGCGTCCATCAGGCGAATTGTCGCCCAGGACTGCCAACCCACGCGCGAACGCACCGGGAACACTCCCGGCTTCAGACCGATGCTGAACAGGCGCACGAGAATCAGCGTCAGCAGGGCATACACCGCAACACCGACGAAGGTGGCGGGAATAGTCCACAGCACGGCACTGCCCAGCGTTGACCAGAGATTCGAGGTGGATAGCTCGGTGGTGCCGTCGATAAGCCCCGTGCCCCAACCGATGACAGCAGCCATCGCGACCGCAGCGGACAGCGGCACCAATGTCAGCAAGACAGCGGTGAGACCGTAGATAGCCACCCAGTGGCGGCGAGCCGGCGGAACTTCCTCCGGGAAGCGGTGCTTGGACCGACCGACCTTGCGAGCCGGGGAACCCGACCAGCGCGCGCCAGCCTTGACCTTCTTCTCACCGGTGACGGTGGAACCCGCCTCGATGTGAGCGTCATTGCCAATACGCGCGCCGGGCAGCAGCGTTGAACGGGCACCGATGCGGGCGTGCTTGCCAATAGTGACCTCGCCGACGTGGACGACATCGCCATCGACCCAGTATCCGGACAGGTCTACCTCCGGCTCGATCGAGCAGTAATCATCCAGTTTGACCAGACCCGTCACCGGCGGCAGCGCGTGCAGATTCACACCCTTACCAATGCGGGCGCCCAGCATGCGGGCGTACCACAGCACGAACGGAGCGCCCGCCACTGAGTGGGCGCCAGAGCTCTCTGCCAGACGTTCGGCCGCCCATAGCCGCAGATGTACCGAACCGCCACGCGGGTAATCACCCGGGGTGATGTTGCGCGTGAGCAGGCGTGTCGTCGCCGCGTTGATGGGCATGACCCCCAGCGGGGTCAGGAACAGCACGGCCAGTACGGCCACCAACCAGCCTGGTAGCGCCAGCGGTCCGCCGATAACCCAGTTGATAATCGCAAGCCACGTTACCCAGCGCATGCCACGTGCCCACTGCAATGGCACCATGAGGCTTACCTGGGCCCAACGGGTCTTACGGGAGACAGGCGTCGGCTCGGGCACCTTTTCCAGGTGAGCGGTGGGGTCGCTGGCGTCGTCGGCAAGCATGTCGTCGCTGATGAAACCGCGCGCGACCAGCTCCTCGGCGAGATTGCCCAGGCGCGGGTGGTCGTAGAGATCGCGCACGGCGACCTGTGGGGCGCGCTGGCGAATGCGCGCAATGACGCTCGCCGCCGCCAAGGACGTGCCGCCCAGGGCGAAGAAGTCCGAGGCCGCGCCGGGCGCAGGTACGGACAGCACGTCCGCCCAGATGTCGGACAGCCACTTCTCTACAGGGCTCAGCTTGTCGACGTCGCCCTCACCCGCACGCGCAGGCAGTGGCCACGGCAACGCCGCCTTGTCGACCTTGCCGGAGGTACGAACCGGCAGCTCATCCATGATGTGCAGGCGTGGCACCATCGCGGCTGGCATGGCATCGCGGAGAGTATCCATGCACTTGTCGTAGTCCATGGCTGCGGCGTCGCCACCGGCGCCGACGTAGCCGACCAGGATGGAGTCGCCAGCACCGGTCTTCTGCACCACGACAGTCGCCTGAGTAGCGCCGGGGAGGGCAGCCAGGTGCGCCTCGACCTCGCCGAGCTCAATACGGCGCCCGCCGATTTTCACCTGATCGTCGACGCGGCCGGTGAAGTACAGTCCGCCCTCATCCATGATGACGTGGTCGCCGGTGCGGTACGCGCGCTCCCAGCCCAGGGCTGGCAGCGGCGCGTACTTCTCGGCGTCCTTCTCCGGATCCAAGTAGCGCGCGAGTCCCACACCGCCAATGACCAGCTCGCCCTTGGTGCCCGGTGGGACGGGGTTGCCCTCCTCGTCGATAACGGTGAGGTCCCAGCCGTCCAGAGGAAAACCAATGGTCACGGGCTTGCCAGGCTTCAGCTCGATGCCGGAGGCCACGACGGTGGCCTCGGTGGGGCCGTAGGTGTTCCACATTTCGCGTTCTGGGGTGGACAGTCGCTCGACCAGCTCTTGCGGGCAGGCCTCGCCGCCGACGATGAGCAGGCGCACGCTGTCGAGTGCCTCGGCGGGCCACAGGCCGGCCAGTGTCGGCACCGTGGAAACAGCGGTGATGTGGCGGGAAATCAGCCATGGGCCCAGGTCCACACCGGAGCGCACCAGCGAACGCGGGGCCGGCACCAGGCAGGCGCCATTTCGCCAGGCCAGCCACATTTCCTCACAGGAGGCGTCGAAGGCGACGGACAGGCCGGCGAGAACGCGGTCGTCCGGGCCGAGCGGCCCTTCCGGGTGGTTGGCCAAGAACCAGCGGGCCTCCGCATCGACAAAAGCGGCGGCGCTGCGGTGGGTGACCGCCACGCCCTTGGGCTTGCCGGTGGAGCCAGAGGTGAAAATAATCCAGCAGTCATCGTCAGGAGTGGGCTCCTGCGAGATGATCTCGCGTGCGCTCGGCGGCGTCGGTTCCGTCTCTTCCTCGTCGGAGTCGGCGTCGGAGTCCAGCGGGCGGGGGCGATTACGCGCCGTAGAGCCAGCCAAATGTAGGCCTTCAGCATCGAAGTAACCGGCGATACCGGCCTCGCCGAAGACCATTTCGGCACGCTCGTCGGGGTCGTCCGCATCCACCGGAACGTAGGCGGCACCGGCAGCCATGATGGACAAAATTGCCAGGTAGAGCTCGCGGCTTCCCGACGGCATCCGCACACCAATGCGGTCGCCGCGACGGATGCCCTGTTCGTAGAGCCACGTAGCTGTGGAATCAATCTCGTTGATCAATTCCGCATACGTGACGACAACCTCGCCGTCATCGATGGCCTCAGCCTCAGGGAACCTTCGCGCGGTCGCCCGGACAATGTCAATGAGTGTGCGCTCAAGCGGCTGTTCCGTAGTGCGTAGGAACTTCGCTTCAGTGGTTGTCACTTGAGAGCCCCCTTCTTATTCTTCTTGCGCTTTTTCTTCTTCTTCGACTTCTTCCGTTTAGGACGCTGGGCATCGCTTGACGACGTCGCCTGCGTCTTATTCTCCGCCATGCCCTTGGTGTCTGTCTCAGTGGCCGTGACCTCTGGGGTAGCGGCCTCGGGGTTCTTCGCGCCGGAGTCAGTTTCGGGGCTTGCAGCGGAGTCGTCGGCAAGCGATGCAAGCAGCGCGCGTACCTCGGGTGCGCATTCGGCGACGGCGGCGCGCTCGGCTCTGCGGAGTGAGCGTCGCAGAGATGCGCGGGTAGTGTTGCCCGTTTCTGTCAGTGCGATGAGCTGGCGGCGACGATCCTTGGAGTCTCGGGTGCGCTCGACTAGATTTGCCGACTCCAGAGAGTCAATCAGGCGAACCATGTCCGAGCGGTCCATGCCGAGCAGCGCGCTCAGCTCGGTTTGAGCCATGTCGCCGCCATCGGCGATGGCCTCCAGAACCCAATAACCGCGGATGGAAATCGACTCAATCTGAGTGCGGCCAAGAGCCGCGTTGACGCTGGCACGGACAGCCGCATCGAGCTGTGCCAGGCACCAGGACGCGGATTTGCGCAGGGCGGCCGGTGCGACGGCGGGTTCGCTTGCGGAGCCGGGCTTGCACTTGGACTTAGCGCTGGCCTTGTTTTTGGCTTTCGCTCCCTTGCGAGCCTTCTTCGCCTTGGTGCCGCTCTGTGCGTCGACAGCAGACACCTTCGCGTCTACGTCGGCTGCCACACCACCGCTGGTGTCGGCTGAGTCCGCCGAGGAAAGTACGGATGAATCAGACATACTTCCCATACTAGACAATCTGGGGAACCGTCAATAATGGGACATGGCCAACTAATAATGTCCCTGTTTGCCTGCGGATTGTTAGAAGGTCTGTGCTTTGGGGTGGGTAGATAAAAGAAAAACTGCCCTGCGGGTAGGCAGGGCAGTTGTAGTTGGTTTAGTTGGCCTTCTCCATTGGGCGGCCGAAGTGCTCCCAGTCGATCATGCCGCCGGTGATGACGATGGTGTCGATACCGTTCTTCTCCAACCAGGAAGAAACCTGAGCGGCACGTCCACCGGAGCGGCACATCAGGTAAATGTCGGAATCCAAATCCAGCTCGCCGTAGCGGGACGGAATCTCTTCCATGGGGATGTGAACGGCGCCGGTGGCGTGGCCGTCATCCCACTCCATCTGTGAGCGGACATCAATGATCTGTGCGTCTTCGGGTACTTCAGATACGTTTACGGTTTCCATAGTGCGCACTATACGCAATCTGGCCTTATCGCCGGAAGCACAAAGGCCGCCGGAGGAAAACTCCGACGGCCGTAGCGCTGAATCACAGGAACTGCGTCAAAGGTGCGAGCCCCAGAAAGGGAGATTGGCTAGCGCAATTCTTACTTGTGGCTCTTACTTGTGGCGCTCGATAGCCTCAGCCAGGATGCGCTCAGCCTCAGCCTTGTCGCCCCAGCCCGAACCGGAAACTTCCTTGCCCGGCTCCAGGTCCTTGTAGTGGACGAAGAAGTGCTCAATCTCGTCCTTGGTGAACTGGGAAACATCGTCGATGTCCTGGTAGTGGTCGAAGCGGACATCATCCAGGACGCACAGCAGCTTGTCGTCGCCGCCGGCCTCGTCGGTCATCTTGAAAACGCCGAGCGGACGAGCCTTGACAATAACGCCCGGGAAAACCGGCTCCGGCAGGATCACGAGAGCGTCCAACGGGTCGCCATCCTCGCCGAGGGTTTCATCGATGAAGCCGTAGTCGGCCGGGTAGGCCATTGGGGTGAACAGGTAGCGGTCGAGGTAGACCTTGCCGGTCTCGTGGTCGACTTCGTACTTGTTGCGCTGACCCTTCGGGATCTCAATAGTGACCTCAACGCTCACGGCGATGACTCCTTATAATCGGTGTACACTTCTCTGACGGCTATCTTATGCGAAACCCGCTCAAAACCGTTTATTTGTGCACCTTAAGTGAGGTTTTGTTTTCAGGAAGAAGGTGTTTGTGACCGTGGGTAGTACCGACTCTGACAGCTCCAAAACCGCCGCTAAGGGCACGCAAAAATCGCCCAGTTCCGTAAAATCCGGCAAATCCAAGAAGTCGCGCGGACTGAAAATCGGCGGTGCCATCGCCGGTGTTCTCGTTATCGCAGCGGGCAGCGGCGTAGCGGTTGTCGTCAATAACAATCGTCAGATTGTTGTCGATGCACCGCCCGCGGTCAGTCATGTCTCTGCTCCTGTGACGGCGGCGCAGTCTTCGCTTGACGACGGCGCTCTGGCTCAAAAAGTCAGCGCCATCATGGACGCTGCTGCGGCCGATCCAGCCTTCGGTGAGCTGCATGGAATTGTCAGCGATGCTTCGACCGGCCAGAAGCTGTGGGGGGTCAATGACACCGCGGTGGCCATGCCGGCGTCCAGCATGAAGATTCTCACTGCGTCTGCCGCACTGTTGGACTTAGGTGAAGATCATCGGGTTTCCACCCGTGTCTCCCGGGTTACGGGGACTAACGACATCGTTTTGCACGGCGGGGGCGACCCCACCTTAAGCAAGGACGGGGAAGGGTTCTTCCAGGACTCGGCTTCACTCGCTGAGTTGGCGAAAAAGATTTCCGTGGTCATTCCGGAGGGGGTCGGCAAGGTTTATCTCGACAACTCTCTATTCACCGAGAGTTTCCACGAGACCTGGGAGCGTGCGGGGCTGGAGGACGGCTACATCGCACCGGTGGAGTCGGTGATGATGGACGCCGGTCGTATCGATCCGACGAATGAAGAATCGCAGCGCAGCGCCACGCCCGCCGCGGATGCCGCTGATGCACTGGCCAAGGCGCTTGGTGCGGAAAACGGAGGCAGCTTGAGGGATGCGGCCAAGGATGGTCAGTCACTGCCTCTGGATCCAGACCCCGTCGCGCTCGTGCAGTCGGCCCCGCTGGTTACCCGTGTGCACGAGATGATGAACTACAGCGACAACGTGCTTGCCGAGTCCATTGCCCGTGAGGTGGCTATCTCTCGCGGTCTGCCGCCGACCTTTGAGGGGGCCGCACGTGCCGTGCGCGACACTCTCGCGGAGCACGGTTTTCCTCTCGATGGCGCCGTGCTGTCGGACTCCAGCGGCCTGAGCACGGATAACCGTATTTCTCCGCAGCATCTCTCCGAGGTGCTCAATTCGGCCGCGGGTCCGGTGGAATCGGCCGAGCAGGGGGGACTGGCGGAGTCGCAGGAGTCGTCGGAAAGCGCTGCGTTGCGGTTGCGCCCACTGCTGGATAGCCTGCCGGTGGCGGCGGTGTCCGGCACTCTGGCGACGCGCTTTGCTGGTCAGTCCGGGGCGGGCATCGTCCGTGCGAAGACAGGCACGCTGAATAAAGCCTCGGCGTTGGCGGGATATGTGGTGACGAAGTCGGGACAGGTGCTGACGTTCGCACTGATTTCCAACGAGGCGAGCCTGTTGCCGGCAAGAGCTGCGTCCGATAAGGCAGCGAGCGCCCTTGCGGATATCTAAACTGAGATTTATTTTCCACTGAAAATAATTTGAGGAGATGAATCTGCAATGGCCTCTCACACTTCCGCGATTAGGAACTTGCCAACCGTTCGCGAGATTGCCGCACAGGTCCGCGAGGGAAAGCTAAGCCCGGTGGACAGCGTGCAGCGCAGTCTCGACGCTATCGCCAGACTGGATGGAGGGATTCATGCCTTCCGCGAAGTGTGGACGGATAGGGCTCTGCAGGCTGCGCGGGAACTCGAGCAAAGCGAGAAACTCTCGGAGTTGCCGCTCGCAGGTGTGCCATTTGCGCTGAAGGAAAACACCGCTCTAGAAAACCCGTTTGTCCAGCAGTTGACTAGCGCCGGTGCAATCGCGGTGGGAACTACGGTGAATCCGCAGTTCTGTACGTGGGGGACGACGACGCTGCCGGGACTGGCCGTCGACAATCCGATTCTGCCGGGGCACACTCCGGGTGGGTCCTCCGGTGGATCCGCAGCGGCTGTCGCTGCTGGGATGGTTCCGTTTGCGCAGGGCAACGACGGCATGGGGTCACTTCGTATCCCTGCAGCGTGCTGCGGGCTTTCGACTCTGAAGGCGACCCCGGGAACAATGCCGGGGCGCGTGGGCGGCAATGACTGGTACGGAATGTCTGTCCAGGGGGTGCTCACAGTCGACAACGATGACTTGCGCCTGATCACCAAGATCCTCACAAATGGCATAGTGGATGCGGAGGATCCGGCGAAGACCCTGCCTGAAAACTTCGCCGTCAGCGTGGACACCACTGCGCCCGTATTCGGTTTGAAGGCTGCACCGGAGTACGTCGATGCGGCACAACAGGCGGCGAGAGTATTCGCGGACAAGGGATTTGCCGTCACGGAAAAGAACATGCCGTACCCGCTGAACCCACTGCCGATGCTCGCGCGCTGGACTGCGGGGGTGGCGGATCAGCTTCGCGACGAGCCGCGCCCTGATCACCTGGAGTGGCGCAATCGAGTCCACGCCGGCATTGGACGCTTGCTGCGTTTCACAATCAATGGCCGCCAAGTGGCACGCGATGGCGCCCGCATCGAGCGTGAGCTGCCGGGTGACACCATTTTGATTACCCCAGCTTTGGCCAAGAATCCACCGCGGATCCGCGCGTGGCATCGTATGCCCTGGATTGTGAATCTGCTGTCCAATCTGCGCTTCACTCCCTACGTCTCGACGTGGAATTACCTGGGATTTCCGGCCGGTATCGTTGTGGAACCGATCTCTGGGTTGCCGGTGCAACTGATTGCGCGCCCGACCCAGGAGCGAATTCTGCTTACCGCGATGGAAGCCATCGCAAGTGGTGGGCGCGTTGGCTAGACCTTTTTGGCCGGACCGCAGCCCTCATTTCCTTATCATTCGGCAAGCTGTCCGCGCGATAGTGCAGCAGGTGGGGCAGGAATTGGGCAGCGGTATTGTCATTGGGCTTTCCGGCGGTGCGGATTCGCTGGCCCTGACCGCCGGGGCCTGTGCGGAAGCTCTCGGGCCGAAGGGTGCGCTGGCCGGGCGTAAAGTCCACGCCGTCGTCGTGGATCATCAGCTTCAGCAGGGCTCTGCTGAAGTCGCCGAGCGCGCCGCCCACATAGCTCGGGGGATGGGGGCTACGGCCGAGGTTATCGCGGTCGATATCAACAACAATTCCGACCGTGGTCCCGAATACGAGGCGCGTTTGGCACGACACACAGTGCTACGGGAAGTCGCCCAATCTCGAGGTGCGGCGCTGATGCTCGCCCACACCTTGGACGACCAGGCGGAAACAGTTTTGCTGCGGCTGGCCAGGGGCGGCGGTCCGCAGGCGCTGTCCGCCATCCGCGACAACCTCACGTGGTCTGACGGGACTCGGATTCTGCGCCCGCTGCTCGGTGTACGACGCAGCGACACGCAGCTCTGCTGCGAAGAGCTGGGCTTGAAGGTGTGGCATGACCCGCACAACCATGACGACCATTACGCCCGCGTCCGGGTTCGAAAGACGATTTTGCCGCTGCTGGAGCAGGAGCTGGGTCCGGGAGTTGCGGAAAATCTCGCTAAGACTGCGGCGATTGCAGCAGCCGACAATGACTTTTTGGACGCTCACGCCGAGTCAGCTCTGCATGCGCTGCTGGGGGAGGAAGAGGCGTCGGCAAGCGGGAGCCTGTCTGTGCGAGGGGTGGCTGAGCTTGACGACGCCATCGCGGTGCGCGTCCTCGCGCGTTGGTTGAGGCAGGCGGGTGCGGAGCCCAGTAGTAAACAGATCGACATGGTGATGGCGCTCGTGCACCGCTATCACGGCCAGGGCGAAGTGCCGGTGACCCGCGGTCGCGATGGTGCTGACAGAAATGCCAGGTTGGTCGTTGAGCGAAAAGATGGCACTCTACAATTGGTAATGAATCGTCCCGCGGTGCCTTAAGAAGGGTGCCGCAATCCAACTTCCGGCGGCTGAGAACAATCGGTTGCCATAGCTCTGAACTTGCACTGGGGCAGTTACGCTCCATCGACACGCCGCCATAGAAGTGCGGAAAGGAAATGCGATGCATGATGTGAAGGATTTCAACGTCCCCGCAAACCCCTACGGCGATGAGGTAGAGGCAGTTCTCATTGGCGAAGAGGAGCTGCATGCTCGCATTGCCGAGATGGCGCATCGTGTGAATGAGAAGTACAAGGATGCCGACAGCGATCTGATTCTGGTCGCAGTGCTCAAGGGTGCGGTGTTCTTCCTGACTGACTTTGCTCGTCAGCTCAGCATTCCCAGCCAGATGGAGTTCATGGCGGTTTCCAGTTACGGAAACTCCACCTCGTCGTCAGGCGTGGTGCGTATTTTGAAGGACCTGGATCGCGATATTGAGGGACGCGATGTTGTGATCGTCGAGGACATCATTGACTCCGGCCTGACCCTGTCCTGGTTGATGAAGAACCTGCGCAACCGTAATCCGCGCTCCCTGGAGGTCATTACGCTGTTGCGTAAGCCGGAGGCTGTGCGCACCAGCCTGGATGTTGCGGATGTTGGCTTCGACATTCCGAACGAGTTCGTCATCGGTTACGGCCTGGATTACGCCGAGCGCTACCGCGACCTGCCGTACGTCGGCACGCTTCACCCGCGCGTTTACCAGGGCTAGGTCTGTCTTCGGCGCTTATTGCACAGTGCCGATGCTTTACGACGGGCATTGCGCGCGTACCCTCCCGCAGTTCTAGCTGTCTTCTAGCTATGAAAAGTGGGAGTTGGAAACTTTTTTCGGTTGCGATGCGTTATGCCTACTGTGGGGTCAGGTGCCATGAGCCCTGGCCCCACGTTGTGTCATTGATGTGTCTTCGAGAAGAACTCGTTGATGCGTACAATTAATAAAAGCAACTAATAGATGTAGAGAGCGAAAAGCGAACCCACTGTATGGACAAGAAAAAGGTGTTCCGGTTTGCCACCGTTGCCGGCATCATCCTGATTATCCTCTTTGCTATTACTCAGCTGGCGGATGATTCCCGGGAATACCGCGAGGTGGATACGTCCGTTGCCCTGACCCAGTTGGATAAGGGCAATGTCACGGAAGCTCAGATTGACGATCGTGAACAGCGAATTCGCCTCACCCTGAAGAAGGGCGTGGAGGTCGAGGGTACTGAGGACGTCACGAAGGTGATGACCAAGTACCCAGCGCGTGCGACCGACCAAGTCTTTGACAAGGTCACCGCCGCCAAGGGTATGGAGAAGTTCGATACCAAGGTCACGCAGGATTCCTTCCTGATGTCCACCTTGGGCTTCCTGCTGCCGATGGTGATCTTCTTCTTCGTCATCATGTACTTCTTCAGCCGCATGCAAGGCGGCAAGAACGGCATGTTCGGCTTTGGTGGCAACCGTGCCAAGCTGCTGAACAAGGAGACTCCGACCAATACGTTCGAGGATGTTGCTGGTGCCGATGAGGCCGTCCAGGAGCTCGACGAGATTAGGGATTTCCTGCAGCACCCAGCTCGCTACGAGGAGCTCGGCGCGAAGATTCCGCGTGGTGTTCTGCTCTACGGTCCTCCAGGTACCGGTAAGACCTTGCTGGCCCGCGCCGTCGCTGGTGAGGCAGGAGTGCCTTTCTACACCATCTCGGGTTCGGACTTCGTTGAAATGTTCGTCGGTGTCGGTGCCTCTCGTGTCCGTGACCTGTTTAATCAGGCCAAGGAAAACAGCCCGTGCATTATCTTCATCGACGAGATCGACGCCGTCGGCCGCCAGCGTGGTGCCGGCATGGGCGGTGGCCATGATGAGCGTGAGCAAACCCTGAACCAGCTGCTGGTGGAGATGGATGGTTTTGGTGATCGTCAGGGCGTGATCATCATGGCTGCGACCAACCGTCCGGATATTCTCGACCCGGCGCTGCTGCGTCCGGGCCGTTTTGACCGACAGATTCCGGTGGGCGCACCAGACCTGAAGGGCCGCGAGGCAATTCTGAAGGTCCACGCCCGGAACAAGCCGCTTGGACCGGATGCGGATCTGACATCGCTGGCCAAGCGTACCGCCGGTATGAGCGGTGCTGATCTGCAGAACGTGCTGAATGAAGCTGCGCTGCTGACCGCTCGCGTCAACGGCAACATCATTACTGCGGATGCGCTGGAAGAGGCAGTCGACCGAGTTATCGGCGGTCCGCGCCGTACCTCCAAGGTGATCTCCGAGCAGGAGAAGAAGGTCACCGCCTACCACGAGGGTGGCCACACCCTGGCTGCGTGGGCGCTGAAGGACATCGAGCGTGTTTACAAGGTCACCATCTTGGCTCGCGGTCGCACTGGTGGACATGCGCTGACCGTCCCCGAGGACGACAAGGGCATGTATAACCTGCCAGAGCTCTTTGCCCGTCTGGTCTTCGCCATGGGTGGTCGCGCTGCCGAGGAGCTGGTTTTCGGACTGCCGACTACCGGTGCTTCTGCCGATATTGAGCAGGCCACCAAGATTGCTCGCGCCATGGTGACCGAGTACGGCATGTCGCCGGAGCTCGGCCCGGTGAAGTACGGGGAGGAGCAGGGCGACCCGTTCGTCGGCCGCGGTGGCAGCGGCTCTCTGGACTACTCTCCGGAGGTGGCAGCAACCATTGATCAGCAGGTTCGTTTGCTGATCAATAAGGCTCACGACGAGGCCTACGCCATCCTGAAGGAAAACCGCGACACTCTCGATGTTCTGGCTGAGAAACTGCTGGAGAAGGAGACCCTGCGTCGTCCGGATCTGGAAGTTATCTTCACCGATGTCGTTCCGCGTGAGCGCCTGAACTTCTTCGATAGCGACACCAAGCACCCGGCCGATGGCCGCGAGCCGGTGAAGACACCGGTGGAGTTGGCAATCGAGCGCGGCGAGGAACCGCCGAAGCGTGTCAACATCTTCGCGCCGGTGCGCCGCCGCGAACCAGAGAACCAGGACGCGGGCAACAACGGCAATGGTCAGGGGCCGGCAGGCTCCGCTGGTGCCGGTAATGCTAGTGTCCCGGGTCTGCCGGGCGCCCAGCAGGACCGACCGAATGTTCCGGTTTACGGTGGCACCCCACCGCCGGCTGGTTGGACCGCTCCAGGTTGGCCGCCGAAGGATACCGGCAGCACGCACGGTTCGGCTCCCGCACCGGCACCGGCGCCTGCGCCGACTCCTCGCCCTGAGGGGCAGAATCAGCCGGGTTCACAGGAAGGCCAGGGCAACGCGCGTGGCCAGCACCCGGGCACTGCTAACTACCCGGCAGGTGCGCCGGACTTCGGCTCGAAGGCAACCGGTATTGGTAGCAACGGTGGCAACGGCCCCGCGAATATCCCTGCCCCTCCGAAGATGCCGTGGGACAGGCAGGGTGGACGTCACCGCCAGGACAACTCTGGCAGCGATGCCACCCCGACTACGGTGATGCCGTCGGCGGGACAGCAGCAGGAGCTGCGCGGATTCCGTCTCCCGGATAACGAGCAGCCGGAATACACAGAGCGTTCGGAAAACGCGAAGAACGCCGACAACTCCGATGACAAGGGGGCACAGATGCACGATTCGGATAAGGACGGCGTCGTCAAGCGAAACGAAGACAACAGCGCCTGGCAGGACAAGCCGGACACCAACGAGGAGCGATAAGTACACATCATGGAGCGCGAATTCGATCAGGAGCGAGCCGAGGCTGCGGTTCGTGAACTGTTGATTGCCGTCGGTGAGGATCCCGACAGGGAAGGTCTGAAGGAGACACCGGCGCGAGTGGCGCGAGCCTACCGTGAGGTTTTCGCGGGCCTGTTTGAAGATCCGTCTGAGGTGCTGGCTAAGACCTTCAACGAGGATCACCAGGAACTCGTTTTGGTCAAGGACATCCCGATTTACTCCACCTGTGAGCATCACTTGGTGCCGTTCTTCGGCGTTGCCCACATTGGTTACATTCCGGGCAAGGACGGTCGTGTGACGGGCCTGTCCAAGCTCGCTCGTCTGGTCGATGGCTATGCGAAGCGCCCGCAGGTGCAGGAGCGGCTGACCAGTCAGGTTGCGGATGCCTTGGTGGAGCGGCTGGATCCGGCCTCGGCGATTGTCGTTATTGAAGCGGAGCATCTCTGCATGGCCATGCGCGGTATCCGCAAGCCGGGTGCGCGCACGGTGACATCAGCCGTCCGCGGTGGCTTCAAGACGGATGCCCGTTCGCGCGCAGAGGCAATGGCGCTGATCCGCAAGAGCTAACGCAACAGTTAAATGGTCGATTGGAAAGGCTGGACAACAAGGTGACTGAATCCCCCTTGCAAGCGCAGGCAGGACAGCAGGCGGAGATGGGTGTCGAGAATCAGCTCTGCAAGGTGATGGGCATTGTCAACGTCACCGAGGACAGCTTTTCCGATGGCGGCCTGTACAATACCTTCGACGCGGCGATTGCCCATGCGCACGAGCTGCTCGCTGAAGGCGCACATATTCTCGACATCGGTGGCGAGTCCACTCGCCCTGGCGCACACCGCGTTTCCGAGGATGAGGAAGAGGATGAGGAAATTGCCCGGGTCGTGCCGGTGGTCCGCGAGCTCGCGGCAGACGGGCACCTGATCAGCGTCGATACAAAGCGCGCAAGTGTCGCAGAGGCAGCAATCGCCGAGGGTGCGGTATTCATCAACGATGTCTCCGGCGGTCTCGCAGACCCCAACATGTACGCAGTCTGCGCCGATGCCGATGTGCCCATCTGTCTGATGCACTGGAAGACCGATCGCTTCGGCTCCGCTTCTGGACGCGCCGAAACTCACCCGGACGGCATTGTCGCCGATGTCCGTGAGCACCTGCTTCAGCTTGTCGACGGTGCCATGGGCGCCGGCATCGTCGAGGAAAATATTGTCCTGGACCCAGGCCTGGGCTTTGCCAAGAACGCCGATGACAATTGGGCGCTGCTCCACGGCCTGCCGGAGCTTATTGACCTCGGTTTCCCCGTGTTGGTCGGTGCTTCCCGCAAGCGTTTCGCCGCCGCCGTCGGTAGTGAGGCACGCGCACCAAAGCAGGCTGATGCTGCGACTACCGCAATTTCCGCACTGTCCGCAGCGGCGGGCGCATGGGCGGTTCGAGTTCACAATGTGGCCGACAACCTCGACGCAGTGCGGGTGGCGCAGGCATGGAACCTTGGCCGCTCACTGACCGGTTACACCGCGGCCGGCGACTATCCGGAAGGTGGCTCTAACCGCGCTGCACAGCACGATGAGTCTCCTGCTGAATCGCCAGCCGAAGCGGCTCTGGAAGGAGACGAGTAGAAACAGTGGCTGATCGAATTGAACTCAAAGGTCTGAAAGCCCGCGGCTACCACGGCTGTCTCGACTTCGAGCGCCGCGATGGCCAGGACTTCATCTGTGATGTCACCCTGTGGCTGGATTTCTCCGGTGCCGCTGCCAGCGACGAGCTGGATGACACCGTCAACTACGCCGACATCGCAGCCACAGCGCACGGAATTTTGACCGGCACTCCGCGCAACCTCATCGAAACCGTCGCGACCGAGATTGCCGAAGCAGTGCTTGCCGACGACGATGGCCGCGCCGAACGCGGATTGTCCCCGCTGTTACATGCGGTGGAAGTGACCATTCACAAACCGCATGCGCCCATTCCGCTCGACTTTGATGACGCTGCGGTGACAGCCCGCCGTTCGCGGAAGAAGCGGTTGGCATGATTCGCGCAGTTCTTTCTATCGGCGCGAACATGGACCGCGCGCGAGAAAACCTAACTGGTGTGCAGGCCTTCTTCGCCGATGAATTGGTCGCAGCCTCAAAGATTTATGCCACCCCACCTTGGGGTGGGGTAGAGCAGGGTGACTTCCTCAATGCCGTGCTCATTGTCGATACGTCCCGGACACCAATGGAGCTGCTGGAAGCTGGTTGGAAACTGGAAAATGACGCTGGTCGAGTGCGCGAAATTCACTGGGGGCCACGGGCGCTCGACGTGGACATTGTGCAGGTCATCGACAAGGACACCGGCGAGGAGATCATCTCTGACGATTCGACTCTGACCCTGCCGCATCCGTGGGCAACCGAGCGTGCCTTTGTACTGGTGCCGTGGCTCGATGTCGACCCGGATGCCGAATTGGAGGGAGTTCGGGTCGCGGAACTCGTCGATAAGCTGGCACCTGAAGACGTAAACGCGGTGCGCCTAGCAGACAGCGCGGATGGAGAAGGGGCCTAGAGATGAAACCGACCTCACCGATTACGTTGGCAGCATCTGCGCTGGTTCTCGCGCTGGCATCATGGATGATCTTGGCACAGTTTTTCGGTGCGCTCGGGCCGCGAAGTTGGTGGGACCTGGGGTTTCCCTGGCTGCTCACAGCCGTCTGTGTGGCGGCAGCGCGGTGGATTAAGTCGGTACTGAAAGAGGCGAAGGTCGGGCAGGATCGCAGCCAGGTGCAGCCGTTAACGTTGTCGCGATGGTTGGTGGTCGGTACGGCATCCGCGTGGTTGGGTGCGATTCTCGGAGGACTGTACGCCGGTGGCGTGCTGTGGGCCGTGCCGAAGTGGACGGAGCTTGCGGCTGCACAGGCCGACGGACCGATCATGATTGTCGGCACAGTATCCGGCATTTTGCTCGCTGCGGCGGGGCTGTGGCTGGAAAAAGTTTGCCAATTGCCAACTGATGGCGAAAATTCTTCGCCTCCTAGCGGGGAAATGGGAACTAACTCGGTAGGGTGGGAGTTATGACTGACCTCTCCAACGCCGGTAATGACCCGAAGCGCTCGGGTGATGCCGCATATTTTCAGGGCGACGCGGCAGCTACTTCGTCGGATATGGCCGAGTCTCCGTCTCCGTCGCCTTCTTCAGCCTTCGAAAGCTACTCCGCTGGGGCTAACTCCGGGGCTGATGCGGCATATGCAGATGAGCAGAGCAATGATGTGACGAAATTCAGTTCTACCGATGGTATGACGGAGAAAACCGCCGTCATTCTCATGGTTGTGCTGCTGGTGCTCGCGGTGATTGCCAGTATCGTCATGCTCTTTGCCACCTCTGCCGGGTGGATGAAGGTTGCCGTGCTGCTGGCGTTGTGGTCGGCAGTTATCGGGGCTGTGCTGGTGACTCGATACCGCAAGACCATTGCGCTGGAGCGCAAGCGGTTGGAGACAATCGAGGAGCTGCACAAGGTGGAGCTTGACCGCGAGCTGGCTACTCACCGTGAGCAGGAACTGATTCTCGAGCAGAACTACCTGGACTCGCTTGAGGGCAACAACGATGACAACATTGCGGCGCTGCGCGCTGAGGTCTTTGCACTGCGCGCCCAGCTTGCTGAGTTCATGGGGGAGGATTTCGACGACGAGCAGGTTGCTCTTCGCGCCCAGGCCGAGCGTCTGCGTGAGCTCGACTCGCCACAGCAAGCCTCGCCGATGAAGGATCCGACCGGTCACGACCGGCCGACACCACGCGCGACTTCCCACCGTGCTGAGATGACCGCTAACGGCACTGTCGGCGCTCATACCCAGCACGGCGGCACGGGCTCCGCATCCTCCGCTTCGCCGGTTGAAGATGCCGAGGCCACCGACATGCGCCGTACATTCTCGCCGTCTGGCCAGCCGGTTGACGTCCACGAAGTCGCCGATTCCAAGGGTGACGAAACCGTTTCCAAGGAGAAGTTCTCCACTAACTCTTTCCGCGCCATCAACTGGCAGGAAACCCCGGCCGAGGACGCTGCAGAGGATGATTCTCAGGGCGGTGCTCACGAGGCACACGGTGCACGGCACCCATTCGCTGCGCCGGAATCGGACGACGCCTCGGACTCTCCGACTCGCCAGCTGCAGACCATTCGCGATGAGGACCTCGCAGAAGAGCCAGCTCAGGCTACGGCGCAGGAGCCTGCAAGCCACGGTCGGCGCCGTGCTGAGGACAACAAGGGCAGCCTGACGGTTGCCGAGCTGATGGCGCAGATGCGCAAGAAGAGGGAGCAGCGCGAGGACGAAGAGGCCTAGTCGCTTACCGAGTATGCGCGGCCTACTCACCGCACATAGCTGGTTTGGTCTAACCTAGTCAGTCATGACGCAAAGCCAGCATGATTCCCATCCCCATCGGACAACCGCTCCGCGGTTGGCGGTGGGGATTATTTCTGCCGGAAAAGTCGGGGTCGCGCTCGGCCAGGCGTTAGAGCGCTGTGGGCATCGTGTCACTCACGTGGTCGCGCGCTCACCAGAATCTGTCACACGAGCGCATCTACGTCTCCCGAACGCACAGGTTAGTAGCATTGCCGACACAGCTTCCACCTGCGAGCTCATCGTCATCGCCGTGCCGGATCGCGCCATCGCAGAGGTCGCGGAGGAAGTCGCCCGCCATGTCGGCCCCGGACGCATCGTCATGCATACTTCTGGTTCCCTCGGGCGTGCCGTGCTCGATCCGGTCGCACTCACCGGCGCGCTGACCATCGCCGCCCATCCCGCAATGACATTCGCAGGGCTTGACGACGACTCCGAGCTCCTGACCGGCTGTCCATGGGGCATCACTGTTGGGGATGAGCTCGCGAAAACAGTCAGTGAACTGCTCATTGGTGAACTCGGCGGTCGTCCGGTGTTCATCAACGAACGTCACCGCGGCCTCTATCACGCGGCTATGGCCCACGGCTCAAACGGTCTCGGCGCCGTCGTGGTCGATGCGGTAGAAATGCTGGCAACCACTATCGGCGGAGATGCGGTAGCCCAAGACACCGACCTAGCTGAGCTGCGTCGAGGTCAGGCCGCCGAGCTGCTCCGCCCACTACTGGAAGCTTCATTGGACAATGCCTTGAGGTGGGGTTCCCGGGGGCTGACTGGCCCGGTGACGCGGGACGACCTTGGGACCGTCGTCAAGCACGAACGTGAAATTGAAGCGGTGGCGCCGGAAATGGGAGCCGCCTACCTGGCCCTTGCCGAGCGTATCGCCGAGCTGCGCGGTGCCAACGAGGTTTTGCGGTACCTACGCCGATGAGCTGAGCGGACTGGTTGTTCTGGTCATCCGGGATGTGGCGTAAGGTATTGCCGTCGGACGAAAAGTTTGGTCCGGTAGATCTGAACGCGGAGGAAACATGACGGGGTATACCGCCGGAGAGACAACTGTTCACAGGACTATTGCGGGAATCGCGCAGGTCACCCGTGCGTTGCGGAAGACCGGACGGCCGGTGGTGCTCGTACCTACGATGGGTGCGCTACACCAGGGGCACCTTGAACTAGTACAGGCCGCGAAGACACTGCCGCGCGCTGTTGTGGTGGTGTCGATTTTCGTCAATCCGCTGCAGTTCGGTGAGGGGGAGGACTTTGACGCCTACCCGCGGACTCTGGATGAAGACGTGGAGAAGCTCCGCGCTGTCGGTGCTGAGCTGGTCTTTGCGCCGAACGCGAAGGAGATGTACCCCAACGGTTTCCGCACGACGGTGCAGCCGGGGCCGCTGGCTTCGGAGCTCGAAGGTGCTACTCGCCCGGGGCACTTTGCCGGTGCGTTGACAGTGGTTAACAAGCTTTTCAACATTACCAACTGCACTGACGCCGTTTTTGGTGAGAAGGACTACCAGCAGCTGTGTCTGATGCAGCAGATGGTCACTGATCTGAATATGCCGGTGCAGCTGCACGGTGTGCCAGTGATCCGCGAGGCCGATGGGCTGGCTATGAGCTCCCGCAACCGCTACCTGTCCGAGGAGCAGCGCAATCTCGCAGTAACCCTGTCCGCTGCGCTGACTGCCGGTGCTTTTGTCGCGGACCGTGGTGCGGATGCTGTGCTGGAAACCGCGCGTGGTGTGCTCGCCAGCCAGCCTGAGGTCGAGTTGGATTACTTGGAGCTGCGTGACGCTGCGCTCGCCCCGCTTTCCGACGAGGCGTTGCGCGGCGACGGCCAGGAGACCGAAGCTCGCCTACTGGTTGCTGCGAAGGTCGGCACTACTCGTCTCATTGATAATGTTGGCTTGATTCTGGGTGCGCCGCGCCCGGATTCGGCAAACGGTTTCGGTCAGCTCGGGCAGAAGGACGCCGAAATTGCGTCAGCGGCCCTGTCGGCTGCGGGGCTGGACGGCGAGCTGACTGAGCAAGAGGCCGCTGAGTTGGCTGAGCTGCAGGAAAAGGTCCGCGCTGCTCGAGATGCCCGCCTGAAAGATGAGTCCAGCAAAGAAAACCTGAAGAACGCCGGCTTTGGCGTTGAGCAGGACAGCGAGTAGGACGGCTTTTCGAAGTAGTTTTTCGTGGCTGGGAAGTTGTCGTATTATAGTGTGCCGACTGACAACCTGCCACGCTAAGGGGTGCCGCGGTAGGCAAGCATCCAGGGGACGAATCCAGGAAGGGACCTACCTTTTTCATGTTTCGCACTATGTTGAAGTCCAAGATTCACCGTGCCACGGTGACTCAGGCTGATCTTCACTACGTTGGATCGTGCACGATTGACGCTGATTTGATGGAAGCGGCCGACCTGCTTGAAGGCGAGGCCGTCGACATTGTCGATATCAATAATGGCAACCGTCTTACCACTTACTGCATTACCGGAGAGCGCGGCTCGGGCATCATTTCTATCAATGGTGCCGCCGCTCGTCTGATTTCTCCGGGTGACCTGGTTATTATCATCGGCTACGGCATGATGGATGACGCTGAGGCGCGTACTTACAAGCCGAATGTCATCTTCGTCGATGAAGACAACAAGATCCTGGAAAGTGGCAATGACCCGGCGGATGTTCCGGAGGGGTCTGATTTGAAGAATCCGCGCAGTCCGGAGAACCAGGGCTAGTCCACGCAGCCCGCAGAGCTGGGTTTCGACTGCGTGGGTGGAGAGAAGGTCGAGCCGGAAAACCACGACACCAGGGTGTTTACTTAGCGTTAAATTGTAAGCCATTAGACCGTCAACTAAAGCTCATTGGCGAGTTGATCTTTAGAAACCGAAAGGTAACGCAACGTCCTTAGCTTCTTAGAGGATCTAAAAGTTTTAGTTTTCCATTTCCTCATCTAGTCGAAGCTATACAAAGGCGGTCTCCCCCGTGGTTCGTATTGGCAAGAATCTGCTGACAAATCCTTTTGCTACCTCTCGCAGCTCCCTGACCTGCACTTACAAGTGTGGTAATGCTTGTGCTGACGATGCTCCGAATGAGTTCTCTGACAACCAGTACTTCGGTGATGTTGCGAAGCAGGCATTCTCCCAGCGCGCATTCTCCCGTCGTGCTGCACTGAAGGTCACTGGTGCTAGTGCTCTTGCGGTCGGCGGTGGCGCCGTGCTGGCCGCTTGCTCCTCTGATGATTCGGGCAGTGCCGCAGGTGGCTCCGATGCCTCCGGTACCACTGCTGCCGGTGACGGTAGCAAGGGCGAATCGCCGGAGGGTATGCGTTTCGACGCCGTTAAGCCGAACACGGAAGACGCAGTCGTTATCCCGGACGGCTACGAGCAGAATGTTCTGATTCGCTGGGGCGACCCAATCCACGAAGGTGGCCCGGAGTTCGACTTTGACAAGCAGACTCCGGAAAACCAGCTGAAGCAGTTCGGCTTCAACAATGACTTCGCTGGCCTGATTAAGGCTGAAGACGGCACACTGCTGTACGTCTGCTCGCACGAGTACACCACCGAGCCGATGATGTTCCGTGCCTACAAGAAGGAAGATGCCACTAAGGAGCAGGTCGACATCGGACTGGCTGCCCACGGTCAGACCATCCTTGCTGTGGAAGAGGATGACAAGGGATTCCTGAAGCCGATCCTGAGCGACAAGCGTAACCGTCGCATCACTGGCTTCACCGAGTTCACAGTTGACGGCCCGGCTGCTGGTCACGATCTGCTGAAGACCAAGGCTGACCCGACCGGTATGAAGGTCGAGGGAACTTTGAACAACTGCTCCGGTGGTGTTACTCCGTGGGGTACCTACCTGTCCGGTGAGGAGAACGTTGACCAGTACTTCGGCAACGTTGGCAAGCTCAAGGACGAGGACGCAGTTAAGAAGCTCAAGCGCTACTCGGTCAAGAATGAAGAGCTGTCCGACCGCGCGTGGGAGAAGTACTACGACCGCTTCGATGTCTCCAAGGAGCCGAATGAGCCGAACCGCTTCTTCTGGCTGGTAGAGATTGACCCATCTGACCCGAACTCCACCCCGGTCAAGCACACCGCAGTGGGCCGTTTCAAGCATGAAGCCGGTCAGATTTACGTCACCGACGACGGCACGGTCGTGTGCTACTCCGGCGACGACGAGCGTTTCGAATACATCTACAAGTTCGTCTCCTCCCGCAAGATTAAGGAGGGGGACCTCAAGCACAACATGGGCATTCTGTCCGAGGGCACTCTCTACGTCGGTAAGTTCAACGGTAATTCCGAGTCCGAGATTGACGGCTCCGGTGAGCTGCCGAAGGACGGCCGTTTCGACGGTGACATTGAGTGGCTTCCGCTGATGACCGCCAAGGCAGACGGCAAGCACGAGTCCCACGTTGATGGCATGACCGCCGAAGAGGTCTGCATCTACACCCGCATCGCCGGTGACAAGGTCGGTGCGACCCGTATGGACCGCCCGGAGGATATCGAGCCGTCTCCGAAGACCGGTAAGGTCTACGCGGCGCTGACCAACAACAAGTACCGCGGTAAGGCGGGCGCGAAGGACGACAAGGGCAAGGAACGCAAGGATGGTGCAGGGCGCCCGCTTGCCGACGCCGTCGAGGTCGCACCAATCACCGAGAACAAGAATGGCCTTGTTCTGGAGATGGAAGATGACCACGCCGGTACCAAGGGCAAGTGGAACCTCCTGCTGGTCTGTGGTGACCCGAACGAGGCTTACACCTACTTCGGTGGCTTCGACAAGGAATCGGTCTCGCCAATTTCCTGCCCGGACAACGTCGCCTTTGACGAGTACGGCAACCTGTGGGTTTCCACCGACGGCAACGCCCTGGACTCCAACGACGGCCTGTTCGCCGTGGCTGTCGAAGGCGAGCGTCGTGGTGAGACCAAGTGCTTCCTGACTGTTCCGGTTGCTGCAGAGACCTGTGGTCCGCAGATCTTCTCCAACCGCGTGATGGTCAACGTCCAGCACCCGGGCGAAATCGAGACGGATCAGGGTCATCCAGTCGGCGACAACCCGGACCCGACCACCAACCCGACCTCGCACTGGCCGGACGGCGGCAAGGAGCAGCCACGCCCGGCCGTCGTTCAGGTTGTACGCACTGATGGCAAGAAGATTGGTGTGTAGGTTGCCCTTGGCAAGGAGCTAAGCAGAAACGCGCGGATTAGCGCGTAGACCTATCGCGGCGCGTCTCGAACGAAAATAATGTTCGACGGCGCGCCGCGACTGTATTCGGTAGAAAGTTAGTAATCGGGCGTTTACTTAGCGCCACCACACTATCGATGGGATTAATCCTAGTGAACAGCATTGTCATAATCGGCATCATCCTCGTTGTCATCGGGGTCATCGTCGTTGTTGTAGCGCGTCGGAATACTCAGGTTCCGGGTTCTGATCGGGAGCGCTTCGTCGATCCGCTGATGACTGATGAATACCGTAAGTACGGTCCAACCTCTGTCGCGCCGGGCGCAATCCTGAATTACGGTGGTGCCTCCCATGTTGTGCGCGGATCCCTTGAGCTCTCTCAGGGGCCGTTCCGCTGGTGGGAACATCTCGTCGATGGTGGGGCGGATGGTTCTTGGTTTGGCGTTGAGGAAGATGAAGGTGAAGTCATCCTCACCTGGTGGCGCAAGCTTCCAGGCAGCTTCGAACCAACTAATCCCATCGTTGTCGACGGTGTGGAGTACTGGGAGGAGGAGCGGGGAACCGCCCGCTACACCGCGATTGGCACCACTGGGCTGCCGCCGGAGGGGGCTACGGACTTCGTCGACTACAAATCCGGTGACGGTCGCTTGCTCGGACTGGAACGCTACGGTGACTCGATGTGGGAAGCATCCACCGGTATTAGGATTCTCCCCGGTGAGATTGATGTCATGGCAGCGCCGGACCATAATCCGGACGCGGACAATCGCTAGTGGCGGTCGCTATGTCGCTGGCAATTCTAGATGTGCCGTTCAAAGACACTGCTGCGGAGCAACTCCGCATTGCTTTTGACGGCCAAGTCCCGGACACCCTCTGCGAGGCGGTTATCTCTCACCCCGACGGCACAACACCGCCGCTGACGCTCGGAGTCCTCGGAGCGTCGCATGTGGTTTTCGTCGGTAAGCGGGAGAACCCGTGCTTTACCGAGGAGATTTCCTGTACCGCGGCACACGGCGTGCCCCTGAGTGAGGCGGGAGTGATGGTGAAAGCTCGTGTGGAGAACCTCTCGCCAGAAGCCTTCGTTCAGCGCGCAGATGCTTTACGACGCGAGTTCGGTACAGGGCATCCTCATTCGGTTGTCGCAGAGTTCCCCGGTTCGCCCGGCGCGCTGACTGTGTTGGCTGCAGAGCCGATTGAGCAGGGGTATCGCTGGGATACGTGGCACGGCTACCCGCCGGGGCAGCTCGTGTGGACGTCGAATACTTGGACTGCCGTCGCTGGTAACCATGGGGCCGAGGCAGACCGCGTAAAGGGAGGTTCCTGAGTCTATGGGACGCGGAAGTATTGGTTACGCACTGATCGTTGTCGGCATTGTGGTCACTCTGGCCGGTTTCTTCGTCGGCGGGAAATCTGCGGAAGAGAGGATTAGCGAGCGCTATCAGTCCGCGCCCGGAGCAGCATCTGCGACGCAGGTCAGCAGCGGAATTGATCGACGTTGGACCTGTGGCGACCGCGACCCCATTGAGGTGGGGCGTGAGCTGAAAGAAGAGATTAAGCCACAGGCTTACAACGAAGATGGCGGGGCAGCGTACCTGAGGACGAAGAAGCACCTGTTCATCGTTTCGCGTCAGACCCCTGAGGCAGGGTCAAAGGACACGTGCCTGATAACCAGAGAATCACTTAGTGGCCGCTATTCGGGTGGGCACTTCATCTATCTCGGCCCCGGTTTCGGTCCCTCCGCCCCCTCCGGCGGTTCGGGTGGATCGGCCGGATCATTCGGAGGAGCGAAATAAACATGGGACCAGTAACGTACATGGACACCACCGGGACGGCTATCCTCACGGCGCAGTCGGCGACATCGGATCCAGCGCAGTCGGTCGTGGCCTCAACTGTGGGCGAGCATCTGGCCGTCGGAGTGCCGGCCACCGTCGGTTACTTCCTTGCGGGTGCCCTAGTGCTCGTAGTTGGATTCATTGTCCTTGATCTGATTACTCCTGGGAAACTGCGCGACCTGGTGTTTCTCGAAAACCGTGCGGGCGCCGCGATGATAGCGGGCTCACAGCAGATTGCGCTGGCCTGCATTGTCGTTTCGGTAATCCGCGCATCCGACGACGCTCTGATGATTGGCCTGGGGGAGACCCTCGTTTACGGTGCACTCGGCATTGTGTTGCAGGCAGCATCGCTGCTGGTGCTGGAAGCCCTGATTCCGGGGCGCTTCCGTGATGTCGTGATGGACGCGAAAGTACGCCCCCGAGCGGCGTTGGCGGCGACCACCTTCATCGTTATCGGTGTGATTAACGCGGTGGCGCTGTCATAGATGGAGACCACCACGACTTCCCGGCGCTGGCGGGCTCTCCTGCTGGGCTCTGTGGCGGCCTGCGCTGCCTGCGGCCTGGTCTATGAGCTGGCGCTACTGGCGCTGTCGGCTTCTCTTGGCCGCGGTGACGTCGTTGCGAATTCCCTGATTGTGGCCGGTTATGTCGCAGCACTGGGTTTTGGTGCCGTCGCGGCGAAACCGTTTGTGCGCCGTGCCGCGGTGTCTTTCCTCGGTATCGAGTGCGCTTTGGGTTTGCTCGGTGGTGTTTCCGCAACCGCCCTGTACTGGGTGTTTTCGGTTACAGGTGAGAGCCTCGGAGCATTGGTCGCTGCCACTTTCATAATCGGAACGCTGGTTGGCGCCGAGGTGCCGTTACTCATGACACTTCTGCAGACCGGTCGGACGTCCTCCGCAGAGGACACCGGTCGCGTGCTGGCGAATCTCAACGCCGCGGACTACTTCGGAGCCTTGGTCGGCGGTTTAATCTGGCCGTTTGTGCTCCTGCCTACAGTGGGAATGCTGAAGGCCACTGCCATCGCCGGACTGATCAACGTCACCGCGGCATTGGTAATTGCCGCGCTGCTACTGAAGCAGATGTTGACCCGCCGGGCACTAGCCGCATCTGTCGCCGCCCTCGTCGCGGCACTGGTTGGGTTGGTAGCGTTACTGGCCGGAATCCGGGACATCGAGGCGACCGCCCGGCAGTCGCTCTACGCCCAGCCCATTGTTTTCGCCAAGCACTCGAAGTATCAGGACATCGTCGTCACTCGATTTGGCGGGGACCGGCGGCTTTATCTCGACGGGGGATTGCAGTACTCCAGTCGTGACGAGTACCGCTACACCGAGTCGCTGGTCTACCCGGCGGTGGATAAAGAAACGAAGTCGGCGTTGATTCTCGGCGGAGGCGATGGGTTGGCTGCCCGGGAGCTGCTGCGGATGCCCAACATCGAGCGCATTGTTCAGGTCGATTTGGATCCGGACGTCATCGAGGTCGCGCGCACTGTGCTGCGGGAGGACAACCGTGGCAGCCTGGACAATCCCCGAGTGGAGAAGATTGCTGCGGATGCTTTCGCATGGCTCCACGAGCAGGCACGTGGTAAGGCGCAGGTGCAGAAGTTCGACGCCATCTATGCAGACCTTCCCGATCCCGACAACGCAGTGCTAGCCAAGCTCTACTCTCAGGAGTTCTACGGGTTGATCCGCACGGTGGCCGCGCCGGGCGCGAAGTTGGTGGTGCAGTCGGGTTCGCCGTTTTCGACGCCGCAGGCCTTCTGGCGCACCGACAGTTCGATTCGCGCCGCAGGCTGGTCGACCACTCCGTACCACGTGCATGTTCCCACCTTCGGGGACTGGGGGTTTGTACTCGCGCAGGCCGGGCCTGAGCCTCCTACGCTCGAGCTTTACGACGACGCCCCGCCGCTGAAATTCCTCACTCCTGACGTGGCCCGGGCTGCGACCGTGTTCGGTGCCGATAACGGTCCGCAACGATTGGAACCGTCGACACTTGCTCATCCTCGAATTGTGGAGGATATTCGTCGAGGTTGGCGGCAGGCAGGGGAGTAGCCCGCCGAGTATTTCGCAAAGGGGCGGGCGAGTAGCAGGTCGGCGGTGTAGTCGGCTAACCTTTATAGCCGTGACTGACGCGAAGAAGACCCCTGAAAACACCGCCACCGTTCCTGAGCAGCTGCGCATTCGCCGCGAGAAGCGTGACCGCCTGCTCGAGGCTGGAATTCAGCCGTACCCGGTTGAGGTTCCCCGTACTCACTCTCTCAAGGATGTCCGTGAAGAGTGGGGCCACCTCGAGGCTGGCGAGGAGACTCAGGATGTCGTGACCGTCATTGGTCGTGTCATGTTTATTCGTAACACCGGCAAGCTCTGCTTTGCCGCTCTGCAGGAGGGTGACGGCACGACCCTGCAGGCCATGCTTTCCAAGGCTGAGGTCGGCGAGGACGCCCTGGCTGCTTGGAAGTCGGACGTAGATATGGGCGACTTCGTCCTCATTACTGGCCGCGTAATTTCTTCGCGCCGCGGCGAGTTGTCTGTGATGGCTACCGAGTGGCAGATGGCCTCGAAGGCTCTGCGTCCGCTGCCGGTGTCGTTCGCTGATCTGTCCGAGGACAGCCGCGTGCGTCACCGCTACACGGACCTGATTATGCGTGAGCAGGCTCGTACTAACGCACTGACTCGCATCAAGGTCATCCGCGAGCTGCGCCACGCACTTGAGCGTCGCGGTTTCCTCGAGGTCGAAACCCCGATGCTGCAGACTCTGCACGGCGGTGCAGCTGCACGTCCGTTCGTGACTCATTCCAACGCTTTGGACATCGATCTCTACCTGCGTATCGCGCCGGAGCTTTTCCTCAAGCGCTGCGTCGTCGGCGGTATGGAGCGCGTTTTCGAGATCAATCGCAACTTCCGCAACGAGGGCATCGACTCCTCGCACAGCCCGGAGTTCGCGATGCTGGAGTACTACGAGGCATTCGGCACCTACGATGACTCCGCCCGCACCGTCCGCGAGGTCATTCAGGAAATCTGCGTCGCGGTCTTCGGTTCGACGACCGTCACGCTTGCCGACGGTACGGAGTTCGACTTCGGCGGCGAGTGGAAGCAGATTGAGATGTACCCGTCGCTGAACGAGGCACTTGCTCGCAAGTTCCCTGGTCAGCCGGAAGTCACTATTGACTCGACCGTCGAGGAGCTAAAGGCAATCGCCGATGTGATTGGCCTTGAGGTTCCGGAGAAGGGCGGCTGGGGCCACGGCAAGCTGGTTGAGGAAATCTGGGAGCTGCTCTGTGAAGACCAGCTCGACGGTCCTATCTTTGTCCGCGACTTCCCGGTCGAGACCTCTCCGCTGACTCGTCAGCACCGCTCCAAGCCTGGCGTGACCGAGAAGTGGGATCTTTACGTCCGTGGCTTCGAGCTGGCTACCGGCTACTCCGAGCTGGTTGACCCGGTTGTCCAGCGTGAGCGCTTTGAGGATCAGGCGCGACTGGCCGCTGGCGGCGACGACGAGGCCATGGTTCTGGATGAGGACTTCCTGCACGCAATGGAGCAGGGCATGCCGCCGACGACCGGTGTGGGCATGGGCATTGACCGCCTGCTGATGGCCCTGACCGGCCTTGGCATTCGCGAAACCGTGCTGTTCCCGATCGTGAAGCCGGAAGCGTAAGCGACTGAATTCATGTGTAGTTATCCCGGTGTTATCACCGGGATTATTTTTATCCCGTAATTTCTTCACCCGTGAATTCGGTAAATGGGAATAAGAAAATTGATCGGCGATCCGTATTGCGCTTGGGAGCAGTAGCGGGTGCGGGGGCTGTAGCGGTTGCCGGCAATAGCGTCGGGACGCGAGCAGTTGCATCGGCGGCCCCGAACCAGTCGCCGTTTCCATTCACCGGGTTGACCAGCGGCCTTGTTGTGACGGACCTGGAAGTCGTGACCGTGACCGATACGTCGGTGACATTTTCGTGGGCGACGTATGCAGGCCCACATCCAGCGTGGGGGAAGCTGGCTCCACTGGCGCCGGCCGACACTGAAGTTGCGCTAGTGCCAGTCGATGCCGATGAGGGCGGCGAGCTACCCGTGGTACATAAGGACGAGACGCAGGTTGGCTACCACTTTGTGACCGTCGATAAGCTGCGCCCTGGAACCACGTACCGTTTCGAATGTCGATCGAATGGACTGGTCGCCGAGCCGGGATTAATTACCCGAAACCTCCCCAATGCACCCGAGCAAACTGGACAGTTCACGACGTTGGTCGCTCCGGAAGGGGAGTACCTGACCACGATTGCCATCCTTAATGACGCGCATATTGGCGAAAATGGGCACGGTATTATCACCGGCGATTTCCCCGCTCCTATCTTTTCTGAACCGGGTGCCGCGCCGTATCCCGAGGTCATGCTGACGGCTGCGCTCGCCGAGCTTCGGGGGATGGGTATTGAAAAGGTTTTCGTCAACGGTGATGCCACGTCGGAAGCACGTCCGGCGGAGGTACGTCGATTTGCCGAGATTATGAATACTTTTGGTGCTCCGGAGCGGCAGTGGTTTGTCACCCGCGGCAATCATGATCGTCCGCATAAGCCGGATGCCGATTCGTCTGCTGGCTACGACGAATTTCCGGTTTTGGAGGGCACCGAAGATCATCGCGATCCCTTCGGAGTCCTACTGGGGCGTCCGCGACAGGAACTGTGGGTCACTCAGCAGGGGCCGGTCCGCGTCATCGGTCTGGATTCATCGAAGTTGGATGAGTCCGGCGGCGAAATTAGCCCGGGACAGTTCGATGCACTAGAGCAAGAACTACAGCGCGACCCCAACAAGCCGACGGTTGTGCTGGCTCATCACCCAATTACTTCCGAGGCTGGCTGGACAAATGCTGCCGGCCCCATATTCATTCTCAATAGCGCTGATGCACGACGTTTGCAGCAGCTGCTTAACGACGCTCCGGGTGTATTCTTCGCGGGAGCAGGTCACACCCACCGTGCAAAGCGTACTCGCGGTGATTTTGGTGCCGGCGTTGATTATTTGGAGACCGGCGCGTGCAAGGCATACCCCGGTGGCTACACACTGCTGCATGTCTACTCCGGTGGTTACCAGGTTAATTTCCATCGTTTGAGCAGCGAAGATGCGCTTGCATGGACTGCGCGTGCCCGTTGGGCGATGTACGGCTTCGAGCCCGAGGCTCTGCTTGGTGAGCTCTCTGATCGCAACTACGTTGTTAACCGCGTTATCGCCTGACAAGTTAGAAGCCTGAAAGTT
The DNA here is from genome assembly GCF_039907185.1 of Corynebacterium sp. c8Ua_99. NCBI lineage: Bacteria > Bacillati > Actinomycetota > Actinomycetes > Mycobacteriales > Corynebacteriaceae > Corynebacterium > Corynebacterium sp. c8Ua_99. The sequence goes on from NZ_JASBOG010000004.1 coordinate 124,435, forward strand.
TTCTGTTACTTGGCAATGTTTTTTCAATTCTTGTGACAACGGTCACGTGATTGTTTTATTGTTATGCCAGTAATAGTTCTGACTCGAAAGGCCATGATCACATGAGCGAGAAGAAGAACCGCGAAGATTCGACTGTCGGCCGCAATAACCCTGGTCGCGACGCTATCGGAGCGGCAATGCGGTTCATCACGTCGATTACTGGTTCGGACTTCGCCCAGAAGTACGACCTTCAGCCAAAGATCGACCGCGTGGTGTACCAGTCCACCAAGTCCGGTTTTAAGACCCTTGGTGCCGCGAACCGTCAGTTTAAGAAGATTTCCGGTTCCGGTAAGCCGGAGCGTCCGGCTGAGGAAGCCCAGGCTGCACAGGAGGCCGCAGCCGAGGAGAAGGCAAAGAAGCTCTTCGACCTCACCCCGACCGAGGATCAGCAGATGATCGTCGAGACGGTTAAGGAGTTTGCTGAGTCTCGCTTGCGCGAGGCTGCTTACAAGTCCGACCACGAGGCAACTCCCCCGGAGAACCTCGTCTCTGAGGCTTCTGAGCTGGGCGTCACCATGATCAACGTCCCGGAGGCTTTCGAGGGCATCGCTACCGGCGAGGACGTCACCACCAACGCGCTGGTTGCAGAGGCTCTGTCCTACGGTGACATGGGTCTGGCTCTGGCAGTGCTGGCTCCGGCCGGTGTCGCTGCCACCCTGACCGCTCACGGCTCCGACTCGCAGCAGAAGACCTACCTGCCGGCATTCGCTGGCGAGAACGTCCCGGCCGCCGCTGTTGTTCTCGCAGAGCCGCGCCCGCTTTTCGACGCACGCAAGCCTGAAACCACCGCAAAGCGCGAGGGCGATTCGCTGGTCCTCAACGGTGTTAAGTCCTTCGTTCCGAACGCCGGCGCAGCTGAGCTGTTCATCATCGGTGTTGAGCTCGAGGGTAAGCCGGCTCTGGTTATCGTTGAGTCCGACACTGAGGGTCTCCACGTTGAGGCTGACCCGTCCATGGGTCTGCGCGGTGCCGCAATGGGGCGCGTCATCCTGAAGGACGTCAAGGTTCCGGCTGAGAACATTCTCGGCGGCGCTAGCACCTCGGCTGCAGATCGTGAAGAGGCATACCTCGACATTCTGCGTCGTTCCCGCCTCGGCTGGGCAGCTCTTGCAATGGGTACTTCTCAGGCAGTTCTCGACTACGTCATTCCTTACGTCAATGAGCGTCAGGCATTCGGCGAGCCGATTTCCCACCGCCAGGCAGTGGCCTTCATGGTCGCCGACATCAAGATTGAGCTCGATGGTCTCCGCATGATCACCCTCCGCGGTGCTTCCCGCGCTGACCAGGGTCGCGGCTTCGCTCGCGAGGCAGCTCTGGCTAAGACCTTCGCCACTGAAAAGGGTATGAAGATTGGTTCCGACGGTGTGCAGCTGCTCGGCGGACACGGCTTCACCAAGGAGCACCCGGTTGAGCGTTGGTACCGTGACCTCCGCGCAATTGGTGTCGCCGAAGGCATCGTCGTTCTGTAAACCGCTAGATACTTCAGCCGAAAAGAATTAAGAGGAAAGAAAATGATTAACCTCGAACTGCCGAAGTTCCTCAAGGCGGGCGCGTCCCAGTCGCATCAGGCCGCCGCTGAGATCTTCCGACCGATTTCCCGTAAGTACGATCTCGCTGAGCACGAGTACCCGAAGGAACTCGACACCCTTGCCTCCATGATGGACGGCATGGCAGATGGTGGCCGTGGCTTCTCCGGTGCTTCCGGTGGACGTGGTGACGATAAGAAGCCGAAGCGCACCGGTGTAAAGAACGGTGGCAACATGGCTTCGCTGCTCAACGTTATTGAGACCTGCTGGGGTGACGTGGGCCTGACCCTGTCCCTGCCGTACCAGGGTCTGGGTAACGCAGCCATCGCAGCTGTTGCTACTGATGAGCAGCTGGAAGCTTTCGGTAAGACCTGGGCTTCCATGGCAATTACCGAGCCGTCCTTCGGTTCTGACTCCTCCGCAGTTTCCACCACCGCCAAGCTCGATGGTGATGAGTACGTCATCAACGGTGAGAAGATCTTCGTCACCGCTGGTGAGCGTTCCGACTCCGTCGTTGTGTGGGCGACCCTGGACAAGTCCAAGGGGCGCGCTGCCATCAAGTCCTTCCTGGTGAAGAAGGGCACTCCGGGCTTCACTGTTGAGCGCCTGGAGGAGAAGCTGGGTATTCGTTCCTCGGATACCGCAGTGCTCCGCCTGGACAATGTCCGCGTTCCGAAGGAGAACCTGCTGGGTTCCCCGGACATTGATGTTAAGAAGTCCTTCGCCGGCGCAATGGCGACCTTCGACAACACTCGTCCGCTGGTTGCGGGTATGGCCATCGGTGTCTCCCGTGCTTCGCTGGAAGAGCTGCGTCGCATCCTGGAAGAGGCTGGCATCGAGATTGACTACGATGCACCGGCACACACCCAGAGCGCTGCTGCAGCTGAGTACCTGAAGCTGGAGTCCGATTGGGAGGCTGCATACCTCCTGGCTCTGCGCGCTGCGTGGATGGCTGACAACAAGCAGCCGAACACTCTGGAAGCTTCCGAGTGTAAGGCCAAGGCCGGCCGTGCAGGCACCGAGATTTGCCTCCGTGCCGTTCAGCTGGCAGGTACCTTCGGTTACTCTGAGCGTAACCTGCTGGAGAAGTGGTCCCGCGACGTCAAGATCCTGGACATCTTCGAAGGTACCCAGCAGATTCAGCAGCTGGTCGTTGCTCGCCGCACCCTGGGCCTGTCCTCCAAGGAACTGAAGTAGTTACAGTTTCAGAGCAATCTACATACTGGTGAGCCGGTAAAAGCTCACAAAGATGCTCAAGCCACATTTCTTAAAACACCGTCCTGCCATGACTTGGTAGGGCGGTGTTTTATTTTGCGCTGTTTTGGCCGTGTGTCTCTTGTCGTTGCGTTCCTATTTTTCTGAGATTAGAGGGAGAGTTCATCTAATTTTCATCTTTAGGTTCTAGGCTTATTGGACATGAGCATTTCCCGCCGGGCCTACCTCTCTGTTGCAACTCTTGCTGCAAGTTCAATGGCCGTCGCGAAAACCTCGGGAGCGTACGGCCTTGAGTACGTCACGTCGGGTCTGGGGCTTACCCAGTCGGATTCCAAGTCGTGGCAGGTACTGGCTAGTGACTTGGAGGTCATTACTGTCACAGACACGTCAGTGGCATTTACATGGGCAACATATGCTCCGGGAGTGCAGACAGCGTATGGCTTCATTAAGCCGACCGTTCCTTCGGATGAGCGGGTGTTGCTTGGTCCAGCGGATTCAACGCAGTTAGAGCTCGTGCACGAGGGGTACTCAGAGTCGGGCTACCACCATGTGGTCATTGACGGGTTGGAGCCGGGACGGGAGTACCGCTTTGAGTGCTGGTCACACAACTGCCGCGCGGTTCCGTCGCTGAATATCACCATGAGCAAAACGGCACCGGAGAAGACAGGCGTCGTAAGCACTCTGCCAGCGTTGGAGGGTGCACATTTGGCGACGTTCGCGCTGACGAATGACACACACATTGGTAAGCCCAATCATGACGGCATTCGCATTGGCAACCTCGGTCTTTCCTCCGGTCCGGGAGAGCAGCCTTTTGCCTCTATGCAATTGCAGGGTCTGGTGGACACGGTAAAGGCTGCCGGGTTAGACACTCTCGTCATCAATGGCGATTGCACGGATAGCAACCGCCCTGAGGAGTATGACGAACTCATCAGGGTTTTGGATACTTTCGGTGAGTTTGGGAAAAACTGGTTTGTCACCCGTGGTAATCACGATGTGCACCCGCCCGGGCTACCCAATATCAATGGTTTCCGGGGACGCGGAATCCGCAAGGGCAAGACCGCGGTTCCGGATTACTTCAGCCAGCGTCTTGTGCCGACGCAGCAGCACTGGTCGACTCGCGTCGGCGAAGTGCGCCTAATCGGTGTTGATACCGCCGAGTTTGGTTATGCAGGTGGACGTATTAATGAGCGTCAGATGCGTGCATTGCGTGCCGAACTCGCAGACGATCCAGAGCGTCCGACAATTTTGTTTGCGCATCACCCGTTTACTCAGGATGCGGTGCGTTCGCATTTCGGTGGTGAGGCATTCATGGTCGAGGCGCAGCAGGCCAAGATTTTCCAGGAGATTCTGGCCGCCACGCCGGGTGCCAAAGGCGTGTTCGCTGGTCATACGCACCGCAGCCGCCGTGGTATCGCTGACTACGGGGATACGGACTTCTGTGAGCGGGGCGCGGCACTCGGCTATCCGGGTGGATACACGCAGATCCGAGTTCACACTGACGGTTACCAAATTAGCTACCACCGCACTACGACACCTCAGTCTCTGTCCTGGTCCACGAAGACTCGTTGGTCGATGTTCGGGTTGGAGCCAGAGTTTATGCTGGGAAAGATCTCCGATCGGAACTACGTCAATTTCTTCAAGAACAAAGTGCCGCTCTGAGCTAGTGCTAGCTTCAAGCAGGGTACGCTGGGCAACGCATAGTGTTAATGGAAAATACGTAGTGGCAAGTTCCGCTGTGGGCGTAGTCGCAAGCCGCCACGTTATTGGCCGAGCACAAGTGTGGCTCTGAAGTAATAAGGAATTTAGCGATGACCGACCAGTACAACCCGCGTTCGTCCTCCCCGCAGGATTGGGAGCAGGACGGTTATGCAACATCTGCCTGGGAGCAGCCGCAGGGCGGGGCCCAGGGCCAGTACCAGCCTCAGTACCAGTACCAAACGCAGGGGCCGAACCAGGGCGGTTACCCCCAGCAGTATCCGGCTTATCAGCAGGCTCCGGCACCTGAGCAGAAGAGCAACAACGGTCTGTACGTGGTCTTGGGCATCGTCGGTGTCGCACTTGCAGCGGTCGCCGGTATCGGTGGCGCGTACTACCTGAATAATTCCTCCGATAATTCCCCGCAGTCTCCCGATACGGTTGCGGCAGGGGACTCGTCGTCAAGCACTGCGTCCCCGGCGCCGGTGGAGACGCACACGGAAACCTATACCCAGACCGTCGAGCCAGAAACGACGAAGCAGCCGGAGAGCAGCGCTCCTACCACTACGCAGAGGGGAAATTTTGGTCTCCGCGCGTTCGGTATGGATCGCGATGATATCGACGCCAAAGGTTGGGTTGGCAGTACCGCTCGCTGCTCGGGTGGGGATTACGCGCGTGTGCTGGCGGAGACGTCGTCGGGCAAGGCTGTGATTTGCGAGAATTCCAATAACCGCCAGCAGCGCCATTACATCGGTGACTTCGGTGAGATTTCGGATAGTCCGGATGCATACACAGTAGATAGTTTCTCCGGGAACCGTGCTGTCGCAAAGAATGGTGGCTACACGTATACCGTCACTCCAAATGCGGTAACCGTGACCCAGGACGGCGAAGAAATTTTCCGTGAACCCGTCACGGACTACGGTGTTTTGAACGCAGGCTAATCAGCACTGGTTCTTTCTAGGACACGCAAAAAGGACGCGGTAACTTCCACAATGGAAGTTTCTACCGCGTCCTTTTCGTGTCTGCCGCTCGCTTTACGACGGTCCCTGCGCCCTAAGCAGCCTTCTCCTCGGCGGCATTCTCCCACGGCTTCGGCAGGTGGCGAGGAACCACCTTGCCGACTGCGTTGCGTGGCAGTTCATCGAGGAACACGGTCTCGCGCGGAACAGCGAAGCGGCTGAGGCGCTGCTTGACGTATGTGCGAATCTGCTCATTGGTCAGGGCGCGGCCCTCAGGTGAATCGTCGCGGACAACCCAGGCGACCAGAGCCTGACCGAAGCGCTCATCCGGAACACCTGCGACTGCGCACTCGCGGATACCCTCGAGCTGGCTGAGTGCATCTTCGGTCTGACGTGGGAAGACGTTCTCGCCACCGGAGACAATCATGTCGTCCTCGCGACCGGAGATGTAGAGCAGGCCATTTTCCATTCGACCCAGGTCACCGGTACAGACCATGCCGTCAATGACCTGCTTGTCCGCGCCGGGGCGGGTGTAGCCCTCGTACAACATGTTGTTACCCACGAAGATTCGACCGGTCTCGCCGTCGGCGACGCGGTTGCCGTCTTCGTCGAGAATCTGGACACGAGTGCCCAGCGGCGCGCGACCTGCCGTGGTCGGATTTGCCTTGAGCTCATCCGGGGTAGCAATGGTTGCCCAGCTGACCTCGGTGGAGCCGTACTGGTTGTAGAGAACCGGTCCGAAGCGCTCGAGGGTCTTGGTGACGATTCCCTCCGGAATGGCCGAACCACAGGATGCGATGACCTTCAGCGATGTCGCACCGATGTCGTAGTTGTCTGGGAGAATCTCAATCATGCGCTGCAGCATGGTCGGCACCAGGAAGATGGTGTGCGGAGAGTGCTGTTCGATAATGCGGAGGCTGTCGGCTGGATCGAACTTGCGGCGCATAATCATGGTGGAACGCAGTGCGATGCACAGCTGTGCGGTTGCGAAGCCCCAAGTGTGGAACAGCGGAGCCGCAAGGTAAGCCGGGCGGCGCTGACGCAGCGGAATGCGGCTCATGATGGAAGATGCCGGCATCCAGCTGCGCGGCTCCGGACGCTTGGCTCCCTTTGGAGTGCCGGTGGTTCCGGAGGTCAGAATAATAACGCGGCCACGGCGCGGACGGCTTGGCAGCTCGGCGGTCGGCCACTTTGCCGGCGGTGCAGTCTTCAGCATCTCCTGCATGGAGGTCCAGCCCTCGCGAACACAGGAGGTATCACCGTAGTTTTCAAACCACGACACTGCGACCGGGCACTCATCGAAGTCCTCCGGCAGCATGTGAGTGAATTCCTCATCAATGAACAGGAAGTCAATCTTCTGCTCGCGAATTACCGCTAGAGTCTGCTCGGCAGCGGCGCCAGTATTGAGCAGCACCAGATCGGTGCCGAGGCGACCGTGGGCGCACAGAGCCATAATGAAACCGCGGTGATTGCGAGCCAGCACACCGATGCGGTTGCGCTGCTGAATATCGCCGTGGCGGAGTGCCCGCGCCAGGGCAGTGGAGCGCTCGTGCAGCTCCTCGTAGGTCAGCGAGCCGCCGTCATCAATAATTGCGGTGTGGTGCGGATCGCGGCCGGCTGCAATGCCGAGGAGACCAGCTGGCAGGAAGTCCCAGCGGTAGATGGAATTTAATGCCTTACCAGCCGCGCCGGGTCCCATCGAGCCGAGGACACCAGCTTGCGTCACCGGTGCGAGACCGAGAACGAGGTCCGAGGTAGCTCGCGAAGCTTTGCGCACCTTATTGAGAATCGAGGTCTGTGGATCAGATGTCATAGTCACTCATCTTCCGTGGTTCATGTCCTGTGGTCTTCGGAGAGGCCTAATCAGGCGAAACCTCATCGGTAGGACCGCCGATTTAGTTTCTTTTACAGTAAGAATAAGTGTCCTAGGTCACTTTTGTGGAGCTTTTTGCAAAATTTTTTATCAGAAACGAATGATTGTGAAGATATGCGAGGTGAACAGGGAATACGTTCAAAGGGGCGGAGCTTCTTCTATCTCGAGAGATGTTTGTCGCCGCACTTAGAGCCTCCGTTTTGAGGTAATTTCTCTAGGAAAAGTTGTTGAAAGATGTTCCAATCCAACTGCGCCCTCGTCGCCGTAGTGGAGGGTGAGGCCATTCGATATGACTTAGGGGAACCCATGAAGTCCACTCTCAAAAATCAAACTTTCCTACGCATTTCGGCAGCTCGAGTTGCCGTGGTCGGAGCAGTCGCAATCGGTGCGGCTTTTGGTCTTGCAGCATGTGGCGATAGTGATGACGTCGATCCGGCACCTGTCGAGACCACTACGGTGACTTCGACCGAGAGCGTGGACGACAATCGCAATGATCGCGATGATGACGATCATGACGATGACGGCCACGACGACCGCGTGCACAACTAGGTGTCCGTTCCAGGATGAAACCGCCGTTGTACCTCTCTTGACCAGACTGTTCGCTACTGGCGTACGGCTATAGGGATTAATCTGCGACGCGTCGCGTTTAAGCTAGGTGAAACAACCTTTATTGAATTACGGCAAAAATAGACACTTGAAAGGGCAGTGATGTTCGAGAGGTTTACGGACCGAGCACGTCGCGTTGTCGTCCTGGCGCAGGATGAGGCACGCGAGCTCAATCACAATTACATCGGCACGGAGCACATCCTGCTCGGCCTGATTAGTGAAGGCGACGGTGTGGCTGCCAAGGCGCTCGAGTCCATGGGTATTTCCCTCGACGCTGTGCGCTCTGAGGTAGTCGACATTATTGGTCGTGGCTCCCAGCCGCCGAGCGGTCACGTGCCGTTTACCCCGCGTGCAAAGAAGGTGCTGGAGTACTCTCTGCGCGAGGCTCTGCAGCTGGGTCACAAGTACATCGGTACTGAGCACCTGCTGCTCGGCCTGATTCGCGAGGGCGAGGGTGTTGCCGCTCAGGTACTGGTTAAGCTCGGCGCTGACCTGCCGCGCGTACGTCAGCAGGTTATTCAGCTGCTCAGCGGTTTCCAGGGTGATGAGTCGGATGGTTCTCCGGAGCAGCGTCCGGTCGGCGCTACTTCCGGCGCTCGTGTGCAGGAGGGAAACCACCAGTCCGGTTCGCTGGTGCTCGATCAGTTCGGTCGTAACCTGACCGTGGCTGCACGTGAGGGCAAGCTGGATCCGGTTATTGGCCGTGAGAAGGAAATCGAGCGCATTATGCAGGTTCTTTCTCGCCGTACCAAGAACAACCCTGTGCTGATTGGTGAGCCGGGCGTTGGTAAGACCGCCGTTGTGGAGGGTCTCGCGCTGGACATCGTCAACGGCCGTGTGCCGGAGACACTGAAGGATAAGCAGCTTTACTCCCTCGACCTGGGTTCGCTGGTTGCGGGCTCCCGTTACCGCGGTGACTTCGAGGAGCGTCTGAAGAAGGTGCTCAAGGAGATTAACCAGCGCGGTGACATCATCCTGTTTATTGACGAGATTCACACGCTGGTCGGTGCCGGTGCCGCAGAGGGCGCAATTGACGCGGCCTCGATTCTGAAGCCGAAGCTGGCTCGCGGTGAGCTGCAGACCATCGGTGCTACCACTTTGGATGAGTACCGTAAGCACATCGAGAAGGACGCCGCTCTTGAGCGTCGTTTCCAGCCGGTGAACGTGCCGGAGCCGAGCGTGGATCTCACTATCGAGATTCTGCGTGGTGTTCGCGATAAGTACGAGGCTCACCACCGCGTATCCATCTCGGACAAGGCACTGGTTGCCGCCGCTACTCTCTCGGATCGCTACATCAACGACCGCTTCCTGCCGGATAAGGCTGTTGACCTTATTGATGAGGCCGGTGCTCGTATGCGTATCAAGCGTATGACTGCCCCGGCTGACCTGCAGGAGATTGACTCCAAGATTGCCGATGTGCGCCGCCAGAAGGAAGCCGCCATCGACGAGCAGGACTTCGAGAAGGCAGCTGGTCTGCGCGACAAGGAGCGCAAGCTGGGCGAAGAGCGCCGCGAGCGCGAGAAGAAGTGGCGTGCGGGCGAGTCCGACACCATCGCTGAGATTGGCGAGGAGCAGATTGCGGAGGTCCTGGCTTCCTGGACTGGAATTCCGGTGTTCAAGCTCACTGAGGAAGAGTCCTCGCGTCTGCTGCGCATGGAGGATGAGCTGCACAAGCGCATCATCGGTCAGGAAGAGGCCGTCAGTGCTGTCTCCCGCGCTATTCGTCGTACCCGCGCTGGTCTGAAGGACCCGAAGCGTCCGTCCGGTTCGTTCATCTTCGCCGGTCCGTCCGGTGTTGGTAAGACCGAGCTGTCGAAGGCCCTGGCCGAGTTCCTCTTTGGTGAGGAAGACGCACTCATTCAGATTGATATGGGTGAGTTCCACGACCGATTCACCGCTTCGCGTCTCTTCGGTGCTCCTCCCGGATACGTCGGCTACGAAGAGGGCGGCCAGCTCACCGAGAAGGTGCGCCGCAAGCCGTTCTCCGTCGTGCTTTTCGACGAGATTGAGAAGGCCCACAAGGAGATTTACAACACCTTGCTGCAGGTCCTGGAAGACGGTCGTCTGACTGACTCGCAGGGTCGAGTGGTGGACTTCAAGAACACGGTTCTGATCTTCACCTCGAACCTGGGTACCAGCGACATTTCCAAGGCTGTTGGTATGGGCTTCTCGGGTGTCGGCGAGGCCGATGAAGATGGCAAGTACGAGCGGATGAAGGACAAGGTCCACGACGAGCTGAAGAAGCACTTCCGTCCGGAGTTCCTGAACCGTATCGACGAGATTGTGGTCTTCAAGCAGCTGAGCCAGGCTGAGATTGTCCAGATGGTCGATCTCATGCTGGCCCGCGTCAGCGACCAGCTCGACGAGAAGCGCATCACCATGGAGATTTCCGACCGCGCCAAGAACCTGCTGGCCAAGCGTGGCTTTGATCCAGTGCTCGGTGCCCGTCCGCTGCGTCGCACGATCCAGCGCGAGATTGAGGATCAGCTCTCCGAGAAGATTCTCTACGGTGAGGTTGGTCTCGGCGAGACCGTCTTCATCGATGTCGAAGGCTGGGATGGCGAGTCCAAGGACGTCGACAAGGCGAAGTTTACCTTCACCAACAAGGGCAAGGCCGGTAACGTCGATGCCGACGGCGGTGCTCTGGATGACTCCGAGGAAGGCAAGGACGTTCTCGGCAGCGCTGGTACCAGCGAGCCCGATATCATCACCCCGGATGTACTGGGTGACGGCGGCTCCACCGCCGCTGAAACCGACCTAGAGTCCGGTTCGGACTCCGATGACGACGGCCACAACCCGCCACCGGCTGGTGCGGGTGCTGGCCAGCCACTCTAAGAGGTTTAGCCGCTAGCAGTACCAACGAACACTGCCGCCCCAGTTCCGATTCCATTATGGGAGGAACTGGGGCGGCAGTGTGTCTATATGCGGTCTTTCCTAAAAGCGCGGAGAGTTGTAGTTCTACTTGGCCACGCCGAGGTCGACCAATGCTTTCTTTGCCACTTCGGGGTCATCATTTTTGATCATGTACTCAACGATTCCCTGATCATCTGGGAGGATTTCCGCAACTGTGATGAGGGACTCCACTCGCTGCGCCTTGAATGTGGAACCGCGCGTTGATTCTGCCGGAATCTCAACGGCATCCAAGACAGGCTTGCCGTCACGAACGGCGGCGGTGGCGGCAGGGTCATCGGTGAAGACTACGTAACCAACGTCGGGTGCCTTCGTAGTATCCACGGAACAGTTGGTACCCATTGCCTGTGGGGCAGGGGCGTTATCCGCACCGTAGTAGCTAAACACCACTTCATAGTCTGTGCAGGCCCGCACGAAACTAGCAATCGGTTCGGGTGCGTGGTCGGCAGGGGTGAGGCCGCCAGCGGTATCCCCACCAGTGGCACCGGTGGCGCCACCGTTGGAAGCGCCGGGATCGGCAGGTGCTTCAGCGGCGGACTGTGCGGGAGCAGCGGACTCGTCTGACTTGTCACTAAAGAGCGCGTCTTTAGCTGCAACGTAGGCAATCGCTAGCACCACGATGCCCGCTATCACTAAGGGAAGGAGTAATAGCTGCTTCTTTACACTGAGACCTTTCGATGCGCCGCTGGTCTGGGCACCTGTCGTGCCCGCGCTGGCGTTCGACCTTGAGGCGGCCGTCGTATTTGCTGGAGACGCTCCAGTTTCTAGTAACGAGCCATGCTTGATGTAATGGCGATAGCCATTTTGCGCAATAGCCAGGTTTTGCTCGATGTGTGATGTGTCTTCTGGCCCATTTAAGCGGTCGGGCGAACCCGGGTATGCAAGTCGAATCATTTTTCAGTCCACCACCGTGAATCAATGTCGGAGTACAGGGAGCGCATCGACTCTGCAAACTCTTCCAAGCTATTGCGATTGAGACGGTGCTTGTTTTCTTTCCATCGCTCAAACAGCTCAGTTGACGACACTGCACGCGAGGCCTCAGTTCGTGCCTCTCGGCCTGCGGTCAGAGCCCACTGGGCGGCAAATTGCACACGTTTCGCAGCCTTTTCTGTGAAACCGCTCCACACTTTATATGTGTTGTAGAGCTGGGCCACGACGGCCCAGCCGCCCTTGTAAGGCAGAACTGTGACGTTGCCCAGGTTGTCAAGTTCAAGGAACTCAAAATGGGATGGATCCTTCTTATCGGCGGTCACGAGGATCCTGCGGTTGGTGACAAACGTGGCACCATCCACCCCACTTGCTTTCGTGGCGGCGGCCTCGAGCACAATCTCGTCGACACCAAGACCTTCTACAACAGCGACGGCGGCAGTGCGCACAATCCCGGAATTACCGGTACGTTCAAGTGCGGCACCGAGATCTGGCCGGTCGGTCAATGCAATTTGGGGTCCTGTCATGCACACGAGACTAGCAACACAATAAAAACCGCGCCTGCCGTTCAGTGCTATGACATAACTCACCCCAGGTGTGGGGTGGTGTGTGAAGTAACGCTGACTCAACCCCGAAACCTCGGTACGTTCTGTGGGTATGAGCTCAACGTTCACGCCAGCAAAGTTTGATGATACTTGGATCTACCGCCTTACAAAGTTCCCATGGCCGGAACCGGCGCCGAGCAAAGATGAGGTGCGCCGCCACTCTTGGGGAATGGTGTACAAGAGCAATAAGGCGTTTGCGACCCCGCTAGGGGTTGAGGCCATCAACGCAAGGGCGGCCAAGTACTACAAAACATCTCTCGAGCAAAACTGGGGGGTCACTGGTGCACAGGAAGCGTATCAGGTTATTGATGCTCTGCTCGAAGGTGGCCAGCACGTGGAAAATGACCTGCTTTTACCGCTCGCATATGCAGTGAAGGACATCTCTGAGAACGAGCTCGAGGCAGAGATGGAGGAGCGAATCGAGTTTCTGAAAGACTTCTTTGTTGTCCAAGGCGTGGATCCGCGTGGTGCAGAACATAAGTTCCGTTACCTTGTACGGATGTTGCGCTCGGAGGGCTTTGCCAAAGCAGCGGCCCCGGCACTGCCCGCCACTACTCGCGCATGGGACATAATCCGTGTTCACAGCGTTGGTGGCGCGGCAACGGAGCTGGGGTGGATCTCTCCAGAAGAGTTCCTTCAGATTTCAGACAAGGCCGTGGCGGCGCTGCAGCGCTACTTCGTGTCGTGGGCTGACGTAGCCGCAAGTTTCTGGTGGGGTCGAATGATCTGGGCGAGTGATGGTGAGCCCGACGTCACCGCTGCGATGAAGGATCAATCGCAACGGCTCACCGAGCTGCTCGCACACAGTGATTCGCCTTGGGTGCGCGTGCCCTTGCACGACATCCAGGCCGAGGAGCCATTCGCATCCCTGGGCGGTTTGCACTAACTAGCTGTCGTCATTGTTCGGCGCGCTGTGGCGGTGGCCGGTTTCATGAGCTCACTAGGGGCGGTCACAAATAACGGATTGAGGCATCTATGGCGCAGGGACGGCGAGTTCAACGACATCTGCAAGGCGAAGTTACCTTCACCAATATGAGGCAAGGTCGGTAACGTTGATGCCGATGAGCGGTGCCTTGGCCGATTCTGAGGAAGATGACGGGCGTTCTCGGCAGCGCTGACGGTATCCTGAGCGTTTGTATCTGGCGACATCAAAAGTACTGCCGATCAGGCCACTGCCGAGGCAGAGGCCGAATCTGATAACTCCGAGGGAGAGAACTAAATGGGGATTCAATTTCGCAAGAAGCAGAACCTGGACAAGGACACGTGGCTGAACTACTCGGGTTCGGGAGTCTCTGGTTCTAAGCGTATCGGCCCAGTGACAATTAACAGCCGTGGCGGTTACACCGTCCGACTGGGCAAGGGCCTAACCTTCCGTGGTCGCTGGAAGAAAAAGTAGCTGTACTTGCTAGATGGAGGAAAGTGGCGGTTGTCGCCGCTAGTACCCCATTTTCTGATTCACCCAGGCAAGCATCTCTTCGTGGCTGAGCACGTAGGCAAGGCCGTGCGTCCCATCACCGAGGTCAGTGTCGACCTCCACGTAGGTGATGTCGGCGCCGGCCTTTTGCCACTTCTGCACAAGCTCGCGTGCCGACGTCACGGGTAACACATCATCCAATGCGTTATGGGTAACGAACACGGGCATACTGGGAGTCTTTGTGCCCAGAGCCTGCTCGTCCACGTGGCGTCGAACGACGGGGGAGAGCTCCGGCGAGCGCAGATTTTCCGCTATCCCCAAGTCGTTGGCCGTAAATGCCTTGGTGTCATTGCGAGGCCAACGTTCGACAGTGGCGCCAATGCATTCATCGGCGGTGAGCTTCAGGAAGTCCTGCCCCAGCGGGCTCAGCATGCGCTCGATCGGTTCTTTGGTCTCTGGGTACTCTGCAATCAAGCCGTTCATGAAGTAACCGACGAGTCCCGCCAGCGCCGAGCCGCGAATATGTAGCGCAGTGTCGGTGAGATCGGCTGGAATAGCCCCGGCGTAAACAGCGCGGATGTTCAGCTCCGAGGCGTACTCATCGGCTAGCTCGGCGGCTGCAGCGGTGGCACCTCCGCCTTGTGAGTAGCCGAAGAGCGCAATGGGAGTATCTGCAGGTAGTTGTAAAGCTTCAATAGTCGCTCGTGCCATATCGAGCGTGTTATTCCCGGCAACCTCACGGTTGAGGTACGGATGTACCCCGGGCGTGCCGAGCCCCTGGTAATCCACGATGGCAACATTCCATCCCTGTGCCAGCAGCTGAGGTGCCGGAGGCGTCGGAGGTGCTTCGTAGCGCAGCGCAACCGAACTGGCGCAGTTATCGGCCATCCCGAGAGTCCCCGGCGCAATCACCGCCAGAGGCCGTGGGGACTTCTCTGACCAGCGGGCATAGGGCTGCAGTACGGTACCAGATACCGCTGTCTGGCGGTGATCGCGTGCGCCTGTGGAGGAAAACACGACCCGCTGTGCGCGTGCGGGCGCATTGACCGGAAATGGCGTCTTCGTAATTACCTGCCCCGGAGGCAATCGCTTCACCGTAGAAGAGTCAGAATCCGAGGAACCGAAGCCAGTCGCTCCTAGGCCATCCACCGCCGAGCAACCACCGAGCGTTCCCACGCTAGAGCCCAGAAGAGCAACTCCAAGCACCGCGCTCAGCGCAATTCTGCGCTTACGAGCCCCAAAGAGACAGCGCTGGCGCTGAAATCGATGGGACGAGGCATTCATGTTCCCAATTCTAGGCAAGGAACTTGTTCGAATCTGGTCATTACTGAAGCATTGCCTCCGGCTTAACTTGGCAACTGGAAGCGGCCATCGGGAGTTTGCTCCGCAAGGCCGTCGTCAAGCAGGGAAAACAGTGCGCGGGAACGCTGATGCGCATCATCCCAAACCGCATCGAGAGCGGCCTGTTCGACGGGGGAGTTGGCGGCGCGGAGCACGTCGAGAAGCAAGCCTCTGACTTGGCGGTCGGTGCCTTCGAACTTCTGCACACGCCGTTTAGCGGCGGCGATTTCGTGGTCTTCGGGTTCGGGGCGACCGGCGGCAACCCAGGCGCAACTGGTGGCGATGGGGCAGACCTCGCACTCGGGTGTCGTTCGACAGACAGTAGCGCCGAGTTCCATGAGTGCGACAGAGGTTTCGGCTGCGGTTGCGGGGTCGCGTGGCAGGAACTCTTCGACGAGCGCCATGTCGGCGCGTTTGGCGGTGCCGGGAAGGTACGTGCCCTGGCGGTGTCGCCGGAGCACGCGGCGCACGTTGATGTCCACCACCGGCGTGCGCGCGCCAAAAGCGAACGCCGCTACCGCCCGAGCGGTGTAGTCTCCTACCCCCGGAAGGGCTAACAGCGTGTCCACGTCGCTCGGTACCTCGCCGTCGTGCTTTTCGACGATTGTCTCTGCGCACTCACGCAGTCGGAGCGCACGTCGGGGATAGCCGAGTTTTCCCCACATACGCAGGACTTCATTCTTGGGCGCGATGGCCAAGGCGGCTGGGGTGGGCCATTTTTCCAGCCAGGCGTGCCACGAGGGGATGACGCGGGCGACAGGAGTCTGTTGACTCATCACTTCGCTGACGAGCACAGCCCATGGTGAAGTGCCTTCTTCGCGCCAGGGAAGTGGCCGCATATTGGCGCGATACCAATCACGTAAGGCGGCATCGACGTGTTCGTCGAAGTCGTCGGATTGGCTAATTGCAGAGGTCAATCTACATTCTCGCTTTCCCATAAACAGCGGAGTCGTTGCACAATATAACTATGAGCAATTCTGAGAGGACTCCTGAAAGTGTATGGCAATCGATGGTGCGCGGAAACCTCCGCTTCTGCGAGAGTAAGACTGCGCATCCCCGCCAGGACTTGGTTCGTCGTAAGCAGCTGACTCAGGGGCAAAAGCCGAAGGCCGTTGTGCTGGCGTGCTCGGATTCCCGCGCTCCGGTGGAGATCATTTTCGATCAGGGTCTGGGCGATGTATTTGTGATCCGTACCGCCGGTGAGATCACGGACTTGTCGGTGCTGGCTTCGCTGGAGTTCGCAGTTGATGGTCTGGGAGTTTCGCTGGTGATTGTTCTCGGTCACGAGTCCTGCGGCGCTGTGGCTGCGGCGAAGCATGCGCTGGACGGTGGCGAACTGCCGGGTGGTTTCCAGCGTGTGTTGATTGAGAAGGTCACCCCGTCGCTGCTCGCCGCCCGCAAGGATGGCGAGACTGAAATCGACGAATTTGAGCGTCGTCACGTGCGCGAGATTGTTAATCACATTATTGATCGCTCGCCAGAGATTTCATCGCGGTTGGTGACCGGCGAGGTGGGCGTTGTCGGTATGCGCTACCGCTTGGAGGACGGACGCGCTGAGACTGTCGTTACCCATGGAGTCAGTGAGAACCCGCTAACCTAAATGTGTGACCAATAAGCTGCCTCCAGAAATCTACCGGCGTCGGCGTATCGCCGCGGCGGTATTGCTCGTTATCATCCTCGTTCTCCTGGGCTGGGGTATTTCCGCACTGGTAAACCGGGACAGCGAGGATTCTGAACCGGTGAATGTCACCAGGGATGACGGGAAAGAGGTGACTCCTCCGGAACAGCCCAAGGAACCTTACGCGTCTAAGTCTGACAAGGACTCGAAGAACGACAAGTCCGACAAGAACGCCAAGAAGGGTGACAAGGAAGGCGAAGACTCCGCGAAGGATGACGCTCAGGCGGCGCTTGCGAGCAAAAAGGACTGTAGCCTTGCAGATCTGCAGGTGACAGCCACCTCGGATCAGCCGAACTACGGCGATGAGCAGCCGACGCTGGCGATTACCGTCCACAATCCCACCGGTGGCGAATGCCGCGTGAACCTTGATGAGCAGCAGTTGCGCTTCGAGGTGTATGACCTGGCAACGTATGAGCGTGTCTGGTCGGATGTGGACTGCAATGACTCCGAAGGCCACGGTGAACTGGTATTGGCACCGGGCGAGGAAGTCAACTATGCCGCCACCTGGTCGCGTCTGACCTCGGCGCCGAACAAGTGCTCCGAAGAAGACCGGGTCCCAGTGCCTTCCGGGTCGTACATCTTCTACGGCGTGATTGGTGACAACAACTCTGACGCCTACACGTTCAACATGCGCTAGCGCTTAGTTCCCAACCCAAGTTCAATGGCCTCGGCAACGGTGCCTGCTTCCAGCAGTCGCATCCCTGCCGGGCCTTTTGCGCCTCTGGGCACAATTGCCGTGTCGAAGCCCATTCGATGAGCTTCCTTAAGCCGCCACTCCAAATCGGTCACTCGGCGCACTTCGCCGGCCAACCCCAGTTCGCCGAGTGCAATGGTTTTATCCTGGAAGGTCCGCTTAGTCATGGATGAGGCCAGCGCCAGCGCGATTGCCAGGTCCGCGGCAGGCTCCGACAGCGTCATACCGCCGACGGTGGACACGTACATCTCCATGCGAGCCAACTGCTTGAAGTTACCGTGTTCAGTCAGCACGGCCGCGACCATCGGCACGCGCCGCGGGTCGAGACCGGAGACATTGCGTCGCGGGTTGTGCGCCTCGGTGTTGATTACCAGACCCTGCACCTCCGCCAGCAGTGGTCTGCGGCCATCCATGGCCACGGTAATCGCAGTTCCCGAGGTCGGCGTTCGGTGATGCAAAAACAGCCCCGAGGGATCCTCAACTTCCGCAATACCGCCCGCAGTCTGCTCGAAGCAGCCCACCTCATCGGTGCTGCCGAAACGGTTTTTCAGGCCGCGCAAGAAGCGTAGCCCCGAATGCCTATCACCCTCGAAGTTGAGCACCACATCAACCAGGTGCTCCATTGTGCGCGGGCCGGCCACATTGCCGTCCTTGGTCACGTGTCCTACCAGGAAAATCGCAGTTCCGGTCTCCTTTGCCAGCGCCGCCAGGGCAGAGGTTACGGCGCGAGCCTGGGCGACGCCACCGCGAGCACCTTCGACGTCGGCACGCATCGTCTGCACGGAGTCCACAATGAGCAGACCGGGGGAGAGCTCCAGCGTCAGGTCGATGACGTCCTCGATATTCGACACCGCCGACAGGTACAGAGAGTCCGACAGTGCGCCAGTGCGCTCGGCACGCAGCCGCACCTGGCCGACCGATTCCTCACCGGTGACGTAAAGCGTCGGCCCCAAATCGCCGTCCGCGCAGCGGTAGGCCACTTCAAGTAGCAGCGTCGACTTACCAACTCCCGGCTCGCCCGCCAAGAGCACCAACGAACCCGGCACAATACCGGAACCGAGCACTCGATCCAGCTCACCGATGCCCGTGCGCACCGCGTGCGTAGCCTTGGCGGAAATCCCCGTAATCGCGGTCAACTCGGAAGATGAAGTGGGGATTCGATCTGTTGCGGAAGTCTCGGCGAGGAAACGTTCCTCCGCCTCGTCGTCAAGCGCGCGCTGTGCTAGACGCTGGCTTTCAGCCGCGACGGAAGTGGAAGATGCTTTACGACGACCACCCCGCGCGCCGGGCTCCGTTGCGGCAGCGCTACGGCGACGTTGCTTGGCTGCCCGTGCGGCAATTTTGTCCTCCAGCGTGGAGGCGGACTTCCCACCGCTGGAGCGGATAGTGACCTTCTCTAGCGTGCCCCACTCTTTGCAGTTGGGACATTGGCCGACCCATTTCGACACCTGCCAGCCGCATGCTGAGCATTCGTAGGCTTCGTCTTTGGTCCTGGCCACGGTGCAACCACCTTTGCTTCAAGAGAGGGGACACGACAGACTCCACAACGTGTGTTGTGCGGTATGCGGTGAATGTCGCGAGAAAATTTACCCCAGATACGCGAGAGCGGGCCAGGGCAGTGTCAATGACTTGTGTCAAGGATGACTGTACTGCCGTGACCCGTATCAAGCGACCAATCGCCCATGCCCGCTCGATGAGGCGCCTCGCGTTATTTGCGGGACAGGACTGCGCTGTACCAGCGCCTAAAAGTGCGCTGCGCGCGAACAGCGCAGGAACACCACTGTGCTGCGATTACTTGGATTCAATCATGCCGTCAGCACCGCGGTTCGGTGCGCCAGCTTCCAGAATGTCAGCAGAGATGGTGATGTCCAGGTCGTAGGTGTTGGTCTGGCCCTGCGGGTCAGTGAACTCGAAGGTGGCCTCGCGGTTCTGGCCAGCAGCGCTGCTCTTGTCGCCAACCAGGGTGCTCGGGTCCAGCTCATTGGTGTAGTACGCGATGCAGCCGGTGTTGTCCTTGGCGGTCTTAGCCAGCGGATCGATGACGGACTTCGGGCCGGCAACAATCTGGCACTCACGCGGCAGGGAGTCCTCGCCCTTTGCAGCCTTAGCGAAGGAAGGTGTCTCAGCGACCTTCTTCAGCTCAACCTCGCCGATACCTTCAACGGTGACGGACTTCAGCTTGTAGACCGACTCGGTAGCGCGCTGCTGGTTGCTGGCGGAGAACTTCAGACCAGCGGTACCAGCCTCCGGGTCAACCAGGATATGAGCGTCGCGGATGTTGACGAAGCCAAGAGCCGAGTTGGTGTTCTCAGCACCCTTGCCGGCAGCATCTTCGCCGCCGTTCATCGCACCGTCTACAGCCGGGTGCTGATTTGCGGTCTGCGAAATCTGACCGGCGCCACAAGCAGCAAGTGCAACTGCGGATGCTGCGGAGACGGTGATGAGGGCGCTGCGGCGAAGTACGGACTTGAAGGCCATGACTAGATTTCCTCCAGTAGCTTGAGGATGGGCGATAGGATTTTCAGTATTTAAAGAACACCTTAGTGTCTTCCTAAGATGTTCTCATACTACCCGTAAAATCATGGGGGGACATGATAGGGTGGAAGGCCGTTGGAAAGGGCGTGTGCATTACATGGAATTCAGCATTGGCGATACCGTAGTTTATCCGCACCACGGAGCTGCGAAAATCGAAAACATCATTGAACGAGAGCTTAACGGTGAGACCGTTCAGTACCTCGTACTGCAGATTCTGCAGAGTGATCTGAATATCCAGGTGCCCGCCAAGAATGCCGAGCTGGTCGGTGTCCGCGACGTTGTCGGTGAAGAGGGTCTGCTGAAGGTCTTCTCCGTTCTGCGTGAGACCGACGTGGAAGAGGCCGGCAACTGGTCCCGTCGCTACAAGGCCAACCAGGAACGCCTGGGTTCGGGCGACATTAACAAGGTCGCTGAGGTAGTTCGTGACCTGTGGCGCCGCGATCAGGATCGCGGTCTGTCCGCCGGCGAAAAGCGTATGTTGAGCAAGGCTCGCCAGGTTCTCGTCGGTGAGCTCGCGCTTGCCGACGGCGTTGATGAGGCCAAGGTCGAGGAAGTTTTTGCCCGCGTCGATGCCACTATCGAGCGTCACCGCGCGCTGGCACAGGAAGGTGCCGCCGGTGAGAAGAAGGACGAGGCCGACGATAAGCCGGTGGACCTGGACGCAGACGCATAAGTCGTTTCCCTTCCCCGGTTCCTTCCAGTAGGGATTTTCTGCACTTTTCCGGATAACGGCTAGCGCACACACATTGCCCGTGTGCGCTAGCCGTTTTCTCTTTTTCACCCGTATCTATTTCCCCGCTATGCTCGGGGCTGTGACTTTTCAAATCTTCGATACCGCAACCCGCCAACTGAAGGATTTTAAGCCTCTCCGGGAGGGGCGTGCCTCCATTTACCTGTGCGGTGCGACCCCGCAGGCTCAGCCGCACATTGGCCATGTTCGCTCCGGCGTGGCCTTTGATATCTTGCGCCGTTGGCTGATCGCCAAGGGGTATGACGTCGCCTTTGTGCGCAACGTTACCGATATCGATGACAAGATCTTGAACAAGGCCGCCGAGCACGGCCGCCCTTGGTGGGAATGGGTCTCCCGCTTTGAACGTGAATTTACCTGGGCTTACAACCAGCTCGGTGTTCTTCCGCCGAGCGTTGAGCCGCGTGCCACCGGACATGTCACTCAGATGGTGGAGTATATGCAGCGTCTGATGGATAACGGCTTCGCCTACGCTGTCGATGGCAGCGTCTATTTTGACGTGGACGCCTGGTCCAAGGCTGAAGGCAGCGACTACGGTAGCCTGTCCGGCAACCGCGTTGACGAGATGGAGCAGGGCGAGACCAGCACTCCGGGCAAGCGTGGCGCGCACGATTTCGCACTGTGGAAGGCGGCTAAGCCGGGCGAGCCCTCGTGGCCGACGCCGTGGGGCAATGGCCGTCCGGGCTGGCACCTGGAGTGCTCCGCCATGGCCACCTACTACTTGGGCTCGGAGTTCGACATCCACTGTGGCGGTCTCGACCTGCAGTTCCCGCATCATGAAAACGAGATTGCGCAGTCGCACGCAGCCGGCGACGGCTTTGCCCGCTACTGGATGCACAACCACTGGGTCACAATGGCCGGCGAAAAAATGTCGAAGTCGCTCGGCAACGTGTTGTCCGTGCCGCATATCCTGACCATGGTTCGTCCGGTTGAGCTGCGTTACTACCTCGGTAGTGCGCACTACCGCTCCGTGCTGGAGTACTCCGAGGAGGCTCTGCAGGAAGCGGCAGCGGGCTACCGTCGTATCGAGGCGTTTATGCACCGTGCCGTCGATAAGCTCGGCGATATCGAAATCGGTGAGTGGACGCCGGCGTTCGAAGCAGCGCTCGACGACGACCTCGCCGTCCCACGCGCGCTCGCGGAAATCCACAACGCTGTTCGTGGAGGCAATCAGGCGCTTGCCGACGGCGACGAGACCAAGGCTAAGGAGATTGCCGGTGCTGTCCGCGCTATGGCCGCAGTCCTTGGGTTCGATCCGCTGAATGAGCAGTGGGCAACCTCCGATTCCGGTTCCGATGCGGCAATGCATGCGCTCGGTGTGCTGGTTGAGCACCAGTTGGAGGAACGCACTCGGGCTCGTGCAGAGAAGGACTGGGCTACGGCTGATGCTGTGCGCGACCGTCTGAAGGAAGCGGGTATCGCGGTAACTGATACCGCTGATGGCCCGGCATGGTCTGTCGCTGACTAAAGCTGAAAAGCTGGCTTTAGGCTAAAGAAAACTATTAACTACAGAAAGCAGGTAGCTATGGCAGGCAACGGTCGTCGTGGCGCAGTGCGCAAGGCAAGCAAGAAGAACGTCGGCGGCTCCGGCGGCCAGAAGCGGGGCCTGCGTGGCAAGGGACCGACCCCGAAGGCAGAGGACCGCGTTTATCACGCAGCTCATAAGCGGGCGAATGAGAAGCGACGCCGTGACTCTGGGCGTCATGAGCGCAAGGGAGATGGCTCCGAGCTGGTAGTTGGCCGTAACCCGGTCGTGGAGTGCCTGCATGCGAAGGTGCCAGCGGCAGCGCTGATTGTGGCGTTGGGCACCGACAATGACGAGCGCCTGCAGGAGTCAGTGCGTATTGCTAACTCCCGTGGTATCCCGATTCGCGAGGTGCCCCGCCACGAGCTGGACACCATGACCGGCAACACCATGCACCAGGGCATCGGTCTGCAAATTCCGCCATACAAGTACTCGTCTGTCGAAGATCTGATTGATTCGGTGGCCAAGACCGGGGAGCCGGGTCTTATCGTCTGCCTGGATAACATCACCGACCCTCGTAACCTGGGTGCGGTCATTCGCTCGGTGGCGGCCTTTGGCGGCCACGGTGTGGTGATTCCGGAGCGTCGCTCGGCCGCCATTACGGGCGTGGCCTGGCGTACTTCGGCTGGTACTGCTGCGCGTCTGCCAGTTGCGCGGGCGACCAATATGGTGCGTTCGCTCAAGCAGTTCCAGAAGGCTGGCTACCAGGTTGTTGGGCTGGATGCTGGTGGCGACCACACTCTGGATACTTACGACGGCACCACACCGGTGGTTGTGGTCGTCGGCTCCGAGGGTAAGGGGCTTTCGCGCCTGGTGCGCGATACCTGTGACACCATCATGTCCATTCCGATGACCGGCTGGGTGGAGTCGCTCAATGCTTCCGTTGCTGCCGGTGTGACTCTGAGTGAGTTTGCCCGCCAACGCCGGGCAAAGAGTAGCCAGTAGCGCATTTGATACCCCCGGAGGCGCCATTATCAATTCGTTATAGTAATAGCGTTTACGTGGGGTATTTTGGGTTCTAAATTGCGGCCGGTACTTATGGCTACCCCCAGTAGTTCAGCGCTTTAAAGATAATTCTATTTCCGGCGTGCGCTGCAGAAATAACAGCGTTATTATCACTTCCAACAGAAAATTATCCGTAGTTTCCCGAAGGGGAGGGCGGGCAAATCATGCTCCTAGAAATAGGGGCGTAATTGGCCGTAGTTTAGGGAAGCGCACGGACCTAGCGGTGGCTTGTACAGCTAGCTTTGGGTCACTGAGATGTCAGACCACGACATCCTCAGCGTTAGTTTTTCTGTCTGCCGGGGCAACCCATTTCGGCAGTCTCGCAGTCTTAAAAAGAGCTGGGGGTATTGGAGTCTGCTTTTAGAGAATCCAGCAAAAATACGGGCAGCCCCTCGGTGGCGAGAGGGAAGGTGCGCACCTTCTCCGCAATCGTCACTCGAGGGGCTGCCCGATGTTTTTGTTGTTTTAAAAGACACTCCGAAAAGCGATGGAACTCCGAAAAAGCGTATGTGTCTATTTGCTCCACTTGGCAGCCTGGACGTCGTCACGCGTTGCCTTGCGCGATTGCACCGTTCCGATGGCGTAGCAGATCAGGTAGATGACAAACGCGATTGTCGTCACTAGAACGCTGACCGGGATGCCCGGTGCGAGTGAGAGAACAATGCCGCCGACGGCCGCGACCTCGGCGAAGATGGTCGACAGGATGATGGCCTTTACAGGAGAGGCGGTGACGAATGCGGCCGCAGCACCAGGGGTGATGATGAGGGCGATGACGAGCAGAGAGCCGACAATCTGTACGCCCTGGGCGGCGACGAGACCGGTGAGAATCGCGAAGTAAATCGATAGCGCCTTCACGTTGACACCACAGGCGGCGGCCATGATGGGGTCGGCGGAGGCGAATAGAAGCGGCCGCCATTTCCAGGCAACGCCGCCGACGACGATGACCGCGACGATGGCCATCGTCCATAGAGAAGTGTCAGTCAGACCAATGATCTGGCCGGTGAGAAGTGAAAACGCGGTACTTGTCCGGCCGGGGTAGAGGTGGATAAACAGCACCGATAAGCCCATGCCGAAGCTCAAGACCACGCCCACGACCGCATCTTGGCGCCCTCGAAGCGACAGTGCCGCCAGGACTATTGCGATGAGCACCGAACCGATAATGGCACCGCTGCTGACACTGACACCAAGTAGTAGGGCCGCGGATGCACCCATAAGTGCCAGCTCGCTGGTGCCGTGGACCGTGAAACTCATCTGTCGCATGACAATCAGTGGCGAAATGATGCCGGAGATTAGCCCGAGTAGAGCTGCCGCGATGAGAGCATTGTGGACGAACCCGACTTGGAGCAGAGCAGCGGTGTCGGAGAAATACTGAGTCAGTAGGGTCATTAGACGATAACCAGCTTTCCCTCGACACGGGCAACCGCAATGTTGGTTTGGTAGAGCTCCGAGAGCGTCTCTGAAGTGATGATTTCCTCGACCGATCCGACCGCATGTCCATGCGGCGTCAGGTAGAGCACCCGGTCACAGACGCCCAGGATGGGGTTGATGTCGTGGGTGACGAAGACGACTGCCGTGTCGTTTTCCCTGCGATGCCGGTCCAGGCGCTCGACCGTGGTCCGTTGCGCCGCAGGGTCGAGGGAGAGCAGAGGCTCGTCGCAAAGCAAAAAATCCGGCGCCGAAACGAGCGCCTGCGCCTGACGGACAAGCTGTTGCTGACCGCCAGAGAGCGTGCCGACGCGACGGTCCGCAATACCGCCCGCGCCGACAAAGTCCAGCATTTCGTCGGTGGCGGAGCGGTTCTTGCCGGCTGCCAGCTCGACGAGGTCGCGAACCCGAATGGGCAGTGAGGGCTCGAACATCCGCTGCTGCGGAATGTAGCCGAGGTTCCCGTCGACTTTTACTGAACCGTGAGTCAGCCGGCGCATGCCAAGGGCAGTGGTCAGCAGCGTGGATTTGCCGACGCCGTTGGGGCCCAGGATGGCCAAGAACTCGCCAGGTTCGATATTCAAATTGAGACCGGACCACAGCGGCTCAACGGCTGCGTCAGTAAAAGTCAGTGAGGGCAAAGTTATGCGGACTCCATACCGGAAAGGGTTTGCTTGTAGAGATCAAAGAACGACTGGTCAGCGCTCGGCGACTCAAAAACATCGACGATTTTAACGCCCTTTGCCTTGGCAGCCTCGACGAGTCGCTGCGAGACCTGGTCGTGGGTCTGCGGTGCGTCGATGAGGTAGTCCAACTCGCCGGACTCAATCAGCTTCAGCATTTCATTGACATCGCTTGCCGACGGCTCGGACTCATTCAGCGTGGACTGGCGGTAGCCCTTCGGGGTGATGTCCTTAACCTTCGTGTCCTTCAGGATGTCATCGGCCAGCGGGTGAACCTGAGCAACCTTAGCGGCCTTGAGCTTGCTCTTGGCCTCTTCGATGTCCTTGATTTCCTTATCGACAGCCTTGGTGTCGGCCTTGGCGCCCATCTTGGTCAGAGCTTCGGCGAGCTGCTCTGCAGTTTCTTCAACCGCATCGGTGTTGTACCAGACGTGCTCGTTGGCTTCGCCGTCATGGTGGTGGTGCTCGTGGCCTTCATGGTCGTGCTCGTGGCCCTCGTGATCATGGTCGTGACCTTCGTGGTCGTGGTCGTGACCTTCGTGATCATGGTCGTCGTGGCCCTCGTGATCATGGTCATGTTCGTGGTCATGGCCTTCTTCCTGCGGCAGCGCAGAGGTGATGACCTTGTCCTTTGCGTCACGCAGAGAGGAGGTCAGCCATGCGTCGTAATGCCCGCCACCTGCGACGAGAATATCGGCGTCCTCTACCTTTGCCATGTCGGCTGCGGCCGGTTCGTAGGAGTGAGGGTCGATGTCGTTGGACGCGATAATCGGGTCGATGGAGACCTTCTCGTCGTCGGTGACTGCGTCGGCGACGTCTGCCCAGACCTTGGTGGAGGTGACCACCTTAATGGTGTCTTCGGACTTGCCCGCGGACGTAGCGCTGTCATCATTGCTGGAGCATGCGCCGAGACCTGCGACGAGGCCGGCGCTGGCGACTAGCGCCGCGATGCGCGTGGAAAAGCGTGCCTTCATGTATGTATCCAATCCTGTTGCGGGCTGAATTATTCCTTTTATTCAGCTCCTGAGCATTAACCGCTATTGAAAACAGTTGTCTTTTAGTTCAAAGAACATAGTAGGGGCTGCGGAGACCCAGTCACAAGGCGGGCCTCTGCCGGAGTGGCCGAAATGACAGTCGCGCACATTCGTTGGGTAAAGTTGTCCGCGATTAGATGCGTGTGATGCTCGTTGTAGTTCTTTTCCATAAAATCGAGGTTTTCTACCTGAGGTAGCTGGACGAAGATATCTGAGCGGGCAGTCGCTGTTGGTTTTTCAAGAAGGGTCGGTATTCCGTGCAAAGTCGGCGTCGTCGTGGCACCTTGGCTTCCATCGCTGCAGAACTTGGGGTCTCGCGCACGACTGTGTCTAACGCTTACAACCGTCCTGACCAGCTCTCGGAGAAGTTGCGAGAGCACATCTTGGAAACTGCGGAGCGGCTTGGCTATCCCGGGCCGGACCCAATGGCTCGCGGTCTGCGCATGCGCCGGGTTGGCGCCATCGGCGTGCTGTTCACCGAGCACCTCCCGTTCGCTTTTGAAGACCCTGCGTCGGTGGATTTTCTCGCCGGCCTCGCAGAGGAGCTCGGCGAAATGGGCGACTCCATGTTGGTCATTCCAGCTTCCTCCGAGGAGGGCGGGGACGTAGATCTCAATCTGATTCGGCAAGCGGTGGTCGACGGTTTCGTGGTCTACTCCGTCGCGGACAACGACCCGTTCCTCGCTGCCGTGCGCGCTCGCGGCTTGCCGACGGTCGTGTGTGACCAGCCTGCAGATGCGGCGGCTCTACCGTTTGTGGGCATCGACGACCGTGAGGCCATCAAGCCCGCGGTGCGGCACCTGACTGAACTGGGACATCGCAAGGTGGGAATCCTTTCGGTGCGCTTGTCGCGTACCCCGAACTCGGGATATGTCACGGAGAAGCGGCTGGCAGAAGCTCATCACCAGGTGCAGAAGAACCGCGTCGAAGGTGCGCTGGAAGCGCTTGCCGAGGCCGGTATTCAGCAGGCAGATGTGCCTATCATCGAGCGTCACCTCAATGACCGCGAGAATAACCGCGATGCGGCTCGCCAGCTGCTGACCGACAACCCGGATCTCACGGCGGTGGTCTGTACCACGGATACTCAGGCAATTGCGGTCTTGGAATATGCCAAGGAGAACGGAATTCGTGTTCCGGAGGACCTGTCCATCACAGGCTTTGACGGAATCGAGCGCGCCCTCTTCCACAAGCTGACCACTGTAATTCAGCCGAATAGGCAGAAGGGCATTGCCGTCGGCCGCGCGCTGGCCGAGGAGCTTGAGGCCGCACGCGAGGACAGCGGTCGCGCTCCTCGCGTCTTGTTGGAGACTGAGTTTGTCGTTGGATCGACAACCGCAGCGCCGTCGGCACCGTCAGCCGGGTAGCGGGCCGACGAGGGTAACAACATCGTGGCGCTATCGGGGGCTCTTGGGGTGGTAAACCCCACCTCGTCTTTACTGTGTTCGGATTCAGATTAAGGTCTATTACATGACAGATTCAACAAATTCGAGCACCGACCAATCAGCTGCGGCTCTCAATAGTCCGGAAGCTACCCGCGACGACCATGTCGAACTTGGCGGCCCCGTCGAATTGGATGAAATGTCTATCCGTGGCGCGATGAGTGAGTTCACCACTGGCGTGACCATTATCGCCACCGAGGATGAAGGCGAAGCGTACGGTTTCGCCTGCCAGTCTTTTTCCTCGCTGAGTCTCACTCCACCGATGGTTCTGTTTACTGTCATGAAGACCTCGCGGTCCTGGCCGCATATACGGAACGCTGGACGCTTCTCCGTCAATGTGTTGGCCGAGGATCAGGAGGATATCTCGGCAGCCTTCGGCCGCAGTAATGGCGAAAAGTTCAAGACGGGGAAGTGGACCCGCTCTGAGCTGGGCAACCCTTTATTGCACGGCTGCTCCGTGTGGATTGATTGCACCGTCGTCGATGTTTACGAAGGCGGCGATCACTGGATTGTGACGGCGGATATTGTGGCTATCGGCAAGCGTGAAGAAATCAATCCGCTCATTTACCACCGCGGTTCTTACGCACGGGTTTCTCACCCCGGCACCGATGCGCCTGTCGATCAGAAGTGGCGTCAGCGCCCCTCGGTGTAACCCGAGGTTGTCGCAGTCCAGCCACGGCGATCCTCGCCTGGCTTGGGGTCTTTCATCTCTCGCATGCGCAGACCATTGTTGTCCTGCGTGTAGACGAATTCGCCCGCAACAATCTTGTGGAAGCGCTCCGAATAGGTCTGCGCCTGGTCTGAGCAGTCCAAACTGCGAGTCTGCTCCGGGGCGCCGAATTCGACCGCCTCGCCCTTCCACTGCAGCGAACCAGAGCCGTTGCCACAGGAATCAGCGAAGGCATATGTTGTCTGTCCCAGCGTAATAGTCGGCGCCTGAGTTCCGTCCGGCACACCGTGGGGCAGGTTTGGGTCATCAAAAATTGCGGTTATCTGCCATTGCTTGCCGACGATCTCCGCTGCCGGCTTTGCCTGGCATGCGGTAGCCGTCATGGACACTGCCGCAACGACAGCTACTGCGGCAACCGCCTTTTTCCCGCTCCGACCCATGCTGCGTGACCCCGTTAGTTAGCTGCCTTCTTGGTGGTCTTCTTAGCTGCCTTCTTGGTGGTCTTCTTAGCAGCCTTCTTCGTCGTCTTCTTAGCGGCCTTCTTGGCAGCCTTCTTCGCCGTCTTACGAGTGGTCTTCTTTGCGGCCTTCTTGGTCGACTTCTTCGCAGTCTTCTTAGTGGACTTGCGTGTGCGCTTTGCGGTCTTCGGAGCGTTTTCCTTCTCGTATTCCTCGTGAACCTTCTTGAAGCTCAGGCCTTCCTTCTCCACTCCGAGCATGCACATCAGAGTGACGGCATCGTAGAAATCCTCGGCGAAGGTAGCAACAATTCGCCGTGCGCCAGCAGCGGTCTTTTCTTCGACCTTGTGAAGAGCCTCGTTCTGAGCAGTGCGAGTGTCTGTGACCTTCGGTGGCACGAATCCTCCTGGCAAGCATGGCCTTAATTGCGCCCCATACACCTACTTCTGCCAGCCATCTCGCCACATGCTCCCGGCACTGAGCTCAACCGAGTTCAGTGAAGAAGGAATGGGATTGTGATGACGCAGTTTCAGCTTTAAGCGCTACTTACAATTCAAAAACCTAATTCTACCACGTTGTTGATAGGTCGCGCGGTGTGGACAACCTGGTTCCGGAAGCGACCAGTTCACGCAGCGACTAGTCCAGGCGCGGGTTCATACCGCCCTTGAAGCGGTAGTTGCGTGGACGGCGAGGCTTGTTCCGCGGATTCACAGGACGGATGCGACGCATACCGGCTCGGATTGGACGGGTCAGGCCACTGTCTTCGCGCAGTGCGCGAGGGCGACGGAGCCTACGCGCCATCCATTCACCGAGGACAATGCCCGCAGCTAGTGCCGTCGCAATGCCCAGCGCTGAGGCCAGCGCCGTAAACCCCTTGGTCGGGTGGTCGTGCAGCAGTGCGTGCATACCGCGGTAGATTGTCATACCCGGAAGCAGCGGGGTGACGCCTGCCACTGCCGTAATCAGCGGTGGGATGGACCAACGTCGTGCCAGCAGGCCGCCGATGAGACCAATCAGCGTTGCTGCCGCGCCGGCGCTGGTCACCGGATGAATTCCCAGTGGAGTCAACACGTAGTAGTAGGTCATTGACCCCAGCAGGGCGACCGTTCCGGACACTGCCAACGCGGTGAACCCAGCATTCGAGGCCAACGCAAATGCGATTGAGGCGGTAGTTCCCGCTATCACCCGCACTGTTGCCTGTGCAAGGTTGAGGTCGGAGCCCGCGATGACGTCGGGAAGCGGAATGCCCAGCATTCCGGAAAACTCGATGCCCATTGCGATGCCAGCGACGATGCCGCCGGTCAACAACATGGTGTCGAAGAAGCGCGCCGAGCCAGTCACAGGTGCGCCGGTGATGCCGTCTTGCAGTGCTTGCACGAGGGTTAGGCCGGCGAGCATCACGATAATTCCCGAAGCGATTAGCCTGGATGGCTGCATTTCAAAGGGGAGATACGCCTGCGCCGCATTGAGTACAGCAGCGGAGAGTGTGGCGATGAGACCACCGACTGCGTTCTGGAAGAATGTGGGCAACTCGCGGGCGGCGAGTTCGCCAATCACGATGACGATGGCCAGTGTGACCGCAGCTGCGATAAGGGCAACCTCGAAACTCGAGCCGAGCAGCACTGTCACAGATGAAGCCAGCAATGCCCAGCCAGCGTAGATGACGCGGAGGCGGTATTTTGCGGGCTCACGCTCGACTTTGTCGATAGCCTCAATAGCCTCCTCCAGGCTCAGATGGCCCGCGCGAATTCGGCGGATGACACGGTCAGTGTGACGCAAACGCTCGAAGTCGGGCACTGGCGCGGTGACAACGCGCATCGCGGTAATAGGGGTACGGCGTGCGCCGATGAGGTGGTAGACCGTCACGGAGGTCAACGTGATATCGACTTGGATTTGGGTGAGGCCATAGGCTGAGGTCACGGCCTTAATTTGCAGCTCGGTATCGCGGTTGCCCGAGCCACATGCCAGCAATAGCCCGCCGATGCGAGCAGCGAGATCGAGTACGGCCGTGACCTGACTCGGGTCGGAATAATCGATCGGTGCCAGCGGCAGCGGGGTAGTAGTCGAGTGCACTAGGTCGACAGTTGCCGTTGGGCCGGAAACGAAATCAATCACGCGCTGCTTGAAGGTGGACTGATCTTCGATTGCAGGAAACTGGGTCTGCGGAGTGTCGTCGTAAGAGACAGTGGCTTCAGCGTCGTAGAGATCATTCTTCGTAGCGGAGTTTTCTCCGGCGTTGGAATTGCTGTCACCAGCGAATGACATGTCGACACTTCCTTTCCCCGATACTGCCTGGGGTGCATTGCAGTGATGCTGCAAAGACGCGATGCGGAGACGTTGCAGAAACATAGCCCCAGTGATTTAGCGATAGTCACACTACCCCGTCAGTGGCCGAGAATCTCAATTCGTTTTTGAGGCGGTGAATTTACCTATCTGAGCGGGGCTTTTAGCGTGTGGAAAAGTGTTCAAGAACTGCGGTTGCAGTTTTCCTGTGGTGTCGTTTTTAACTTCTGCTTGCCAACCTGTACAATCGCCTGTCAGCGGCACAGCTGAGTTCGATTCTCAGGTTGACTCTGATTCTTTCGATCCAGCGACGGCTAACGCCAAAAGGGTCGCTTTAAAGTTGCCGGGATGGCGCAATTGGTAGCGCAACTGATTTGTAATCAGTAGGTTACGGGTTCGAGTCCCGTTTCCGGCTCCAAAACCCCAGGTCAGGAAGTTTTCCGGCCTGGGGTTCTTTGGTTTTAGGGGGGGGGCTTTTTTT